>WFTQ01000013.1 GCA_015485355.1 bacterium | reverse complement strand
CTCCAGCGCCTTCAGTACCCCGATGTGGGCCAGGCCGCGGGCCCCTCCACCACTCAAAACCAGCCCGACTTTCATCTTTTTTACCGGACGATAATAAAACCCCCGAACAGGCAAACGACCGTCCTGTTCGCGCTGAAGCTGAATTTCGATCTCACAAGGCGGGTGAAAAGAACTCTGATCCCCGGCCAAAACCGGCGGCGGCAATGCGGTCCAGAATCCCCAAAGAAAAAATGTAGATAACCACAATTTTTTCATATATCGATTTTGCGAAAAATCCACGCCCAAAGCAACCCGATTCCGTTTTCCTTTGCGGCTCTTTCCGCCGCTCCCTTCGGGTCCTCTTCCGCAACCCGCCCCAACACGGGAAAGGCATACCTATGCTGTTCTCAATTCGAAAAGCGCATCGTTTTTATCAGAGGGATTGTTTTCTCCAATGGGGGGACACGTCCGAAAGGCGCCTCGCCCGGGGATAAAGTATCCGGAAATGTTTTCAAAACCGCCGATGTTTGTTTTTCAGACTGGGGCCCGCCCCATCCCATTAATCCGGCCGCCGGTTCTGCCGCACCAGGGTCTCGTAATATTGACGAATAAGCTGCCGGTATTCCCAGGAGTACCCTTCTTCCAGTGATTGCAGCAGCTCCTTTCTCAATGCATCCTCCCGGAATATTCGATCCCGACGCAATTCCGGGGGGGACTTCACGATGGGTTTGGCTTCCCACTCCGCCTTTCGTTTCTTAGAGTATTCCTTTTCCCGGATGGACTTTTGAGCATCCAATAACCGGGAAAGTATGCGTTTCTGCCGTTCAATGACCTGACGATCCAGTCTTCTGCGTTTTAATTCGTCGACCACCGCTTCCATTTCTTTGGCCAATCCATCCAACCGACCCAATATATCCCCCCGGGCCTGTCCTCTGGTGCGCATTAATTGTTCCAGGGACTGTCGGATCATCTCTTGTTGAGCCGCCAACCGGGCCAGCGCCTCTTCGCTCAATTGCAACCGTCCACTTTGCATCTGTTGAAACAAACTCATGGACTGCCGGTTCAACTGTCCCTGCTGACCGGCCATCTGTTGCAGTTGTTTCAAATACTCCTCGAAACCCGAGGCGGAACCGGCCTGCGATAATTGATGCATGGCGCTACGCATCGAAAGAATGGCCTGATGCAGATAGGCCATGACCTGTTTTTGGGCATGGGCCGCCGAGCGTGGATTCCGGTTTTCCAGACTTTTTAACGATTTACCAATGTTCAGCAACATACTTTGTAAAATGCTGTTCATCTGGGGAGAAAGGAAAAAGGTTTTGTTCCCAATCTGAATCAACTGCTGTGTGATATGGTGCACGGTCTCTCGAATCTGGGACTGACGGCGGGCAATGTCCGTTATCCGGGGGGAGGCCATGTCGATTTGACGGGATTGTTGCATCAGCCTTTCTTGACGGAAAGAAGTCTGTAACATTTCTTCGGTCACCTTGCGCATGGCCTGCATCAATTGTTCTTTTTGCAGGGAAGTCATCCGTTCCCGGGTTTGCTGCATCAGGCTTTGCAATGTTTCCAGCTGGGATTGGATGCTTTGTCCGGCTTGGCGGGCCTTTTGCTGTCGCCCGGAACGAATCGCCTGCTGCATGGTATCCATGCGGCTCTGGATTTGCCTTTCTTCTAAATACGCCTGGGCTTTTTCCAAATCCCGGGAAACCGAGACCATTTCTTCCCGAAACTCTTCCCGGGTCTTGCCCAGCTTCTGTTCCAGAAAATCGAGCTCCTTGCGCAAACTTCCTTCTTGATTCGCCAGTTGTTGACGTTCGTCCCCGCTCAACGCTTTTTCGGCCAGCCGTTGATTGATGTCCTTCTGCTTTTCCCGTAATTTTTCCGCCAGATTCACCAGTTCGTCCATCATGCGCTCCAGCTGCACCTGCTTGAACAATTCGTAAGTGCGCTCTACACGCCGCTCAAACTCTTCCAGCGAAAACCGAAACTGTTCCAGGGCTTTTTTTATTTTTTGGGGATCCATCTTTTCCAGAGCCCGCTGCAGGCGTTCCATGGCCTTTTGCAATTCCGGAGTAGCCAGCTCCTGAAACATTTTTTGCAATTCAAAAAACTTCTCCAGCGTCTCCGGACTGAGCAGCTGTTGTTCATCCAGTTGACGGACGGTTTTTTCGACCTCTTTCTGAATCTGTTCCAGTTTTTCCTGCAATCGGCGATGTTGATTCAGTTTCGCTTCCAGAGCCTTCCGCTGTTCCCAGGTCAACTCTTTTTGGCGTTTAATCTCTCGAGCAATCTCTTCCAGTTCTTTCTTCAATTCCTTTTGTTCCTGAACCACATCCTGGGTTTCCTGCAACCGCTCGGCCAGGGCGGTTTCGCTATCCTCCAGCACATCGATCAAGGAAGGAAGACGGATAATGTACACAGGGGTTCGGCCGATCCCGGGACCGGATAGGGTGTTGTTATCCCAGACTTCGGCGAAATATTCCACATAATCTTCGGGAACCAGATAGAAATCGGTTAAATCCCATTCGACCCGGCTGACGGCCTGTCGATCATCAATTTGCCGGAACGGCAAGTTCAAAGCAAACGTGCTGGTATCGCCGGTGGAACCGGCCCGGATCACCCGTCCCTTTAACCAGAGCTTTTGCACTCCATAGTCATCTTGCAACTTCAAATGCAGGGGAACCCCAAGCGTTTCCCCCAATTCCATATCTCGTGCCTGCTGGACGAATTCCACAGACGGCGGATCGTCCGGCAGCGCGAAAATGGAATGCTGAACGGGTTGATAATTGGCAATGCTGTCGGTGTCCACAACCACCACTTGATATTGATCATTCCTGCGCACGGTAAACGCCCCCCGGGCCCGATTGGCCATGCGTTTCAGCACCACGCGCGAGGAATCTTGAAACAATAAGTAGGCTTCCATCAGAGCCTTGTTGGTCTCGATTTCCAGCTCCACCCGGGTACCCAAAAGGGCAACAATGTCCCCGTTGTTTGCGTCCAGTAAAACCGGCGATAAACCGGTGTAGTCCGGGGGAATCAATTTGATCTGCAGGTTCCGGATAAAAGGCCGTTCTCGTACCTGGACGACTCCCACGGAACTTCTGGCCACCCGGTCTTTGTAAGGAGCCGTTTCCAATGCCGCCTCGAACCAGTAGCGAAACTCTTCCATGACGTGGGGAATTTCGTAGCGAAACGCCGTGCCCCCGGCAAAGGACAGTTCCATGCGTTCCTGCACCGCCGATTCCCCCTCCGGTTTCGATCTTTCCGTCACCAGCCAGATACGATCCGGCAAGGTACCCTCCACCCGTCCCTCCAGAACAACCGGATCGTTTTTAAGGACCTGCCGATCTCCCGATAAATTCACCAATCGAAACGGCAGGGCCGGTTCAAAAGACTCGCCGGGAAAGATGACCCGTAAGAAAGCCGTTTGTATGCTCCCGGGGAAGAGGAAGAAGATCACCAAAACCAAGGTTCCCAGAATGGCCATTCTCCGGAGGTACCGCCGGAATGCCCGAAATCGAACGGCTTCGGTAAAAACAATCCCTTTAAACCGGCGATACAGTTGGTGCAAGGACGCCCATTGGATGACCGGATCGGTTTGCGTGGCCTGTCCCTGATAAATTTGTAGGAAATCGACCAGGGCATCCTGGACGCCGGGCTTTTGCCGACCAATCTCCCGGGCGGTCTGGAGTAAGACGGCGCCACCGGGAAATAAACCGGTTTTCAGGGCCGGTATCAGTCGGCGGATGGCAAACAGGACGAAAGAAAACAACCATCCTCCCCAAAACCCCCACCGGATCGAAGACGGTAAATCGAATACCATTTCTATGACGACAAAAGCGAAAAGTGCGGCCAGCGTATAAACCAGGGCGGTCAAACAATGCTGGAGGAAAATGTAAAGATACTTTTTGCGCGTGGCGGCGCGGAGCCTGCGGTAGGTTTCTCGATAAATCCGATCGACTGGATTCGATGGCATCACATTGGTACCTGCATCATCATTAATACAGTAATGCGTATAGGATAATATTGGTTCCCATTTTCAAGGCCTGTAAACGGATTTCGGGCGGATCCCCATGAATATCGGGGTCCTCGCATCCATCACTAATGTCGGTGTTAAAACTGTAAAAGGCCACCATGCGCCCCTGATAAAACAATCCATATCCACGGGGCGGTCCCCCGGCATGTTTATGAATCTTGGGCAATCCATTGGGAAATGGAAAATATACATGATAAATCGGATGCGAGAACGGAAGTTCCACCCATTCGGATTCCGGGAACACTTTTTTCATTTCCCGTCGAAAGTAAGCATCCATGCCGTAATCGTCATCGGCCCAGAGAAACCCCCCGCTGATCAAATATTGACGCAGGCGCCGAACTTCCGCATCGGTAAAGCGAATATTTCCATGGCCGGCAATATAGGCGATCGGATACTTAAAGAAATTCTCGTCGGTTATTTTTAAAGCCTTTTCCCGTTCCGCCGTCACAACGTTGGTTTGCTGGCGCATGAATTTGAACAAGTTGACAAAAGTGGTTCGATTGCCATACCAATCGCCACCGCCACCGTATTGAATCCGCACCACGGTAACAGGGACCTGAGCACGAATGGAGGGCAACCCCAGGAACACGATGAGCAGGAAACATTTGACCGCCGACCGTCGCATCATCATTTCACTGCAGGAACAATTTATAGCCGACCATCACAATCATGGTCAAGGTGCCGATCGCTTTAACGGTTAAAGGCCCCAGGCGTCCGATCAGGGCTCCCAGCATTGCTTGTTTCGCCTCCCGCAGATTATTCTTCTTGATCAGTACCTCAAACAGGACCGTTCCCAGGGCGATTCCCACAATACCACCGGTAATGGTGCCCAGCACCGGAGAGGCGAATGCTCCACTGATGGCACCCAGCATCCCCCCGGCAATGGCGCCTATTACCAGAATACGATTGGCGCTGTAACCGCGCTTGCCAAAGGCGATGACCATGTATTCCAGCAATTCGATGAGGAGGGCAATGAGAACCAGGGAAACGATAAACGAGAATTTGTATTTTTCGAAGCTCGTGGCCAGACCATACCACAGAGCGTCAATGACGATGATAAAATTGCCCGGGAGGCTCAGAAAAATTCCCACCAGGCTGAAAACCAGAATGACCAAGAAGATGATTTCCAGAGTTCCCATACCCTTCAAGCCGGATTTTTAAATTTTAATATAGGCACTGTTTAAGGTATTTGGCAAACCAAATTATTTTGCAAAGTCCGGGAAACCCATGCTGTGGAACCGGGAGGCTGTGTCTCGGCAATCTTACACACTGGCTTCCTGCATATTTTGCAGGGAATATCTGGATTGATGTCGCAGGGCGAAGTTCTGGCGTTTTTGACGGGTATCCAGATTCAATTTTTTTAACAAGTTGCGAACCTTAAACCAGCCGATCTTCTCGTTGCCGAATTCCGAAGAGCGCAAGCGCCGAAGAATTCGAAATGCCCCGTAGTCTGGATAATTGGAAACGATGTACTTGATTTTCTCTTCCAGAGGCAGACCCTTCAGGCTGATTGCCGGATGACTCCTTTCTGTTTTCGGGGGAGTTTGTGTGGGGAGTGGTTGGTCGGTAATGGGTTTGGCGGCGGTCGGCTGATCCACGCTGACCGGTCGTTCGGGCTGAGAGGCCGGTTGGGCGGATCGGGATGGTTCCTCGGCCACCGCCGCCGCCTGGGCACGCTCAAAAGCGGCGGCGCTGGGCTCACTGGCCGCTTCCGCCTGTTCAAACTTTACCACCGCCCCCTCTACGGTATCATAAACATCCAGAATGTGGTGGAACTCCAACAACTCAAAAATTTCATATACATCGGGGATCATGCCTACCAGTTTTAAATCCCCGTTGTTTTCCCGTATGGTTTTGATTTCACTGATAAATACTCCCCAGCCGGCACTGCTGATATAATCCACATTGCTCAAATCGATAATAATATTGTATCGCCCTTGCCTGAGCAAACTATTCAAAGCCCGTTCCACCTCCGATGACGTGGTGGTGTCGATATACCCCCCCACGCGAATAATCGAAATCTGGTTGCGACTCCCCGCTGTATGCGTTGAAACTTGAATGCCTTCCATCCAAACCCTCCATCAATTAAATAAAGGTCAGTGTTTTTCTTCTTTATCCTGTTGTTCTACATTATCATCGGCAACCACATCCTTTCCAATAACTTCTTCATCGATTTTATCATCCCCGGAAACCCCTGTATCCTGGGGATCCCCCGATGCCTTCCCCTGCATCTCGGGCTCGCCGGGGGGATTTGCTTCCGCTAATCGCGTTTCCCTTTGCTCTTCTTCCCGGGAAATTTGCTCTGCACTCACCAACCGTTTGCCGCTCACCGAAATAATTTTTTCCTTGGATCGCTTTCCAGCCCCCGCAGTGGGAATGTAGTGATAGGTGGTTTCGAACATATCTTCGCTCCTGAACCCGACCATGACCTCGCCATCCAGGGTCAACAACGGCGTTCCCGGGGGTTTCAAACGATGTTTTCCGCCCCGCCTGACGAACTGAAACCGTTGCTGCCGGGTGTTCAATTTGGCGCGCTTCAGCTCCTCATAGATCAATTTAGGCGGCACCTTAGTGTAGCCATATTTTTCTGTGTTCAGCATATCGCTTATTTTCTTTGGACCGTATTCTGGGTGCTGACGAATAATATCATATATTTTTGTTTTTATTTCAATACTTAAATGCTTGAGACCAATATTGGTGTAGCCGTGCAACATCTCCCGCAAATAGGCATACCCGCCCTTTTCATAGATTTTTTTGTATCGGTAATAGGTGGAGGGTGAAATCCCCAAATCCCGACAGGCTTCCACCAGCGTTTTTCCGTTGCTGCCTTTTTTCCGTTCAAACAGTTCCCGGAACAGATTGACCTTGATATCCACCGCTTCCATATTCTCCTTGATGGCCACCAGGGTAATGTCATCATTTTGTTCAAATCCACCGGTAAAATTGAGGATTTCATCCTTAATGCTCTTCACAAAATCCACCACATCCAGATGTCCATATTTACGGATGGCGGCCAGAAATCGTTCTTCGCCGAATAACTCGCGTTTGGCATTCATGGCCTCGGTAATACCATCGGTATAGAGCACCAGAATATCATCGGGATGCAGGCGAATGCGATCGGCCTGAATCTTTTCGGCGAATAGATTGATATCCGGAAGGGTAATGCCCACCGGGAAGCCCGAGGGATTTAAATAGTAAGTTTCTTTCGTTTTGCCCCGGAAAAGGATCATGGGATTGTGGCCTGCACTGGAAAAATAGATCATCCGTTCCCGGGAGTCCAGGATCACATAGAACATGGTCACGAACATGCCTTTTTTAATGTCCTCGGTTACAAAGGCATTGACCTTGGTTAATACATCGGCGGGATTTTTATTGCCCCGGGCCTCTAAGCGCAAGGCCGTGCGGATCATGGTCATCACCAACGATCCCGGTACACCCTTACCGGATACATCGGCCACACAAATCCCAATGCTTTGATCATCCACTTCCACAAAGTCGAACAGGTCACCGCCCACCTCCTTGGCCGCCTGATAATAGGAGGCGATATCGTAGCCAATGACCTCCGGAAAATCATCCGGCAGCAACATCTGCTGAATTTCTTGAGCAACCTGCAATTCCTTTTGCAATCGCTGTTGTTCCACCAGGTTAATCTGGGCTTCCCGGAACTTGCTGGTCATTTCGTTGAAAGCCTGAGCAATCTCGCCCAGCTCATCATTGGCGTCGATGTCGATCTCGTCCTCGTCCACCGTGCCCTCACCCACCTGACGTACCCACTCCGCCAGCTTATGAAACGGTTCGGTAATCAGGCTGATCAATAAGAACAATCCGATATACCCGGCCACCAGGAAAAGCAACAGGTACAGGATCAAACTGCGTCGGGATATGGCGATTTGATTCAGAATATAACTTTCTTCGACCCACAATTGAAAGTATCCGATGGGTTCGTTTTCCAGACCTTTAAGGGCAATGGGGGTCACAAAATAAAATATGGAAGAATCTCCCACCGTTTTGCGATATACGTCGACGTTGTCCATACGATCGATCAATTGAGCATGCTTCCAATCCAGTTTCTGGCGAATCAGATCCACCTCGATGGGATAGATGGCCACCACTTGAGAATCCCGGTCGGTAACCACGGCCGCTCTCACCATTTCCGGTTTACTCTCTTTCACCGATTTGGTATTCTGGAACAGGGGGATATCGGTACCACCCTCCAGCGCCACGTTCAACGGTTCATAAGAGATTTCCGCCAAGTTCTGGGCCATGGAAACGGCCTGAGAAAAAGTAAGCTCGTAAATATCGGTATTCAACCGGGCATTGAATACAAAAAAGGCGATGATGATAACGATCGTTAATCCGATGGAGCCCACCATAGAAAATTTGGTACGCAGCGTCAGAGAATCCCAATATTCTAAAAAGGGGGGCTGTTCCACCTTTTCTCGGATCTTGGTCAACCGTAATTCATTGCCCCTGCTGGTGACATTGTAGCGGATGTCGTCCATGAGCTTGCGCATCATAAAGATGCCCAGCCCGCCTTTTTTACCGATTTGCACATACTTTTGGAGGTCGGGGTTTTTAACCTGGCGGGGATCGAAACTGATGCCCTGATCGATAATGACAATCGTAAGGCTGCGGCGGCGAATGATAGCCCGAATGGTTATCTTTCCATCTTTAATGTCGCGATACCCGTGGCGGATAATGTTGGTGCAGGCCTCATCCACCACCAGCTTAAAGGAATTAACGATCTTGTCTTCGAATTTATACTTTTTACCGATGAATTCGATGAAATCCCGCACCTCGCGCAGATAACTCATCTGGGCGGGTATCTGGATCTCTTCTTTGGAAACGTTTTTAAACATATCCGTCCACTATGTCAAATTCCTGCAAAATACATCAAAAAAATCAATTATAAAATACTTTAAACG
>WFTQ01000012.1 GCA_015485355.1 bacterium | reverse complement strand
GTAAAGAAATACAAACAACCCTTTCCCAGACAGAGAGTTTGTTGTTTCGCTTCTGCTTGGCGAACTTCGCGCCTCCTTGGCGAACATGGCGGTTTACAAACGGTTAACCGCTAAGAGCGCAACGAACTCAACGACTGACACTTAACTATTTTTTCGTACGCTTGTCGCGTTCCTTGCCGCTTAATAAAATTAACCGCAAAGGACGCCATGGGGACGCAGAGGACGCAAAGGTGCTAAAGAAATACAAACAGCCCTTTTCCAGACAGAGAGTTTGTTGTTTCGCTTCTGCTTGGCGAACTTCGCGCCTCCTTGGCGAACATGGCGGTTTACAAACGGTTAACCGCCGCTTTAGAGATGCTTCGCTGCGCTCAGAATGACAGGGGGGCGATACCGGGCCGGTCTTGGCGCCCAGCCGGGCGTAGACAGAAAAAAAGGCTGTCCCTTCCGTCAGCGAGACAGCCTTAGCGCTATTCCGGTCTGAGAAACTATTGATTAATCCATCCGTAACAAGGGTCTTTGGGTTTTAATCGATTCTTATGCATGAAGTAATCTTCCTTCGTTGGCAGCAGGGTTTCCAGTTGCTTCAAGCGCCGTTTGGCGTCCCCGGCGTAATTGGGATCTCGGGCGGCTTTTTTATACTCTTCGGCGGCCAGCCGATACACCAGTTTATCATCGTAGGTAAATTCTTTCTTTTTCCGCTTATTCGAGCAGTAATTTACCGCGGTTTCGTAAACCTCTGCCATAATCATGTAAGGGAGACCATTGTTGGGCTCCAGTCGTTTGGCCCGATTCACATACGACCGGGCACTGGTAAAGTTATTCATCCGGGCGTACACCGAGGCAATCAGACTCATTATCTTCACGTTCTTGGGTTCAATCTTCAAAATATCTTTATAAGCACGGATGGCGCTGTTCAAGCGGTTCAATCCCTCATAACAGCGCCCGATATATTCCATGGCCAATGTATTTTTGGGATCCACCTTCAGGATGGCCTGAAAGGGACGCAAAGCCTCCTGGTAATTTCCTACGTTAAAGGCTTCTTTGCCATAACGCAACGCGTTTTCCACATTGGTGGTATCCTTTTCGAAAGTGGACTTCAGCGCCGCCAAGGGATCTTCCCCAAAATGGGTCATGATTTCGGCCAACAGGCGCGAGGCTTCCACATCCTTGGGATCTAGATCCACCACCTTTTGCTGCGCCTCTATGGCCCGGGGATTCTCCGTTTTATAATACAAATAAGCCAATTTTACCCAGTAATCCTTTTCTTCAGGATATTGCTTGACCAGAAACTCGTAGTGAGGAATGGCACATTGGGTATGCCCCAGGCGATCATGAACAAAACCGGCCCAATAGTGCAACCGAGCATAGTTGGGGTATTTTTCCAATCCCATATAAACCACCAGCAAGGTGCTATCCACTTTATTCAACCGGAAGTAACAATCGGCCAGTTTGGAATACACCACTCGAAACTTTCCCGTCTGGTCGTTCATGAGCACCCGCCAGAAATAAGGAATCGCCCGGTCGTAATGTTTATATTTGTATTCTTCCTGTCCAAAACTATACCAGATGGCAATCTGCTGTTGCGTAACGGTGTCGATTTTAAAATGTTCGTAACCACTGATCAGGGAATCGGGTTTACATTGGACCTCTTCCATCTCGTCTTCCAATTCATCGAATTGGGCAAAAAGGTCTGGGATTCCCAGAAGGCCCCACACGAAAACCACAACCCCTACCAACAGCAGCCTGGATATTTGAAGTTTCACGATAAACCTCCTCTGGTTTTATCGAATAAAAGGTTTTAAACTGATCATTTACTAATTAACGAAACCTTAGAAACCATCGTTCCCCGGTGGAAATGGAAACCCTCAGATTGACAAAACGCTCCTGGGCCCCGTTTTTAACCCGGTTGCCTCGAATGCCCGCTTCGAGGCCGATATCGAATCGACTGATATAAAAAAAGAAAGGAATCCCCATACCCAGGTGTACGGCATACTGGTACACGGGATTACCGTTAAACCGATATCCCAATTTCTGCACCGAGAGTCCCCACCGCCAATCCAGTCGACTCAGCAAGGGGGCATTTCTTTTTCGACTCAGCTGCCGTTCGATGCCCACACCCAGGTTAAACCAATCCTCCAGTTTTTCGGGGGTCTCTTTTTCCAATCCAAATCCCCGGGACCACTGTTGCATGACGTAATCGGCGACCAGGGTCCATCGATCACCCAATTTCAAAGCGCTCCCTATCCCCGCTTTTAAAGGAAAAGCCTTCTTTCCGGGCAGATAGGTCGCTTCGGTGCTCAAGACGGAATTGAAAACCCGCCGGACTGTTAAAGAAGGAGGAACTTCCACGAATCCGGCCAGGCTGAAGGATGGAAACGGCACGACATCGAGGTAAATGCCGCCTCCCGGACCCTGCACCCGGTACTCCACTTCATGACCGGCGTCGTAAAAACTGCCATCATCAAATTGAAGCTGGAACTTGTCCCGAATGACTCCAAAATAATAATTCCCCGCCAGGGCGATTCCCAGGCGACGATGAGGCGACCATACAATCAGAAACTGGGCCTTGGAGGTGTTCCCCCGAGTGGCAATGATCTGCTCAAAATCAATATCCGGTGTCCGAACACTGCGCTGGTACTGCACGTCAATGGTGGTGTAAGGATAAAGGGTAAACCCGATAACCCACACCTTTCGCTGAATGGGGATTGCCATGCTTAAACCGCTAAAATTGGCCGTCGAGGTGTAGTAATTCATCTGGGGGATATCGGTAAAATTCTGAAAATACCCCACTCCCGCGGTAAACCGTGTATCCCGGATATGCCGCCACTGAGAAATTGCGTACTGGGCGAGACTGATCGAATCGTGAAGGGCCAGACCGGCGTTGCCCATCCCCATCCCCCGGACGCTGGTGTAGTAATACTTCAGTCCCAATCCGTGGCTTTGGGACTCAAAATACGATCCCCCGAAAAGAAAGGGATTCAGGCTTATCCACATCAGAAAAACGGCCCCAGCGGTTTTCATGGGCACATGGTTCTCCCTGCTTCGTATTAAAATCGGGTTCCTGGCGGTATCCAGTAATAAATGATCAAATACGGCCTGGCCCGACCGATGTCCGGTATCGCGAAATAGGAAAAATAATCCGCATCATTCCGAAATTCAATTAAATATCCTTCATAGGGCGCCACTTCTTTAAACCAGCTCTGAATATATTGAATGGCAAAATTCCGCCGATCGGTACCGGGGGCAATTCGCAGGTATGTGCTGTCGAAAAAGAGGCGATCGAAACCGATCGGTGTCCGGGTGGTATCATACTCCAGTTCGCCCGAATTCAGAGGGCTGATCAGCGCCCGCAAATACAAATTGGCCCCGTAATCCGGATGGATCCAGCTCTGTTCGTCGACAAACGGTAAGTGCAAATTCGCCGAGGTCACCAACACACCATCGGGAAACCGATCCAGAAACGGTTGAAAGTCGAACTCTAACAGCACATTTCGGGGACGCAGGGTAGATACGTAATTGTACTGCGTCGTATCCAGCCGATTGAAATCCCCCTGAATGAGAAACGCGTCGGTAACCGCAAACGAGGAATCTTTCCGAAGAACGGTGTTCAACTCGACTTCGTATTCCAAAATCAGTTTCGGATGCGCTTGAAACTCGATGATGAAATCGGGCTCATCGGCAGAAAAATCCAGTAAAAACCCGTAGTTCGGGGTGGCACTCCCGGTATCCGTCCAGGTCGCCACCAGGGCCGTATCGGTAATGGCGAGGTGTAAAGTATCCTGCAGACGTCCTTCCAGGGTCACGTTGCCGATGGGACGGTCCTGATCAATACTGGACCGATAATCGTTCCAGACTTCATCGGTATTATCCACCCAATCTTCCGTGATGCGGTAAGCTGAAATTTGATAGGGAATCAGAGTATCTCCCTGCACAGTTTTCACAATCAAAGAAACCGTGGCCTTGTGTACATACACTTTGTTGGGGAAGGCAACCGGTTTGGTATATTTTATGATAGGTCGAAATTCCAGCCCCTGAAATTTCCCGAACAACAGGCTGCCGGTATTGTCGGTTTTTAAAGGGCTGCTTTTTTTCACCGATCGAACCGAAGTGGCATAGAGGGTATCTTTCAACAGTTTTCCGCTTAACTCCGGATCCGGCAACTCTTTTTGGCCCAGATTTACCGGATTTTCACTGCAACGCATGAGAAAGACCGATACCACCAGAACCACCAACACCGCTCGCCAGTTTACCATCGACTGTTACTCCCACTCTCCAGATTTTGATCGCAAACACCATGATGCCGTTCAAATAAACGTCAAAATATACATAAAAGCCATTCTTAATTCAATATCATTAAATATGAATATGAGCACACTTGCAAATGCAGCGCAACACGTTCCGGCTATCCGAGGGAACCTTTGGTCGGATGATGTCGACCCGCCGTCCCCATTGACAGGGTGTATCTTTTTTCGACCAATAGAGGCGGTCCGGGTTACAGAAATCGGATTTTCCTGTAACATTCATTCTTCAAGAATCGTAACTTCCGGTTATACCGGGAATTGGGTGAACACGCACAGAAAGGACAGGAGGAGGACCTATGCGAGCCGTTTTCAACTTCGGTGTGGCATTGTTGCTGACCATCTGGCTAAGCATTACCGCCTGGGCCGATGAAGGCATGTGGCTGTTGGACCAGTTAGAGACGCTGAACTGGAAGTCTTTGAAAAAACGCGGATTGCATCTCGATCCCTCGGACGTCCGCCGGCTCAAAGATGCCGTGGTCATCATCGATGGGGGCACGGGAGCCTTCGTTTCCGCCAAGGGTCTGGTTCTCACCAATCACCACGTGGCTTACGGCGCCTTGCAGCGGGTGAGCAGCCCCGACGTTAATTATCTGGAAGAGGGATTCCGGGCCAAAAATATGTCCGAAGAAATTCCTATCCCGGGGTATGAGGTGCTGGTAACCCGCACCTTTCGGGACATTACCGCCGAAGTGCGTTCCGCGGTTCGGGAAGATATGTCCCCTGCAGAACGGTTTAAAGCCCTCCAAAACCGCAAGCAGGAAATTGAAGAGCGAGAAGAAGCCAAAGAAGAGGGTCTTCAGGCCAGAGTCGTGGAAATGTATTCCGGCATGACATATTATCTGTTTATTTACGAACGCTTCCAGGATGTGCGGCTGGTATATGCTCCGCCGCGGCGGATTGGCGACTACGGCGGCGACATCGATAATTGGATGTGGCCGAGACATGCCGGCGATTTTGCCTTCCTTCGCGTCTACGCCACAAAAGAAGGTAAACCCACCCTCTATTCCGATACCAACGTACCTTATCAACCACGGGTTTATTTACCGATTTCCACAGAAGGGGTAAAGGAAGGGGACTTCACCTTCATCCTGGGATATCCCGGCATTACCTACCGCTACCGTACCTCTTATTCTGTAGACTACCATATAAATGTAAATTATCCTTTCCAGATCGAGATGTTCCAGACAGCCATCGCCGTGTTGGAACAGGAAGCCCGGAAAGACCCCCAAACGGCCCTCAGCCTATCGGGATTTTTAAAAGGTCTGAACAATGTGCTGAAAAAAAACCAGGGGATGCTGGATGGATTCGCCCGATTAAACTTGCTGGAGAAGAAGCGTCGATTCGAAACGGAGTTTCTGCGGTTCCTGGCCGGGGATGCGAAACTCCAGGAAGAATATGGCACGGTGTTGGATGAAATCCGGGCTGCCTACGACGAGCTTTGCACTTATGCGTCCAGACGCAATTGGCTGGGATCCCTGCGTTTCGTGGGGCTTCCCAATACCGTTTATTCCGCCTACCGATATGCCATCGAAAAAGAGAAACCGGAATCCGAAAGGGAGCCGGGCTTCTCGGAAAAACGCATTCAGGAACGATTGAAACGCTTGGAATACCGGAATCGTCAGTATGTCCGTTCCGCGGACGTGGCCCTGTTGAAGGCGTTCTTAAAAAAAATGGCCCAACTACCGGAAGATCAGCGTCCGGAATTTTTAAACGCCCTTTTGCGGCAGGAAGCGCCCGGGCACCCATCATCCGTTATCGACGCGTATGTGGACAGCCTGTTTGCGAATTCCCGCTTCAAGAATCTTTTAGACGCAGCCGACCTGTTTCGAATATCGCGTGCCGAATTCGAAACCATGAATGACCCCATGATCCAGTTTGCTCACACTTACTACCAGGCAATTCAGCCCCTGGAAGAAAAGTGGAAAGCCTTTGTAGGCAGCATAACCCGTTTGCGCAGTCAATACCTGAAGGCCCTTTTTGCCTGGAAGGGGAAACATCTTTATCCGGATGCCAATCGCACCCTCCGATTTACTTACGGGGAGGTGCGAGGTTACCGGCCTCGGGACGCCGTAATTTATTTACCCAAAACCCGGTTGGCGGGGGTAGTGGAAAAACACACCGGCAAGGCACCCTTCGATGCGCCCGTAAAATTGTTAGACCTCTTCAACCGCCGCGATTTTGGTTCCTACGCGGATCCGGAACTGGGCGATATACCGGTCAATTTTCTGCACACCACCGATATCACCGGAGGAAATTCCGGAAGTCCGGTACTCAACGGAAAGGGGCATTTGATTGGGGTGGCCTTTGACGGAAATTACGAAGCCATGACCAGCGATTATCAATTCAGCGATGAACTGACCCGCACCATCAGTGTGGATGTCCGCTACATCCTTTTTCTTCTGGACAAGTTCTCCGGCGCCACCCATATTTTGAATGAATTGGAACGGGTGGGAAACCCGAAGTAAGTCTCCCCCCGCAGGAGGTAAAATATCCGGGGATTCTGTGGGGTCACAGAATCCCCGATCGGTTTAACTGCATGGCCCTTTGGGACGGGCCATGGCCAAAAAAACCTTGACCTCTCTTTGAGTTCAAAACCTCGGGAACGTCCCAATCCCGGGGGTTTCCGAAAAAAAGACCACGTTCTGCGGATTCCATGCATCAGCAGTTTGGCGGGCCCTGTCCAATTCTTCTTGAAAATGGCGATAGGTTGCCCGGGCGTCTTCATCCGGAAGTGCGCTCTCGACCCCCACCAGCGCCTCGCCGGACACTTTCAACACCAGAAGGGCAAAGGCGGCCAAAACCTCTTCCGGCTGAAAGGCACAGTGGCCATACCGGAAAATGGGAAAGGCCGAATAGAACCGGCTGGCACCGGCCAACCAGACCTTGTATCGATACCAGGGTTGATGCCAGAACGGCACCACAGGGTCGGCCACGGTGTGTAACGAAACGATCGGTACTTCCAGTCTCCCGGTGGTTTGATAGAACCGTTCGATCTCCTCCAGCGCTTGCGGCTCCGCTGAAAAGCGGGCCACCTTCCGGTTTAAATCCTGGTCATCCCGTGAACCCTTATAATAACGCCCTTGGTTGTCAAAGGGTTGTCCGCCCAACACCTGTCGGGCGTCATTGGTGGAAAACACATTGTACCATAGCACACTCACCACGGTTTCATCTATGGTGGAAGCCTCGGCGGGATCGTAGGGAGCATTGGTAACGCGTAAGAGCTGCAACGTGGC
Organism: bacterium; assembly: GCA_015485355.1. GTDB lineage: Bacteria > Calditrichota > Calditrichia > RBG-13-44-9 > J042 > JAADJD01. Next base: position 724 of record WFTQ01000012.1, on the reverse strand, counting down.
ATCGGGATCGGAATGAATGGCGTCCAGGATCCGGGGGACATAGATCGATTCAAAATTTTCCATCACCTCCTGAGGGATATCCACCGGGCTGCCCGGTAAAACATCCGGGAAAAAATAATCGAACACCACACGAAAATCCCCGAAATAATCGATCTGCTTTCGAAAATCCCCCACCGGGCCGCAAAGGGATAGTCCTCCGTCAAATATGTCCGGATATTTCTCCACAGCCAGGGTGGTGATGATCCCCCCTTCGGAACCGCCCACCAGGTAGGTATATCGGGGCTCTCCATAAAGCGCGGTAAAAATGGCTACCAGATCGGTGACCTCTTCTACACCCGGCTTAACGGCCAGGCCATTTTTGCTGTACGAGGTGGTGGCATAGGCATATCCCATACCGGTCACCAGTTCCACCAGCTCGCTATCGTCCGGCAGTTCCAGGGGTTTCGTTGGAGAAACATACCCATGGGCAAAGACAAATAAATCGCCATTCCAGTCCTGTTGAGGCAAGCAAATGCGATACAGGGCACCGCTATTTTGCACCCCTTCCTCGCAAATATATCCCGTTTCGGCGACGGGCGTCGCAGCCCGGGCAAGCCGCTGGCGCTCTTCCGGAACCGGGGAAACCGGCTGCTGACCACAGGATAAACACAGGCCCACTACCAGACCCACCACCCCAAGGGCCCTCCCCATTCTCCCCAAACGACGTCCCCAATGGGTTGTCGGA
>WFTQ01000011.1 GCA_015485355.1 bacterium | reverse complement strand
TAAACCACCGACACCAGGATTCAACATGGGCAATCCTTCAGAAAACCGCAGGCGGAAGACTCAGACGGAAAAACCGGCTTGATTATCGCACCTTTGCTCCCACAACCTTCCTGCAGGAACGGACACAACCGACCGGTGCATCTTAACGATCACACCCCTTTTCTCCTAAGTTGGAGCAGTTTACTCGTTAAAAAAAAACCAAACAATGACGATTCTCAGAAAAAGAACTGATTTAGCGCAACAAATATGCCCAAATTCCTGTTGCCGGAGCGGGTTTTCCGGAACAGAGGCGCCTTTTGTCGTCTCATCCGGAGGACGCCGATTCCGGAAGGTTCTAAAGCGGGCGGGCGAGACTATCTGGAAAGCGTTCATCCGGAACCCATGGTCCCTTCTTCCCTGACAGCCCTTCTCAGCCTCTACGGCAGGGCCGAAACATTATGAGGTACACGGGTGCAAAAAGAACACCACCGCAGAAAGACGCCCACGGTGGTGCTCCATGTTCGAAGTCTTTTTCAGTTCCGTTTGTCAGAAATCCCGATCGCGGCACCCCGTTACCTCACCAGCATCATCCGTTTCATGCTGTGATAGGGGCCGGCCACAAGGCGATAGAAGTACACACCGCTGGCCACCGCCTGGCCGCCATTGTCGCGGCCATTCCAGGATACCGAATAGCGACCGGATGGATGAAATCCCTGCACCAACCGGGCCACTTCACGACCCTGAATATCGTAGACCATCAATTTCACATCGGCGGCTTCGGGCAATTCAAATTCAATGCGGGTTGAAGCATTAAAAGGATTGGGATAATTCTGACTCAAACGAAAGCGCCGAACGGTCCGCGGTCGTTCTTCTTCGACTTTCACCACGGAAACGGTGGTGCTAAACACGCCGTTCCCATGGGTGGCCGCCACAACCAGGCCGTCACGGGCTCGGGAGGCTATCATATCCACCACCGCGTAACCTATGGTCGTGGGTGCTTCCAGCGTCCACACGGTATTGGCGCCGTTTAGCTGGACCGTGGAAAAAACCCCTCGGGAAGTGCCCACAAAATAGACCACCGTGTCGTCCACCGGCACGATTTCGCTCCACCGCACCGAAGGCCCCCCGCCGGTACCATCGGGATATTCTTCCAGATTCCCGCTGATGTTTTCCCAGCTGTCGCCGCCATCGGTACTCCGCCAGAGGCTGATCACATTATAATTCGAAAAGGTCACGATCACTTCATTCCCGTTGTAAGGATGGACCGCAATGGAATTGATATACCCCGTGGGGAAACCGGAGCCGGTAATTTCCACCGGGGTGGGATCGCCTGTGTGGGCATTGTCCAGACGAAACACCCGCCCTTGATTGGTACCATAATACAACCGATGCTCCGGACGATTGTTGGTGACCTCCAAAGCGGTGACATAGCCGCTGCTCAGCACCGTATTGCTCAGTTTTTGCCAGTTGGTCGATGTGGGATTCTGCTGAAAATTGGGAATTTGCGTTAAATCGCTGTTGCGCCAAACGGCATCCCAGCCAGCGTAATACATGATCTTAGGAATCTTGGCATCCAGCACAAAAGGATTGATAAACAAATGATCGCTCACCCCGGAGGGATCGACCTGAGTCCAGGTCAACCAATTTCCATTGCTGCTCATGGTCACCCGAAAAACTGTACCGTTTTGCCAAGAAAAATAATAGTAATTTTTTCCGGGGGTAATGGCGCAATACCCCCCATCACCACTCAGTTGTTTTTGCCAATCGGCCGTCTGGGATACGGTGGTTACCCTCCAGGTGCCATTGTCCTGCATTCCACCGACCAGTTCGGCATCCCCTTGCGCGGCGGTATCCAGGGCAATGGTATAGAACTGAGTAGTGTAGTAGCCCCGGTTCAACGACGTCCAGGTAACTGACGTCGCCATGATATTTTCTGTTACACTCACACCGCCATCGTGACCCGATAAGACTTTTAGCGAATTGGAGGGATAGAATACCAGAGCATGCTGATCCGGATGATGGTTGGGATACCAGCTGTAATCCTTATTCGTCGCGTGGTAACCTCCAATCCAGCGATAATTTCCACTGGTCGAAAAACCATCTTCCGAGACATACAAGTTGGTTCCCCCGATGAACACCACATTTTCGTTGTCGGGTTTTACTTTGACGATCAGATTGTAAGAGGATTGCGAATCGAAATTTTCCACCGGGGCATTACTGTTGTAAGGGAGATTGTTTGAACGATCTTCCCACTGCCCTCCATTGCCGCTGCCGTCTCCGCTGAGATAGGTATATTTCCACAAACTGTGACCGTTCTTTCCGGAGCCCGGGGTATCTCCCAGAAAATAGACCACATTTTCGTTCGAGGGTGCAATACCGATGACCACACGATTGTAATTGCTTGGCCATCCGGATGGGGTGATATTCACCCAGTTGAGTCCATCGGTGGAGCGCCAGACTCCTTTTTTATCGCCATCGCTGCTCAGGGTGGCATATACCACCCCGGTAGAGGTTACGGCCAGATCCACATATCTCGAATAGTCGGAGTTGGAGGAAATCAACACCGCCTGCCAGGACCGGCCGCCATCGGTACTTCGCCAAATACCTCCATACGTGGCGGCATACACCTCGTCCTGATCGGCGTTGGAGACATCGATGGCCAGATTCCATACATAATCAAAAAAATTTTCGAACCTGTGGGGCTGCCCCGTCGATGTGGAAGATAAAACGAACCAGGATTTTCCCCCGTCTACGGATTTAAAAATGCCATCCCCCCGGTAGGGATCGGCCATCAGGCCGGCACTATTGCCACGCAACTCCCCGGTACCGTAGTACCAGATGTGGGTCTTCCCCGGCCGGGTATCTTGCACCAGGCAGGTAACGCTTTGCAAGGTATCCGGATCGGTGGTCCTGCTCCAACTGTTGCCACCATCGGTGGAACGCCACATGCCTCCGGATACTCCACCCGCCAGAATAATATTTTCGTTGGTCACATCTAAGGCCAGGGCCCGTGTACGGCCGCCCAAATTATAGGGTCCCCGTCCGGTCCAGGTCAAGGCCTCGACCTGCTGCACCTGTCCCCCTTTCCGGAACTGCGCCAGGGGATAGCCTTCCCCCCGAATGGGAAGGGTTTTAACAAAGGCCAGTTCCCGATCCTTTATATCCTCCGGAATCCTCCCCGTTGCGGGGTCTTTTAGTCGCTCCAGTTCAAAACGCACCCGTGCCAGCGGATCCTCTTTAGTCCCCACACTCGATTTGTAAGAAGGCTTGCGAATACCGGTGCGCTGGTCTCCCTCCCACTGCCACCACAATAACACCAGAATTGTGACCCCACCCAATACGGATATTAAAATGCGCGTCATCATAACACCTCATGTTTAATTATCATCGCAATTTAATCTGTTGCTTGTTTAATC
>WFTQ01000010.1 GCA_015485355.1 bacterium | reverse complement strand
CCGTGATTGTGTACTTGCTGTATACCAGTATCAACGCCTTTTATGCGGATTTATCCAGCAAAATCGCTTATATGTTGACGGAGCAGATCAAAAACGTACTCATTTCGGAGCCGTTCGATTTTCGTAAAATCGACAAGTACAATCGCTACCCGTTGCGGCGTTTTTTAAAGCGCTTCAGCCGACAAGATTCCAAAATTCTCTCCATTCTTTTAATCGATAAACACAATCGCATTGTGGTGAGCTCCGATCCGAAGGTGGAAGGATGGGAATATCAGAATCCCCGGGAATTACAACTGCTTCGGACGGAACGTCCCCAGGTGGTCAATCGGACCTGGCAGGGCGATATCGAAATCCTGGACGTCATCTGGCCGGTTTACCAGGAGGGGGAATTGCAGGGATACTTGCGAACCGTGGTTTCGGTCCAACATCTACAAAATTTTTACAAAAACCGCAAAAAAATTCTCTACTTTGCCAGCGTTTTTACCTTCGGGATCATTCTGCTTACCGTTTTGTTGACTTCCAGAATTTACCAGAGCAGCATAAAGGATATCAACATCGCCATTGAGCATCTTAGTGAAGCCAATTACGATTATCGCCCGGCGATGAAAAAAGGCGACGAATTCGAACCGGTGTATTCGGGGTTACAGAAATTGTTCGAAAAAACGGCCGATTTAAGCGAGAGTTTTCGAGAGTCCGAAAAACGCATACAGGCGATGATGCGGGTCATTCACGAGGGCTTGTTGATTATCGATATGAATATGAACATTGCTACCTATAATGATTATTTGCTGGACATTCTGCGCATCCGCAGGTATAGTGATCCCCATAAACAGATTTACAAGATTTTTCAACTGAATCCCCGTTTGGTGGAAATTTACCGCCGTTCTCGCGACCCCATGACCCATGCGGTGCGGAAAATTTTAGCCCTGCGGTTGTTGGATGGGCGCACCATGAATGTGCAGGTGCATGCCATGCCCATTTCGGAAAACGGAAGGGTCAGTTCCATCATTTTTTATTTTAAAAATCTGGGATTGCTCCAGGAATTGGAGCAGAACCTGCACCGAAGTATGAAATACGGATTGATTTCTCAGCTGGCGTCCAGTATCGGCCATGAAATTCGCAACCCCCTTAGTTCTCTGGCCATTCATACGGAGATCGTCTCCAGCCTGGTGAATAAATCGGTGAAGGATAAAGATCGGGCGCGGAAGATCCATAAATCCATTAGCATTCTCAACGCCGAAATCGAGCGCTTACAGAAAATGATCGATCAATTTTTCAATCTGGCAAAATCGAAGGACATTCAACTGAGTTACGAGAACATCAACGATCTGGTGAGTGAGGTTCTGGACCTGGTGCAACAACAGGCCTTCGAGCGCAATGTGCGGATTCAGAAGTATTTTGGAAATCATTTGCCCCTGGTGAATATCAGCAAAGATCAGATTAAACAGGTGATTATTAATTTGATCTTAAACGCCTTCGACGCCATGCCCGAGGGGGGTGATCTGTATATTCGAACGGGCTTGAAAGAGGGGCGGGTGCGGATTTCCATAAAAGATACCGGTATTGGTATTCCGGACGCCATCAAAGACCGGATATTTGATCTCTATTTTTCCACCAAAGAAAGCGGGGGAGGGATCGGGCTGGCCATATCCCGGCGCATTGTGGAAGCCCACGAGGGGCAGCTGTATTTTGAATCCCGTGAAGGGGTGGGTACCATTTTCTACGTGGAATTGCCAACAACGTAATGGAGAGGGTGTTGTATGAACTTCCGTATTCTGGTGGTGGACGATGATGAGAATCACCGCATCGGTATGATGACCCTTCTGGAAGAACAAGGTTACGAAGTAGAGGGGGCGGCCAATGGCCGCGAGGGGATGGAACGACTGGATCATCGGGTTTACGATCTGGTGATTACCGATTACCGCATGAATGAAATGGACGGGATGCGATTTTTGAAGCATCTGCAGGCAAAATTTCCGGCCTTGAAGGTGATCATGGTGACCGGCTATGGGAGCATCGAACATGCTGTTGAAGCCATGCGCCATGGGGCGGTCAATTATATCACCAAACCGGTAAGACCCCAGAAGCTTTTGGAGGTGGTGCGGCAAGTGCTTCGGGAGACGGTGGAAGAAATCCCCGAAGAGGAAAAATTCCGCCGCCTGAGCAAATATTGCCATTTTCATCGCCTGGTGGGGCGGAGCAAAAAAATGCAACAGGTTTATCGAAAGATTCGGGACGTGGCACCTACGGACGTATCGGTGATGATCATCGGAGAAAGCGGCACGGGGAAAGAATTGGTGGCCCGAGCCATTCACGATTATTCCGGTCGAAAGGAAGGCCCCTTTGTGGCGGTGAATACGGGGGCCATTCCCCGGGAGCTGATCGCCTCAGAACTGTTCGGACATTTAAAAGGCGCATTTACCGGGGCGATTTCCGACAAAAAGGGAAAATTTGAAGAAGCCCATCGGGGGACCCTCTTCCTGGACGAGATCAGCACCATGAGCCTGCCGGTACAGATTAGTCTTCTGCGGGTGTTGGAGAATCATATCATTGAACGGGTGGGTAGCAACCGCCCCATTCATGTGGACGTGCGGATTATTACCGCTACGAACGAAAATCTGCAAACCCTCATCGAACAGAGCCGGTTTCGGGAGGATTTATACTACCGCTTGAATGTCTATACCATCGAATTGCCTCCCCTTCGGGAGCGTGAGGTGGACATTCCCTATCTGGCGCATTACTACCGGGAAATGTTCAATCTGGAATTGGGGCGTGGGATTCAGGATATCGCGTCGGATGCCCTGACGGCTTTGCAGGATTATCCCTGGCCGGGAAACATTCGGGAATTCCGCAATGTGATGTTACGGGCGGTGCTGTCCGCAGGGGATCAGGAAATCTTAAAATTGCAGCATCTTCCCCGGGAAGTTGTCAAACCTGGAATCGCCCGCACCCAGATTACCATTCGTCCGGGCACCCCTCTGGCGGAAGTGGAAAAAACCATGATCCTGGAAACCTTAAAGGCGGTGAAAGGAAACAAACTGAAGGCGGCCAAGATCCTGGGCATCAGTCGCCGTTCGTTGTACAATAAACTGGAAGAATATGGGATCGAGGATGTAGAAATGTAAAAAAGTTTTACAAAGGGCATGGGACGGTGCTCGGATGATGCGCCCGCCTGCCTTCCTCCCAAGGGCTGATACATTGGAACGCCTTGCAACGCCGGAGATAACCATTTGTAAATTAACAGCTGATGGGCCGGCCCGGCGCCGGGAGGCAGAGGCTCTCTTGGTCCTTTGAGCCAGCCTGCCACTGGCAAGAATCTTGCTTTTGGGATTGTCGTATGTATGAAAACGAGTCGTTTATGAAAAAAATATTATTAGCCGAGGACGATAAGAATTTAAGTCGTAGCATTGATATCTTGTTGACCCTGGAAGGGTTTCAGGTGATTTCGGTATACAATGGCGAAGAAGCATTGAACAAATTGCTGTTTCAGAAATACGATCTGTTGATTACCGACATTGTAATGCCCAATATGAATGGCGTGGAGTTGATCCAGAAGATCCGGGCCGTCAATCCCACAATTCCCATTATGGTCATCTCCGGGCAATTGAATGAGGAGCTGGTCAATGCGTTACGGGAGCTGAAAGTGCAGCACATCTTGGCCAAGCCGATTCGTCCCACCGAATTCCGCCGGATGATTGAAGAGATTTTCATTCAGCAAGCAACCGATTGAGGAACCCTTCGGCGGGCTATGCTTCCCCCGGGTGGAAACGATTCCATTGATATCGAACGCTTTCCCAGCACGCCCAATGAAAACCCCTATGAAATCTGGTACTATTATGACCTGGAAGGAGGGGTCGAATTCGATTTTGTGGACTTCTCGGGTTTTGGAGATTACAAGTTGGTGAATTCCACCAAACGAGGAGAGATTACCGATCCCCGCTGGCGGAGTTATGTGCGCAAGGATTACATCCGTTGACACCGCAATCGCCGTCGCCGGGGGTACAACCATTTGGGAAACAGCGCCGAACAAGGAGACGGGCTATGACCACAGCAAAACGGTTGTTAGGACTTATCCTGTGTGTGGGGATATGGTTTTCCGGATGTGAGCGGAAAGAAAAGCCCTGGCATTGGGTGAAATACAGGGCCGATCTTCAGAATACGGGCGTGTACGATTCTACCGCCGTTGTAGAGTATCACGGCGTTAAATGGAAATTCAAAACCAACAACTGGATATTTAGTACCCCCCTGGTGGTGCGGGATCGGGTATACTTTGGAGGAGTGGATGGCCGTCTGTATGCCTTGGACGTTCAGACGGGTGAAAAAAAATGGCATTTTTTTACCCGAGATGCCATTTATTCCACCCCGCATTTAAAGGATGGCCGATTGTATTTTGCGGGAATGGATGGATATTTTTATGCGATCCGCGCCGCAGATGGTGAAGTATTGTGGCAATTCCCCACCGGAGAAACCAATTCCACCTCTCCGGCGGTGCACAATGGAAAGGTCTATTTTGGAAGTGGAAATGGTGTGTTTTATGCGCTGGATGCAGAATACGGCGCGGTTCAATGGCGCTATAAAACAGGGGGTAAAATAAAATCCTCTCCGGCCCTATACCAGGGCACGGTCTATTTTGGCAGTGGGGATGGTTTTCTCTATGCCCTGGATGCCGAAAACGGCAGAAAGAAATGGGAATTCGGTACCCACGGTGCTGTCTACTCTTCCCCCTCGGTTAAAGACAGGGTGGTTTACTTCGGTGGCATGGATGGGAATTTTTATGCCTTGGATGCCCATACGGGGAAATTGCGCTGGCGGTTTCCCACGGTTGCTGCGGTGAGCTCTTCGCCCGCGGTAGATGAGGAAACCGTATATTTCGGTACCTGGAACCATTATGTGTACGCCCTGGACCGTAAAGATGGCAAAATTCAGTGGCGCTTTAAGACGCGGGGAAAAATCCTCTCTTCACCTTCCCTGGCGGATGGGATGCTTTACATTGGCAGCCGGGACAGCTGTTTATATGCGCTGGATAAGGTGACAGGCGTTTTAAAATGGAAATTTAAAACGGGGGGCTGGATTTCCGCCACCCCGGTTGTTGTCGACGGTGTCGTTTACTTCGGCAGCGAGGATGGGTATCTCTACGCCCTCTATTAAAGGGACCCGGCGGTTACAATTCCTGTTCCGGCAAAGGATCCACAAATAGTGTTTTGGTCTGTGTGGGGATAACCGTTCCCGGAGGCGATTTGCGCGGTTTACGCACATATTTGACTTTGGTGTATAACACCGGAACGTAGCGTGCATGGCGGGCCTTGCTGAACGTCACAGCCAACTGCGCCGCGTAATGCAATGCATCCGGGGGTGGACTCGCTAATTTCCGGGGATTCCTCAGGATGACGTGGGAACCGCTGTAACCCTGGACGTGCAACCACCAATCCTCTTTATGCGCCTTGCCAAAGGTTAGAAGATCATTATCGGCGGCGCGCTTACCGACCCAGATGATATGGTCGTGGTACTGAAACGTGCGATAGGGGATATGGTATTCGGAAGCCTCACCGGTTGCAGGTTGCAGAAGACCCCGGCTCTTCAGTTCTTCTTGAAATTTTTGAAGCTTTTTCGGGGAGGTAATGTGTTGCAGACGATCGTGAAGAGCGGTTAACATTTCCTGCTGCTGGTGTAACTGCTGTATGCGCTGTTGCTTCTGTCGATGGCGCTGCTCCCACTCCCGGGCCTTCTGAAAATACCACGATGCGTTCTGTTGAAGGGTCCAATCCGGCTTCACTTTGACAGAAATGGTGGGCAGAGCGGGATCAAAATAATCTACCAATTCAATAATGGATCGGCCCGGTCGAAAGTGCTGGGGTTGGGACAGCAATAATCGGCCGAACTTCTGGTACTGCCGGGGCCGCCAATCCGTCGTTTCTTTCTGCATCGATTGGATGATGGATTGCACACGCTGACATCGTTTGTCGATCAATTGCTCCAACTGCTGTTTTTTCTGGATCAAGTCCCGAAATCGTATACTGTGAAAGCAAAATCGCCGCAGAGCATCGTTGATGTTTGCTACAATTTCGGCCCGTAAGTGGGATAAACGGTGAAAGGCACCCAGAGTAAATTTTTGAGGAATGTCCCCCTGAAAATAGAGATGGGGGGAACCTTGTTGAAATTGAGCCGATAAGTCCTGCAGATGACCATGAAGCGCGATTGCTTGATCTTCCGAGAGCTCCCCGGTCGATACCGATGGGTTCAAGGATGCTCGAAACAGCAATTCCTCGATCACGGGAGTGGTGAGGTAGAGGAAATGGGTTTTTAACCACACGGCCAGCGGTTGCGCTTTCTGCCGGCGGGCAAGTTGAAGGAATCCCTCCGCACTCATCGGCAGGGGATCCACCCGCTGATTGGTGGGAATTTGAAACAGGGTACCGATCCATTTCTTCCGTTTCTTGAAGCTGTTGACAATGTGACCATTCGGTTGAACCAGAAAAAAGTTGGTGTTCAGTGTGAAATATTGTAAATACAAACTCCATTTGCCATGGTGGAAATCGATGGTAATGATGCGCTCTTGAGGCGTCATTTGCAGCCGCGTGATGATCGCCCCCACTATTTCCTCCATGACCTCGGTGGAGGGGGCACGACGCCGTTTTCGGGGACTGAGAATAAAGTAGGAAAACTGGGGATCGCAACGGCATTCCAGAAAATAGTCCCCGCCGCGGGGCGTTTCGATTTCGATAATCCACTCGTTTTTTATCTGGGTAAAACTCTGACGTACCCGACTGCCCTCAACGATGGGTTGTAAATATTCAACCTGTCGTTTTAGAGTCCAGTAATGCAGGTGCATGGGTCTTTCCTTATGTTTGCTGAATCAAATTTAGTAAAACATCCGGTTGATTCAAAAAGCGGTTCCGTTCCGTGGCTCGGGCCGGGGGCAATGGAATGAGGGTTGCAAAATAGGTTCAATATATTTTATATTGGTCTTTGCGTTAAAACCCATACATGTTTCATAAGGAGGCTGATCACCATGCACTATGACTATGATGTGGCAATTGTTGGAGCCGGTCCTGCTGGAACAACGACTGCTTTGTATGCCGCCCGTGACGGACTTAAAGTTGTTTTGATCGATAAAAAGAAATTTCCCCGGGATAAAATCTGCGGCGATGCCATTTCTGGCAAGAGCATTATTTACCTTCGGGAGTTGGGACTATTGGAACAGCTTCGACAAGTTCCCCACAAGGTCGTTTACGGCGTCATTTTTTCTTCTCCCAATACCAGTTCCATTAAAATCTATTTTCAGCCGAATAAAGCGAACAATGAGTTGCATGGATTTATCTGCCGCCGGATCGAGTTTGATAACCTTTTATTCCAGACTGCCAGAAAGGAACTGGATACCCTGGAAGAAGCGCCGGTGGAAGACCTGCTTGTGGAAAACGATCAGGTCATCGGTGTGCGGGTAAAGCGGGAAAATGGTGCTTTGCAGGACATTACGGCCAAGGTGGTGGTCGGGGCCGATGGATTTAGCTCCGTCGTCGCCCGGAAACTGGGAATTTACGAGCTGGATCCCGACCATCATCTGGTAGCCACTCGGGCCTATTACCGGGGAGTAACCGGCCTGAACGATTCCATCGAATTGCATTATATCAAAGATATTTTACCGGGCTATTTCTGGATATTTCCGGCGGATGACGGGCTGGCCAACGTGGGGCTGGGTATGGTGCACAGCAAGTTGAAAAAGAAGGGAATCCGATTGCGCCAGGCCCACACGGCAGCCACTCAGCACCCTTTTTTTCGGGAACGTTTTAAGACGGCCGAATTGGTGGATGATATTCAAGGCTGGAATCTTCCTGTGGGCAGCAAGCGTCGTCGGATCCATGGGAATGGCTTTTTACTGGTGGGCGATGCGGCGGGACTGATCGATCCCTTTACCGGGGAGGGAATCGGAAATGCCATGTGTTCCGGAAAAATAGCGGCTCAGGTGTTGACCGAAGTGTGTCCCGGCAAGGATTATTCTGCCCAGGCGTTGCGGGCATATCCCGCACGGTTATGGCGGCGGTTAGGTCCGGAACTTCGCCTGGCCTACCAGCTTCAACGGGTCGGACGCCTCTGGCCGCTGATCAATCTGGTCGTCTCCAAGGCGCAACGCAATGAAGACGTGAAACAGTGGATTGCCGATATGATGGCCGGCAATGTCCCCAAATCGGAGTTAACCAATCCGCTGACGTACTTGAAGTTGTTTTTTAAATGAAGGGCGTAGCGGTAATCGACGGTTCCGAATGACGCTGGGGATTGAAGGTCTGCCCCGGGGACGCGGTGGAGTGCGGAAGGTCGCCGGTATGGGTTCCTCCCGTAAAAACGCAGGAATGGATTGCCGATGGGAATACAATGATGAACATCGTAATAACCGGAGCCACGGGTTTTATTGGGCGGCACCTGGTCCGGTATTTTCAGGCGGCGGGGCATCATCTGTCTATTCTGACCCGGCAACCGCGCAAGGCCGGGAAGCTGTTTAGCCCCGGGGTGAACATTATTCCCTGGGACGCTTCTTCATCCGGTGAATGGGAAACCGCATTGGCCGATGCCGGGGTGATGATTCATCTGGCGGGCGCTAGTATCGCCCGGTTCTGGACGTCCCGATATAAGCGGCAAATCTGGCAAAGCCGGGTGCAATCCACGCGGATATTGATGCAGGCACTGCAACGAGTGGCGCGGCAGCCGGTGATCTTCTTTCAAATGTCCGCTACCGGAATTTATGGCTCTCGGGGTGATGAAACATTGACAGAGCAATCTGCTGCGGGGACGGGGTTCCTGGCCCATGTTGTTCGAGAGTGGGAAACAGCCGGTGAGGTAGGCCGGGATAAACCCATCCGACGCATCATCATGCGCGCCGGGGTGGTATTGGGCCGCGACGGTGGATTCCTGCCCCGCATGGAGCGACCCATGAAGTGGTTTCTGGGAGGATATCCGGGCGAGGGTCGGCAATGGTTTTCCTGGATTCACGTGGAAGAAATTCCGGCTATCATCCAATTTATGATCCGGCATTCCCAATGTCGGGGAGTTTATAACTTTGTGGCCCCAGAGCCTGTGCCATTGCGCCATTTCTGCCGGACCTTAGCAAACACGGTGAAACGTCCCTGCTGGCTGCCCATCCCGGTTTTCCCTCTGAAACTGCTGTTGCCGGAAATGACCCGGGAACTAATCCTGCCCAGCCAGAGGGTGTTGCCTCAAAAATTGATGCAACAAGGTTACACCTTTCGGTTCCCCACCCTGAAAGCCGCCCTACACAATCTTTATGCATTGGATTGATCCGGAGCACCCGATAATGTTCCTAATCCCGAGGCAATTCCACGGTTGGACTGAAGGGGGAAATACCGATATACAACGGCGGCGTTCGATTTCGGTGGGATTGATTCGGCTGCAAGAAAAGGAGGTTATCGCCATGTTCCCGGCCGGTGTTATTGGGGGGGATTGAACTTTGCCGGAAGGCAACGAGAATAGGGGATCGGGTTCCCTCGACGTTCGGGGAATCGCAAGGGGCGGCAAAACGGTCATCGGACAGCTGTTGGGCTCGAGCCATCGGTGGTCGGCTTTTGGTCGCGGCCTCGGAATATGCCCCCTCGGTCGGTGGAAATAAACCCGGGCGGGGAAAATATGGGAAAGGGTTTCCCTTGCGTCGAATATATGTTAAATTCGGCGGTTTTGAAAAGTAAAAGAAAGGGGTTGAACGCATGGCTTACCCGGTTACCTTAATTCCCGGGGACGGCATTGGGCCGGAAGTGACGGAAGCGGCCCGAAAGGTGATCGATGCCACCGGGGTGGAGATCGAATGGCACGTGTTTCAGGCGGGGGAAGAGGTGCTCAATCGTTACGGCAGTACCTTGCCTCAGGAAACTCTGGAGGCCATCATGCGGCATCGGGTGGCCCTGAAAGGGCCGATCAGCACTCCTATCGGTAAGGGATTCCGCTCGGTCAACGTGGAACTGCGAAAACATCTGGATTTGTACGCCAATTTCCGTCCCGCCAAAACCATTCCCGGGGTACTTTCCCGGTATCAGGATGTGGATTTGATCGTGATTCGGGAGAACACCGAAGGGCTGTACAGCGGTCTGGAACATATGGTGGTTCCCGGGGTGGTAGAGAGCTTACGCATTATAACGGCCGGAGGTTCGGAGCGGATTTTACGATTTGCTTTCGAAACCGCCAGAAAATACGGCCGGAAAAAAGTTACCGCGGTGCACAAGGCCAATATTTTGAAGATGAGTGACGGTTTGTTTCTGGAAATTGCCCGTCAGGTGGCCCGCCACTATCCCGAAATCGAATACGAAGAAGCCATTGTGGATGCCACCGCCATGAAGCTGGTGATGCATCCGGACCATTTCGATGTTCTGGTTATGGAGAACCTGTTTGGAGATATTATTTCCGATTTGACCAGTGGCTTGATCGGGGGGCTGGGAATGGCGCCCAGCGCCAACATCGGGAGCGACTATGCCGTATTCGAAGCCGTTCATGGCTCGGCTCCCGATATTGCCGGCCGGGGGATAGCGAATCCCACCGCCTTGATTCTTAGCGGTGCCTTGATGTTACGCCACCTGGGAGAGGAAGAAGCCGCCCGGAAAATTGAAACGGCCGTGCATCGGGTAATATCCCGGGGGAAGGTGCTGCCGCGCGATATCGGCGGCCGCGCTACCACCCGTGAGTATACCGAAGCCGTCATTCGCGCTCTGGAAGAATAAAGGCGGTGACCGGCGGTCCAGCCCCCGGTGGAGCGATCGGGGTGTACGCCGGGTTGCCGGAAGCCGTTGAACGCCTTGAAAAATCGAAAGCCGCCGAATAAAGGAAACCTTACGGTTCAACGGCCTTGCGCTGCAGGAGGTCTCGCCCCGGGGTCTGCCCGGACCCTTCCATGGATGATTGACATACCGGCAAAATCGGGGGATTTCGATGCCACGGGAAGGACAACGCTGGTTACCTTCTCGGGTGAACCTTGGGATCGGCCCTTTTTCCGGAGACTCTAAAGTTTTTTCCTCCCTCGTCGAGAATGGGTATGGGAAAATTAGAGTGTTACTTGAACTTTAGGACCTAACGCAAGGATGCGCTATGGATACGTCCCGGGAGAATGGATTTCTCAAAGTCAAAGATGTGTGTGCCATTCTCAATATCACACCCCACACTTTGCGCTACTGGGAAAAAGAATTTTCCGAATTTCTGCGACCGCACCGAAGCACAGGTGGTCATCGTTTGTATGATGATCATCAGATTCGTCGGCTGCTGGAAATTAAACACCTTCTAAAAGATCGCTACTTCAGCATCAAAGGGGCTAAAATTTATTTACAGCATGATTCCGGAAGGGGAAGGCGGAGCATCCAGAGCTCCCCCGATCCGGAACCAAACAAATCCACCCCGATCCGCAGAGAAAAGCAGCGCTGGTACGATCTGGCTATTCTGGGGGGTGTCCCCGCTTTCGAGAAACCGCTGCATGTGGGAATGCCCAACATCGGCGATCAGGATCGGTTCTTGAAGCAGGCGGCGGAGATTTTGCAACAACGCCGTCTGACGAATAACGGGCCGCTGGTGCAGAGATTTGAAGAAGAAATTGCGCGACTCATCGGGGTCAAACATGTGGTGGCAACCTGTAACGCGACGGTGGCGCTGGAAATCGCCATTCGGGCCCTGGATTTGTCCGGGGAAGTCATTGTTCCCTCCATGACCTTTGTGGCCACGGTGCATGCGCTCTGGTGGCAACAAATCCAACCGGTGTTTTGCGATGTGAATCCCCATACCTATACGCTGGATCCCTCTTGTGTGGTGCGCAAGATTACCTCCCGCACCACCGGTATTATTGGAGTGCATTTATGGGGTCGCCCTTGTGCGGTGGATGCCCTGGAGGAAATTGCCCGGCATTACCGGTTAAAATTGTTGTTCGATGCGGCGCATGCATTGTATACCAGTTATAAAGGACGCCTGGTGGGCCAATTTGGGGATGCCGAAATATTCAGTTTTCATGCCACGAAGTTTTTAAATACCTTTGAAGGCGGTGCAATAGCCACCAACGACGATAGCCTGGCGGCAAAGGTGCGTTTAATGCGCAATTTCGGGTTTGCGGGAAAAGATCATGTCATCTACATCGGCACCAATGGTAAAATGAACGAAATGGCCGCCGCCATGGGTATAACCTCTCTGGAATCCCTGCAACACTTCGTCGATATTAATTACCGTAATTACACATGGTACCGGAAACTCCTGGATGGTATTCCAGGGATTCGTCTGATTCCCTACGACGAGCGGGAAATCAATAATTACCAATATATTGTTGTGGAGGTCGATCCAGAACGGGCGGGGCTGAATCGGGACCAACTGGTGGCCCTTCTGGAGCGGGAGAATGTGCTTGCCCGACGATATTTCTATCCGGGTGTCCATCGCATGGAACCATACCGCACGCTGTTTCCGGATGCCGGATTGCAGTTGCCCGTTACCGAGGCCCTGGTGGAACGCGTGATGACTCTCCCCACGGGTACAGCCGTTCATCCGGAAGATATTCGTCTCATCGCCCAAATCATTCGTCTGGCCGTGCGCCATTCAAAACAATTGACCGTCAAATTCAATCAATTGAATGCCGAAAAAATGATTGCCTGATACTTCCGCAAACAAAAGGTGACAATGGATGTCCATTAATGGTCAACAAAAAGCTTTTGTTTTATTCAGCGGTTATAATTTTCGGGTTATTATTGCCCTGTGCCGCTTGTTTGGTCGGTATGATATTCCATTTGGAGTGGTGGCTCGCAGCTCCGATGATCCCATTTTTGCGACTCGCTATGCCGATCGGGTCTTTCAGGTGCGGGATACGCCATCCCTGCGGAAGGAAACCGTCCTGGCCTATCTGGTGAATTTCCGGGAATTTAATGGCTACCAGGAAGTCATTGTCGCCCCCACTTCGGAGTATCTGAATCACTTTTTATTGGAGCATCAACAGGCGTTTCACCGATATGGCATTCGCATCCCATTGGTGGATAAGCCCTGCTACCAATTGATCACCAATAAGCTGTCTTTTGCTCAATATTGTCAGCGGCGGGGGATTGCCGTACCGGCGTGGGTGGATGAGGTTAACCGCATTCGTTTACCGTGTGTGGCAAAACCCAGGATCAATCTGGTGGGCGATCGCACCCTGTATCCCTATTTGATTTTCGATGCCGGGCAATTAGAATCGTTCTTATCCCGGGAAGACCCCCACAATTTTTTCTTTCAGGAATATATCCAGGGGCGGAGTTTTTATCTGTTTTATTACATCACTTCGGACGGTCGGGTTTTGAGAGATTCCCAGGAGAATCTGGCTCAGCAGCCCGATGGCAAATCCATTGTGCTGGCCTGTACGGCCGATCTGCATCATCACTCCATTGCGGACCGCTTTGAAGCGGTGTTAAAAGAACTGGCGTTCCGGGGCATTGTGATGATTGAGGTCAAACAACGGGAAGATGCCTATTATTTGATTGAGGCCAATCCGCGTTTCTGGGGTCCGTTTCAGTTGTTGATCAATGCCCGTTCCCCGTTGGTCACCGCCATGCTGGAGGACCAGCTCCACGTCTCACTACCCCGGCGGAACCGGGATGGCCGGCATTCCGCCCGCTACCTCTGGGCAGGAGGAATTGTTCAAGCGCTACGGTCGAAAAAAGCATTGCAGTGGTATCGCAAACCCCATCACAGTTGGGCCGGTTTACTGTTTAAAGAATTGCCCAATGATGTCTATTTTCGGCCCGATACGATTCGTTATTTTTTCCGGGAATTAACTCAACACCATCAATGACGGGAACCATGCCATGCATTTACGGGAGCAACTTCGGCAATTTTACAACGATCAATCGAAACATGCACGCTATCAGAGTATTCCGGCATTTGTGCAAGAGGCATTGGGTTATCAGGAGCAATTGGACGACCTGTGGCGCAGCGATAAACCGCGCTACCGATATCTGGAAGATTTTCTGGAGCGTATTTCCTTTACCAGTGTTATGGACGTTGGAGCCAATACCGGCTACTTTTCCCTTTCCCTGGCGCACCGATTTCCCCGGGTAACCGTCTATGCGGTGGAAATGCATGCCAATCATGTACAATTTATGCAGTTAATCTCCCGCCATTTCCATTTGCCCAACTTAAAAATCGTTCAAAAACCGTTGCTGTTGGAGAATGCCGAGATATTTCCTTCTGCCGATGTGTTGCTGTTATTCAACGTGTTGCATCATGCAGGGGTGGATTTTGATCAGGGAGCCGTAACCTCCCCGGCGGATTTCGAATCGTACGCAGTGCCTTATTTAAGTCATTTGAGCCGGAAATTTACCTACCTGGTTTTCCAGATGGGCTACAATTGGGGGGGAGATAAGCGGCGGCCTATTGTTGCCGTCGACGACGATGTGCAAAAGGCCCGACTGTCCTTTCGAATGCTACAGGCCGGTGGTTGGAAAACCGTGGAAATAGCCTACCCTCGATTGGTAAAACGGCGGTATGTCTATTTCCCGGCTTCGCACGATTATTTATTGTCGCTACAGAACGATCATTTACCGGGAATCGCTCGGTACCTGTCCACGCTGCCTCTGGAAGAACATAGTGAATTCTACCGGCGCCCGATCTTTATTTGCCGGTCGGTTTTCTCCCCGTCGCACCATTGACGGGGCGACGGGCGTACGCTTCAGCAGAACGGCGAAACGGAATCCTTTTTAAGAATAGTGGAAAACCGTCGAATATGCAATTGATTTCCGGCTCCGGAGGATGACGGAGCTATAACAGGAGATAGGATACGCTATGGAGGGCTTTTTGGGGAAAGGACTCTCACAAAATCTTTCCGGGGAGGGATCCCGAACGGTCCGCTCGGGCCTGCAGGCCCCCTTCCTTTGGGAAACCAGTTTTCCAACCGCATTGCCCCTGTCGGCAGCTTCCCAACGGGGGGCAGGATTATCCTTTTTCTTTTGGGAAACAGGCTTACTTTCCGACCCACCCTTTCGGGTAAACCGATCCATCATTGCAAAAAATAGGGGATACCAGTTATGAAATTGCGTTTGAATATTGGTTCAGGCGATAAAAAGTTACCCGGGTTTGTGAATATTGATCTGGAGGCCGGGGCCGATCTCCAATGGGATGTTCGCTGGGGGTTGCCGTTTCCGGATAACAGTGTGGATGTGATTTTCAACGAACACTTCATTGAACATATTACTCAGCCGGAGGCGATTGCCTTTTTACGGGAGTGCCGGCGGGTGTTGAAACCCGGCGGCCGCATCCGCATTGCCACCCCCGATCTGCATGCGCTGGCCTATCGCTATCTTCATCGGGACGATTGGAAAGAGAGCAGCGAAATGGTCAAATACGGTTTTGAATGGATTCATAACCCCGCGG
Organism: bacterium; assembly: GCA_015485355.1. GTDB lineage: Bacteria > Calditrichota > Calditrichia > RBG-13-44-9 > J042 > JAADJD01. The sequence goes on along the minus strand of WFTQ01000010.1, from coordinate 7,312 downwards.
AGCAGTTTAACATCGCCATGCGGGAATGGGGACATCAATGGATTTACGACGAAGTGGCCCTGACCCGAATCGCCCGGGAAGCCGGTCTGGAAAATGGTGGCCGCTACGCTCTGGGCCAGAGCCGGCATCCCGATTTACAGGGGTTGGAATATCGGCCGGGTTCTACCCTGATTATGGAATTTGAAAAGGTGGCGGTGAAATACGCTTCGGAGCAACCTCTGGTCAGCATCGTCATGCCGGTGTATAAACCCACATTTTTCCGGGAGGCTTTGCAAAGCGCCTTGAACCAGACCTATCCCCGGCTGGAGATCGTGATATGTGACGACAGCGAGGGGGAGGCGATTGAAACGATAGTGCGGGAACTGGCGGGCGAGGATTCCAGGGTTCGGTATGTAAAGAACGAAACAAATTTAGGTTCACTGAAGAATTACCTTCGGGTGTTTGAATTGGCCCGGGGGGATTTCATTAAATTCTTGAACGATGATGACCTCCTGATGCCCCATGCGGTGGAGCGCATGGTGCGCATTTTCCTGGATTTCCCCGACGTGACCCTGGTAACCTCTTACCGCCGGCTCATTGATGAAGCGGGCCGCCTTTTACCCGATGAATTTTTTAACCAAAAGATTGTGAATCGGGATAGCTGGATCGACGGTGTTTCCCTGGCCAATTGGGTCATGCAACGGAAGGTCAACGTAATCGGGGAGCCGACAACGGTCATGTTTCGTCGCCGGGAGGCGGCGCAAATCGAGCCTCATTTTTTCTGCATGGGGAATCGGCAGGCCGTTGCTAATGGGGACGTCAACCTGTGGGTCAATCTCTTAGGGAAAGGGGATGCGGTGTATCTGGTGGAGCCGTTGAGCCGGTTTCGCCTGCACAAAGAGCAATTTCAGCGTCAGCCGGGATACTCGGAACGGGGGGCCCGGGGCTGGGAACAGCTGGCCGTGGACGCCCGGCGTATGGGATTTCTGCAACCGCATCAGCCACAGATGATGATCGCGCTGCCGTTGGAGCATGCCTCACCGGAAAATCGCCTCCTGTTGCGGGCATGGGAACGTTTCGCCCATAACGATATGGATGGGGCGGAGCGGTATCTGAAGACCCTTCCCCGATCCGTGCCCGACATCGGCTCTAAAGCTCAGTATTGGTTTGTGTACGGAAAGCTGGAACAGCAACGTGGCCGTCGGGCTGCAGCTCAAGACTATTTTAAACGAGCTGTTCGGCTCAATCCGGAATTTTCCGATGCCCGACAGGCCCTGGAAGCGTTCGGGGGCGAAATTGCTTCGTCCACACCCGAAGCCACGTACGATCCCTCCGCCGGGGAGCATCGATCGTCGCCGCCCGTAGAAGCCGGAAGTACTCTGGACGAGAAAGCCGCACTGGGAGAATTAAAGCGAATTCATTCGATGCTCGAACGGGGCGATTGGGACGCAGCGCTGCCGGCGTTGAACAACTTGAAAGAAAAATTACCCCCGGTGGCCCTCCTTTGGAACGAAATCGGGGTGTGCTTCTACCAGATAGGTCTCCATGAAGAAGCGTTGGCTGCATTCCGAAAAGCTTACGCGTTGGACGCAAAGGATAAGACGGTAATCAAGAACCTGGCCGAGCTTTTGACCCGGTTGGAAGAACTGGAAAGCGCGGCCTTGTTGTATGCGCAGATTTTTCAGATGGATGATCGGGATGAGGATGCCCTCAACTTTGCCGGGAAACTGGCTTATCTAATGGGACGGGTGGATACCGCCGAATCGATTTTTAACCACGTGCTGCGGATGAATCCAGACGATTCGGTAGCCCAACAAAATTTACGTTTTCTGGCCCATCCCGACCGTGGTGTCGGCGGCCGTCGATCCTTCTCAGAGCCGGTGATGCGTTTTGTCGCCGATGTGGAAATTGTGGCCCGGCAAACGATCGCCGAACACCAAAATAGGGCACCGTCTCCGGAAGCGGTTGTGCGTCCCTGTCCCTCCTGCGGAGGCCTGGGAACTCTGAGGGCCCGCTATATGGCCGCTATTGTTACCTGTGTGGACTGTGGACTCACGTATTTAAGACGGTTGCCTGAGGCCGGCAAGTTAAAAATGATGTACGATCTCTACGCCGATGAATTTTCTCACATGCGTCTGCCCCGAGACCGGGAAGAAGTCAAACAGAGTATCTTACGCAGAGAACCGTTTCTGCGAGAGCTTCGTTCCTACGTCAGGAAGGTGGGGAAAATTCTGGACGTGGGGTGTGGCTGGGGGGCGTTTCTGGACGCCGCACGGGAATTCGGCTTTGAGCCGTATGGCATCGAGATTACCCCTTCGGCGGTTCATTACGCCAACAGCCGGCTTCATATTCCGGTCGATTCCCGTCCTTTGGAAGAACAGGCCTTCGAGAAGAATAGTTTTTCTCTGGTGACGATGAATCATGTGCTGGAACATTTACCCAATACCCGGCAGGTGCTGGACAAGGTGTTCTCTATCCTGGAGCCCGGTGGTGTATTTGCGGGAATGGTTCCCAATTTTCAGTCTTTTTGTTCCGAAATGGAACGGGAGCATTGGGAGTGGCTGGATCCCAATTTCCACTATGTGCATTTTACCCCGAAAACGCTACAGGCCATCCTGGAACAGGCCGGTTTTGTGGTCGAAAAAATCTATACAGTTCGTGGGGATTATTCGCTAAATCGGATAAAGGGTTGTGTCTATCAAAAATATGGACCCGTTGATGATCGGGAATTCGAGGAGATCGTCCAACAGTTGGAGGCTTCGGGGAAGGGAGAAGAGATTCGCTTTTTCGCTCGAAAACCCGAATCCCTACCGGAGGGCGTTTCCCGGCCCCGGGAACAGCGGTCCTCCAGGCCTCAACCTCGGGGTGCAGAGCCCCTTCCGGAAAAAGCCCCTTCCACCAAGGCGCACCGCAAACGGCGGGTTGGAACCGGCGCTCCGGACTTTTCCGTCGTTATACCGGTGTTTAATCAAGTCAAATACACCCGGGTGTGTCTGGAAAAAATTTATCACTCCGCGGATGAGGCGGTTTCTTTCGAAGTCATTGTCGTAGACAACGGCTCCACCGATGAGACCCCCGAGTATATGAAAGAGGCCTGTAAGCGTTACCCCAATTTGAAATATGTGCGCAGCGAGACGAATCTGAAATATGCCGGTGGATGCAATCTTGGCGCTCGTCATGCCAGGGGAACGTATGTCGTGTTTTTAAACAATGATACCGAACCTCAAGCGGGCTGGTTGGAAAAGGCCTGGAAAGTTTTTGGGGAAGAAAAAAACGTGGGCGTGCTGGGTGCCAAATTGCTTTACCCGGACCGCACCATCCAGCATTGTGGCATTGAATTTCAGAATTCCAAAATTGGAAACAATTTTATCTGGCCCCTGCATCGTTACCGTCATGCCCGAGAAGATAACCCGCTGGCCAATCGCCGGGAAGATGTCCATGCGGTTACCGGAGCCTGCTTGTTTATTTCCCGAAAATTATTTAAACAGGTGGGCGGGTTCGATGAAGAATACGGAATGTACTTTGAGGACACCGATCTGTGCTTCAAAGTGCGGGAAAAAGGGAAACGGGTGGTCTATGATCCGGATATCGTGGTCATCCACCACGAAGGGAAGTCCACGGAAAATCTCGAAAAGATTCATGAATGGAATCGAAAAGCCGCCCAGCGATTTTATCGGAAATGGGAAGACCAACTGGTCGACATCGCCCTGGACGTGCTGATAGAACGGGTCGACGGAAAATACTATTATTTTTCCGAATTCTTCTATCCCCGGGAGTTCCAGCCGAATGCGGTTTCCTTTTTAATGAAAATGTTGAATAAACTGGGCCGTTTCTACGCCCTTATGGGGGGAGTGGGTGATGCCCTGCTGTTTCTCTCCACTTTTTATGATGATGTGGACGACGCCACGGTCGTATGCGTACCCAACAACCCGGCTGCGGCACGCATCCTGCTCAATCAATTTCCTAAAATCAGCAAAGTATATTTTTTCCCTTATCCTTCCGAAGGGGTATGGCATTACGCTTTACGAAAATTGTGGAGTGAGTTAAAGACCTGTCTGGGCATGGGGGTTACGCCCACGGATGGATACGATGTGGAATGGACCGAAGGGCTGGACATTTTTCAAAAGTATGGAGTGAACCCCCGGCCCAAGTGGGTGAAGCAGATGGGGGAATACCGCTTAACGGATTTTCAGGTTACGCTTCAGCCGAAGGGCAGCATTCGCGGCATGGTGGGTAGCAAACGCAATATCATTCGACCCCGGGATTGGATCCGTTTACAAAAATTGTTGATTGAGAATGGAATCACCCCCGTGCTTCTTGGTTCACCCGATGAACGAGCCTTTTACCCGGCGCTTAAAGGGGCGATAGATAAACGAAGTTACAATTTGATCGAGCAGATGCGGCTGGTCGCTTCCAGTGATCTGTTCATCGGTGCCGATTCCTGGGGCAAAACCATGGCCGCCTTGGCGGGCATCCCAACATTCGTCTTTCGGGCCTGTCGGGGAAAGGAATTGCAACATTGGGTGGATCCCTCCGAACATGTCTTTATGCGACCCTGGCGTACCATGGTTGTAGTGGACACCTTCGAGGAACTGATCGAACAGCTTCCCCGCCACCTTCCCCATCCTTTGAAGACGGAAGTGGATTATTCCGCGTTTGTTTTGCAAAATAAAAAGGAACTCTCTCCCTATTTCAACCTGCTGATTAAGCCCGATCAGATTTTTCTGTATCGTTCGGCCGGTTTGGGGGACGTGCTGATGGCTTTCCCACTGGTTCGGGCATTGAAAGAACAGTTTCCGGAGAAAGAGATCCATTTCTGCACGGCCTATGCTTATAAACCGCTGGTGGATGCCAATCCGGATATCGATCGGTTCATTCCCCCGGAGGTTTTGGGCCAGTATCTGGTATTTGAGTCCCATGTCATCGATTTGAATCGGGCGCATTACGGGTATGCCCCACAGCATCAGGTGGATGCCTTTTTACACGCTTTTCGGCTGGAATTGCCGGCCGAGAAAAAGAGCATCCGTTTGAAAATCCCCTCCATGGTTCAAAACGACGTTGAACGAAAGTTACAGGAAATTCTGGAGGATTATCGTCTCCGCGGGGCCCAAAGCTGGAACAAAATGGTGCTGTTGCACCCGGCACAGGGGGATGTCAATCGTACCTGGCCCAGGGAGCGTTGGGAAGAATTGGCCCGTCTGCTGGTCGGTAGCGGTAATTTGGTCATTGTGGTGGGCCATTCCAGCGCCTCGACCGGCCGCGGTATCCATCCCCTGAATGTGGAGGGAGTCTATCACCTGGAAGATCAGCTCTCCCCCCTGGAGTTTGTGGCCTTATGCCGGAAGGCCGATGTGCTGGTTTCCACCGATAGCGGCCCCATTCAGTTGGCCGGTGCCACCGATATCGCCATTGTGGGCATCTATTCTGTGGTTCGGGGGCATCGCCGATTGCCCTACCGAAAGGGAGAAATGGGCTGGAACGCCGTCGCCGTGGAACCCTCCTGTCCTTTCAAGGGGTGCTACGAAAAGATGAACGACGAACAACTGATGCAGCCCTATCTGAGAATGATCGAAGAAGGGAAAATCACGCCCGCATCCCTGTTTTCCCAGTGGTGTGTGAACGACGACAAATACGCCTGTATGCAGCACCAAATCGGTGTGGAGCAGGTCTGGGAAGCCTTGCAACCGTTCCTGTTCTCCGATACGGATGAGGAAGGACTGCTGGCGAAGGCGGATCAATTTTTAAAAATTCGCCGGCCGGATGAAGCCTTGAAGTTGCTGGAAGGTGTCGTCTCCCAGGGAAACGCCAGTGCCAGGGTGCTGCGGACGTATATCGAATTGTTGAAACAAACCGGCGATCGGGTGAATTACATTCTTTATCTGGAACAATATGTGAACAACAATCCCGAAGATGCCGGTGCCCTGAACGAGCTGGGAGTGGTGCGCTGGCAACAAGAACGTATCGACGAGGCCATTGCCCTATTCGAAAAAGCGGTCAGCCACAACGGAAATCATCCCGACCATATCAAGAATCTGGCCGATGCTTACCTGGCACAGGAAGATTTTGAGAAGGCCGTTCCGCTCTACGTGTATTTGATTCAGAAATATCCCGAGGACAGCGAGGCCTACCAGCGTTTGGCCATGCTATATATTGAAAATGGGGATTACGACAGCGCCCGGCTGCTGCTGGATAAGGCGCTGGAATATCATCCCCGGGATCGCTATTTGCAGGACTGGCGTAAATTGCTGGATACCCCAAAGGTGTTTTTGGCATATCAATTCATTAACGCCGGGGAACTGGAAATAGCCCGCACATTGCTGGAAGAGGCACTGACGGAAAACCCGGAACATTTGGCCGCCCGCCTGGGCCTGGGAAGTGTCCTGTTCCATCAACAACAATACGATGCCGCCAGAAAAATTTACCAGCAAACCCTGGAACAATGTCCCGATAACACAGAAGCCCTGTTTTACCGGGCGAAGATCGCTGTTGTACAGCAGGACTGGGAAAGCTTTGACCGATTACGGCGACAGTATCATCAGGCGTTCCAGAATCTGCCGGAATTACGCAAATTGTATATTCAGGGGCTGATCGATCGAGGGGAGTTTGAATCGGCGCTCCAGGAGCTGGATGAATACCTGGGACGGTTTCCCGATGATGCCGATGGCTACATCATTCTGGGAAATCTGTTTTATGAAGGTGGAAAGTCTCAGGAGGCCCTGAATTTTTACCATCGGGCGTTACAGCTGGAACCGGAAAATGAAGAAATAAAAAAGATGGTGGAGAATCTCGGTGGAAATGTTTACCCCTCGGTTTAAGGCCTTCCACGGAGGGGTGCCGATGCCCGGAAACGGATATTCCTCTGTAAAGATGCCGGGTTTTCCGCTGGGGAGGGGAGGAAGGTGCATCTGGAAATGGTGGGGATGACAGGTGCGCCGGCCGGGCTGCGAGTCTTCCCGCGAGGGAGCGCCGGAATCGACAAGGACGCATTTTCCGGTTTCTAAGCCATCAGGCAATCCATAGGGCGGTTGTCCCAGAGCATAATCACTCTACATCCCGTAGATGGCCGGTCCGGTCATCGGTGTGAGGGTTCGGCCCCTCGCAACAGATGGGGCTTGACTGTCGGCCCGTGGTCGACAGTCGTCGGCGGGAGGGGGCGGGACTTTCAGAGGGGAAAAATGGTTCCTACGATCCCTCGTCATTGGCATTTTCCCGCTCCTCTTCCTGGCGGGTGGGTTTCTTTTCTTCTTTCTTTTTATTGGCGCTGGCAATCGTTTTCCGAAAGGCGTCGGCGCGCCGGGCCAGTTTTTTTAAGTTTTGTTCCACTCGATGGTAG
>WFTQ01000009.1 GCA_015485355.1 bacterium | reverse complement strand
GGAACGAGTCGTTCCTGCTCATGGATGTGACGGGGCGCTGGAAAAAGAAACTGAAGGCGCCCATGGAAGCACTGGCTGGAATGGATGCCTTCGAGGTCGCCGCCGGGGGGTCGTATATTCAGCCCAATGCCGCAAGTGGTTTAACGGAAAGGATGGTGTTCCGGGCCGGACCGGCCGTTTATTTTGGAAAACAGACCCGCTTCCAGGTCAATGTGGAATACGACGCGCCTATGGATGGCACGGTGGCTTCGGTTTTCCGGATCCGCTCTCAGGCCACCATCAATTTTTAGCCCGAAATGATCGATCACTACGGAAAGCTTTGAGGCGGCGGCGTTGTGGTGCATCGAGGGCTTAAACTCCCGTAAGCGTCGGTCGATTTATCCGGAACATCCAGAAACCGGCGCCGAACAGGGGGTGGGGGCATCTTACACCGGCTCTTTTTACCGAACCAGCGGTAGCGATTGCGCGAAACTCTTGTATAAAGACCCTCCCGCACCGATCGAGGTAACCATCGGAACCATTGTAAAGCCGGCCAAATCCCCGAAAGGTGCCGCGATATCTCGATCACCGCGTCGCTCCCGCTCCAGAAAAGCTTGCCTTTTACCAGCACCAGAGTCTCCGGCTTATCGGGAGGCAGCCCCAGTTGAGCGAGGAGCCTCTGACCCGTGGGTGATTGGGCGGAAGTGAACACGAAAACGCCCCTGCGATCGTGGCGGGCAATGAAGTGAATCGCTGTGCCGCACAGGCTGCATACGCCGTCATAGACCACAATGAATGGGTTCCTGGAGTTCACCTTTCTCGTCCTCTCGGCGGGGAGATGCTTTTCCCCGGCTTGTTGGAACTGAGTTCCATCAAGTGGCCTTCCGGTTTTACCGCAGTAAAATGATTTTCCGACTGATTCCGTCCTCTTCCGCCTGAATCCGAAGAATATAGGTACCGCTGCTGGCGGGTATGCCTTGGTCGGTGGTACTGTTCCAGGTGAGGGTGTGCCAGCCGGCCTTGCGGGTTCCCTGAAACAAGGTCCGAACCCTCCTTCCCGTAATATCAAAAATGTCCACCCGGACTTTCCGCTGCTCCGGCAGACCAAAAGTGATATGAATTTCGGGATTAAAGGGATTGGGGTAGGCCGATTTCAGAACAAATTTTTCTGGAACGGGATTTTGGCTATGAGTAATGGTGATGGTTTTCAGCAGAGTGATTTTTCCGGTGTAGTCCACATCGGCCAGGCGATATTGATAGGTTTGGTCTTTTTGAACGTTGGCATCCAGAAACCGGTAGTCTGTTGCCCGGGCGGTTGTGCCCTGTCCCTTCAACGCAGGATGGCGAAGGTAATCGGCGATGGTCTCCCAAGTGGTATCGGTCGCTGTTTTACGGTACAATATGAATCCCTGATTCATCAGTTCGCTTTCGGTACGCCAGGTAAGTAAGATCCCCTCTTCCCGGGAAAAGGCCTGGAACAGGGTTAGTTGGACGGGCAGGGGGTTGTCCGCCCCCCCTCCAACGGCGAATTCAGAAAATCCCCCGGTAATGCCGATCCATTCCACAATGGTTCCGGAACCGCTGTAATTATTGGTGCCCACCGTGTTCCAGGGACTATTGCTATCGGCACGGCGCAACAGGTACAGTGTGGAATAATTGTTTATCCCGGACATTCCCGCCAGGTCCAGACTCAGGCTGTAGGTGCCATCGGCGGTTCCGGAAATGGCGGTGATTTTCCAATAGCGCTCTCGGGAAATGTTCATAACCCCCGTGGGTAAGGTGCCCACCACACCCGGATCGGAATCGTATTTAATCACTTCCAGGGTTACGTCTCCGCTGTTGGCCACGGTAAACTGAACCGCCGCCATGGTGTTGGGAAAAGTATACTTTTCTGTACTTCCTGCGAGGAAGGTATGGAACGCCTCGCCCCGAATGGTGAAGTCGTCAATGGCAATATCGCTTTGAAAATTGTCTCCGGTGACTCCTCGAAAACGAAAGCGCTGAATGTTGCCACTCTTATAGTCAGACAAATTCACCGTGGCCACTTTCCAATCGGTACCGCCGGCACTCTGTTGACCCTCCAGCTGATAAATACTGGTATTCCACTCACCGTTTGCGTAAACGTCCAGATATAAATTGCCCATGGTAGCACCGTACATATGGTACCAGAATTCCAGGGTGGGATTATTCTGGATACTGAAGTCGAAATAGGGTGTCAACAGGAAGGCCGTTCGTTGAGGATAGCCGACATAGCCACTGCTGGCTTCCACGTAGACGTACTGTCCGGTACCGGAGGTATGGTCCTGGTCCGGTCCGGTATTGCTGGACGGTGTGGCTCCGGAATTCAGCGCCCAGTCGCCGTCGTCGTCGCTATCGTTTTTCCAATCGTTGCCTCCGCCGATGGTGGTCAACGTATCGAAATTCTCGGTGTAGGGGAACGTGGTTACCTCGGCGGCACTCTCGGTAGTGAAGGACCAGATGGTAGCGCATCCGGTGTTGGTGCCCTGGCTGTTTCTGGGGATCACCTGAATGTAATAAGTGGTATTGGGCTGGAGATCCGGTGTATAGGTATTGGAAGTCTGATTTTGTCCATTGACGATGTTGGTTGGGGTACTGGTGCCTCCGCCGTCGGTACCAAAATACAGATCGTAACTGCTGGCGTCCGGCACCTCTTCCCATTGGATGACCGTGGAAAGGGCGACATCGGTCGCGCCGTCGGAGGGAGAAAGCAATGTCGGGGAACAGTTCTGAGGCGGATTGGTGAATTCATCGATCCCGCTGATGACAATGGAAAAGGCTTGGGAGCCGTTGGTAAGCGAGCCGTCGTGATCCACGATGATGGTGTAGGAGCCCGCGACAGGATTTTCGATGTATACCTGTTCCACATTATCGATGTCGTTTTCCGAGTTGTTCGTTGCCGCGGCGGCGGGATTGTTACGATCCAGTTTCCAGGGGTAATAGGTGGTGGTGTTGCGGACCACCCGGAGATCGAGGTCATTGACCAGCATGGTGTCGGGAGGATCCAGGGCGGCTGCCGGCGGAGTGCCCGGGGGATCGGTCCAGACAAGGGTCACTTTCAAAGGTTCGTTGCCGGTGGCGTTCACGGTTCGTGTATAAGAACCGCCGTCGTTCAACACCCGTTCATCGATCACGTTCTGGTAAACGTCTTCCGAGATCACCAGGGCGGCCCGACGGGTATTCAACAATCCCCAGCCGAACGAGTAGTCCGGACCGGGGTAATCTCCGGCCTCGTCGGCCGTATGAATAACCAGCGCTTTTAACGTGGCCGCCCGCATGGCATTGCCGCCGTGAGTGTTCTTGTAATGTTGTTGCAATAACGCCAGCGAACCACTCACATTGGGTGCCGCCATGGATGTACCGCTGTACACATCGTAAGCAGTGTTGCTGCCGGCCACGGGAGAATATAAATCGATACCATTGGCGGAAATATCGGGTTTGATGCGCCCGTCGTCGGTGGGTCCCCAGGAACTGAATGAGGACATTTGAACGCTGGTTTCGTCGGCATACGCTTTTATATCGCCAACGGCGGCCACCGTTAACACGTTTTTCGATACCGAAGCCGAACGAAGCACATCGAATCCCCCGTTATCCCATCCATCGTCGTAGTGGGTGTCGGTATACGATCCACTCCCGTTGTGGGTATGGGTCGTCCCCGCTGCGGGAGCGGTGTCGTCCCGGTCGTTGCCGGCGGATTTCACCATCAAATAATAGGGAGCATCGTAGGCGATTTGGTCCCAGTCTCTGGCCGTGGCATCGTAGAAACCGAAATAATAGGACTCGTTTTGATCGATGGTCACATCCCCATACCAGTGATAATTTAAACCATCGAAGTACCAACCGGTGATGTAACCGTAGCTGTGGTTGGAAATTTCCATGCCCGCCGCGGCTTCGCTGGCCATTTCGGATTGATCATTGTTCCAGTCAAACGCCCTGAGGTTCGCCTGGTACGCCATACCCTTGGCACTGGCATCCACCCCGGCGGCTATCATGGTACCGGCCACATGAGTAGCATGACTGCTTAAACTGGTGGCTCCGTCCACCTGGGTTACACGGCTGCCGAATTCCTGATGAGTGCTTCGTACAGCCCCTCCGTCCCATTCCCCCAGCTGGTTATATCCGCTTCCCGTCAGGGATAGTCCCAGACTGCCTCCCGGCCACAACCGATGGGTCTGAGTGGTCACCGCTGCATTCGCGTTTTCGGTTATGTACACATACAGGATTCCGTTGATTAACTTTTGTATCTCTATGATGGTGCCGTCAGGAAATTCCCGGCGAATGGGAATGCCGTTCGCCCGTGCGAATGCCTCTGCCTCCTGCCGTTGTTGTTCCCATTCCAGACGTTTTTGATTCGCAAAGGCACGCAATGCCTCGACATTGGTCTCTGTTTGGCCCCAGATCATGGTGGGGATAAACAGCGTCACGATGCCCCAAAAGGCTGTTCTGTGCATGGCGGATCCTTACTTTTCGTGACCCGGTTTTTAACAATTTAAAAAATTTGTGGCGGAAATTTTATTTAGAATGGAAAAGTTTTGTGTGACTAAAATCATGTTTTCGTGGTAAAGGAAATCCTGTTCTTTCATCGTGGGAGCACCCGAGTGCATCCATAATATCCGTGCGCTCCCCCTCGACCGGTTGTCAGAAGGAAATGCCGATAACGAGGTTTAAGCATAATGCTTTAATACCTGAGTGCATGCTGACCCCCCAGGTCAATTGTTTCAGGATAATGTAAATTATCGGAAAACGGAGGCAAGATTTAGATGGAAATTCCTTAAAAGACAACATTTCGGTGAAATGTGCCGGGCATAGCGGCCGCTTCTGGAACCGGGACGGTGGGAACCGTTCCTGCAGGAAAATGAAACCCGTTTGGATGATGAAGGAAGCGGTTTTATTTTATTTATTCCGATACCGATGAGTGAAACGGGTTCATCAGGTGGATACCATGCGCATTTTTGCCATATCGGATTTACATGTGGATAATCCTCAAAATCGGGAATGGGTCCGGCAGCTTTCGCGCACGGATTACCGGGAGGATTTGGTGATTGTGGCGGGAGATATCAGTGATGATGTTATCCGTATTCAAGAGGTTTTACGGCAGTTGCTCGAACGGTTCGCCCGGGTCGCTTACGTACCGGGCAATCACGAAATGTGGATTCGAAAAGATTGTTTTTCCGATTCGCTGCAGAAATTCGATCGGTTATTGCAGTTATGCCAACGGATGGGAATCTGGACCTCCCCCCTGCTGGTGGGAGAACAGGATGCCTATCCGGTATGGGTGGTCCCTCTGTTTTCCTGGTACATTAAACCCGAAGAGGGGGAGGGCAGTTTATTTCTGCCTAAACCGGGAGAAGACCCCACCTTGCGAATGTGGTCGGATCACTACTATGTCAAATGGCCGTTTGAAGCGCGCAACGGCGCAGCAGCCCATTACTTTTTGAAATTGAATGAATCCGCCATTGAAAAGGAATATCGCTTCCCGGTGATCTCTTTCAGCCATTTTCTGCCCCGGCAGGAATTGATCTTTCCGGAAAATTTCGATCCCGAAGAAGCCCGGAAACGGGACCGCTACCCCACGTTTAATTTCAGTCGAGTGGCCGGCTGCCGGCAACTGGATCGGCAAATTCGTCTGATGGGCGCAAAAATCCATATTTATGGTCATCAGCATCGCAATCGGGATCGCATCATTCAGGGCGTTCGATATATTTCCTATTGCCTGGGCTATCCGGGGGAACGGGAGAATCATCATATCCATCCAGCCGTCCAAACACCCTTGTTGATCTGGGATACCCGCACCGGGGAGGCCGATTCGGTATTCAGCCAAAATCAACAATAGGTGTGGAGTGTTTTCGGACGGCTGGAATTGTTTTACAAGATTTTCCGAACCATCCCCCATCGTTCGCTCAGGGTGTTCCATCGTTTCGGTGAACGCGGGGTCCCAAAAGGAACAGGCGTCCAGTGGACAGCCCTTTCAATGTTTTACCGATCATCGATGATTATGGCGGAGAAGTGCCTGCGGTTGTTAATAAAGATGGATATTTGAAGTGTTGAAGACGACCGCAATCCAGACGGGAATGGAGAAACGGTTTTAACCCTGGACGGGTGTCCTATGACTGCAGCAACCGAAGGTCTGCGGGGCGGAGAATCGGCCCTATGTCCACGGTTACGATCGGATGATTCTGGACAGGGATACAAAATCGTGGGCAATGGTTACAGAAAGGACTGAACGGCATCGATCAGCCGTTCGATGTGTTCCCTTGTATGGGCACTGGTTACCACAAATCGGAAGTGCCCGCCCTCTGGAGCCCCGGGGTAATGAATATAGGGAGGGTAAATTCCTTTCTCGATTAAATGGTGATAGAATTTGTTGTTTTTCCGGGTGTTATAGAAAGTCAACGAAAAAATGGGGGTGGGGGAAAGGGGCAAATCGAATCCCATGCTCTGGAAAATGGATTTGAGTTCCAGAGCCGTTTGTTGTAAAGAGCCTATCCATTCCGGATGTTGTTGAATCAATTCCAAGGCCCGAAGGGCGGCGGCGGCCATGGGCAGTGCCAGTCCGGTACTGCCGGAAAAGGCCAGACTCTTCTGGTGAATAGGATGGATCAATTGACGCGTTCCCGGGATGATTCCTCCCGCCGTGCCGAATCCTTTGCTCAAAGTACCGGTCTGATAAATGAAGCTTCGATCGACGGAGAGGGCCTCCCAGCTCCCTTTTCCCGTTGCTCCGGCCACCGCCATGGCGTGAGCATCATCCACCAGTACTTTTCCCTCATAGGGTTGAACCCGATTGATGTATTCCTGAAGGGGGGCCATTTCACCTCGCGAAGGGAAAACCCCATCCGTCAGGACCAATGGACGAAAGGAACGGGTCGCGTGTTTGTTGAGCAGCGTTTGTAAATGTTCGGCATCCAGATGACGAAAGAAAATGGCCGGTTGGGAGAAGAGGCTTGTGGCATCGGTAATGCTGGAGTGTGCCTGTTCATCGATAAAAAAATGGGTAAAGCGGTGGGCAACGGCCTGTAAAGCGATGAGATTGGAAAGGTATCCACTGGCGAACACCGTGGCCGATTCGCTTTCAAAAAACCGGGCGATCTTTTCTTCCAATCGGGCATAGAGGGGATGATTTCCTGTGGTCGTGCGGGATCCCCCGGGATTCAGGCCGTACTGTTCCGCTGCCCGGACGGCCGCCTGAATAACCTCCCGATGGCTGGATAAGCGGTGATAATCGGTGCCCGCGAAGTACAGTAATTTCTTTCCCCGAAAGAGAACATGATGCCGATCCACCAAGGACAGTTGAGGACCCAACACGGCTATACCTCTTCCCATTTGTTAAGAAAGGCTTCATCCGGTCGGGCGCCCAATCCCGGGGTCTGGGGTAACAGGATGTGACCTTTTTCCACCTGGACTCCACCGATGATGGGGTCTTCCGCGTGTTCGAAGAAGGAGTCCAGATCAAAGAATTGAAACGCCGGGCTGGCAGCCCCCACATGGGCATGGGCGGTCAAACCCAAACGCGATTCGGACATACAACCGATCATGCATTTGCGACTACCCGCCCAGGCGATATGAGCGATTTGCAGAGCCCGATAGATGCCCCCGGATTTGGAGAGTTTGATGTTGAAATAAGGAACGGCGTCTTCCCAGATCAGTTGGAGAGCGTCCATGGGACTGAACACCGACTCATCCGCCATAATAGGAATGGGTGATCGTCGGGAAACGAATGTCATTCCCGGTAGGTCGTGGGCCGAACAGGGTTGTTCACAAAACTCGATGTGGAACGGTGCCAGACGGTTCAGATTGGCCACGGCCTGCATGCGATCCCATCCCTGGTTGGCATCGATGCGGATCCGCAGGGCATCGCCGACCGCGGTCCGAATGGCTTCCACCCGCCGGTAATCGGCTTCGTCGGAAATCCCGACTTTGATCTTAATCGCCCCAAATCCCTGTTCCATTACCTTTTGGGCCTTTTCTGCGGCTTCTTCCACCCCTCCGATGCTGATGGTAAAGTCGGTTTCCAGGGGGCGGTGACTTCCGCCCAGAAATTGATACAGGGGCATTCCTGCGGCCTGCGCGGCGATATCGTACAGGGCCATGTCGAACGCGCTTTTGATCGTAGGGTTGTGAGGTAAAAACGCCTCCATTTCCTGAACCCGCCGTGAGATTTCCAGAGGGTTCTTCCCCAGTAACAATTCCCGCAATTCCTGGGCTGCGGCCAGGTCTATGCGCTGGGTTTCTCCCACCAGAGCATGAAATGGGGACGCTTCCCCCCAGCCCGTCAATCCTTCATCCGTCTCCACCCCTATGAGAACATTCTCCGCCTTCTCCAGAGTCATGGTGGCAATGGTGAAAACATCTTTTCGGGGAATGTCCATTTTGAAAATTCGAATGCGGGTTATTTTCATCCCCAATCTCCCGTTTTTAATCCATTTCCGTAAAAGCTCTTAAGGCTTCCCGGGGCCGCATGGGCTTCGGGAAGCCGGAAATCTATCGATGCTCCCGGCGTTTAATATAGCAAATATTTTTTTCGGAATTGATCAAATTCTCCGGCCTGCCGCTGCCATTGCTGGTACAACGCCTCGATATCGCCGCCGCTCAGAATGGTGCGCCGAAGGTGGTCGGTTCCTGCCAGGCGATCGATGGCCTTCCGACGGAAACGAAAAGTTTCCGGGTACAGCCGATGCAATTGATCCAGCAAATGCAAACCGGTCAGGACGGGACGGAATACCTCCCGATTTGTAACGCGAAGCCGGACTCCCTGGCAACGTTGATCTTGATATTTCGGCCGCTCGGCCATCCCCGGAATGCGTTTCGGCGTAAAAGTGGTGTCGGTAAAATGGATTCCGGGGAGATGAAGTTGATTGAGAGCCCGGCTTAATGCCTTACCATCGATCCAGGGGGCCCCAATCAGTTTAAAGGGCATATGGGTGCCCCGCCCTTCGGACACGTTGGTCCCTTCTATTAAACACAACCCCGGATATAAAATGGCCGTTTCCAGATCGGGCATGTTCGGAGATGGTTGAATGAACCGAAGGCCGGTTGCGTCGTACCACATGGAGCGTTGCCATCCCCGAAGGGGAACGACCGTCAGCGAAGCCGACTTTCCCCCGGCTATCCAGCCTTCTTTGTTAAACATCCGGGCTAACTCGCCTGCGGTCATCCCATGGCGGATGGGAAGGGGAAACAGGCCCACAAAACTGGTGAAAGCAGTATCCAGTACATTCCCTTCCACCTCGATCCCATTGATCGGGTTGGGGCGGTCCAGCACCACAAAAGGAATCCCGTTTTCCGCCGCCGCCTCCATTGCCAGGGCCATCGTGTATATGTATGTGTAGTACCGCGCCCCAATATCCTGAATGTCGAATACCAATACGTCTACTTCCCGGAGCATATCCGGAGTGGGTTTGCGGGTTTCTCCGTATAAGCTGTAAATGGGAAGGTTCTGAACCGGATCTCGTTCCGATTCAACCTTGGCTCCCGCCTCAGCGGTTCCTCGAATGCCGTGTTCCGGGCCAAACAGCGCCGTAAGGGTTACCCCTTCCATTCGGGCAAACACATCGATAATGTGTTCGCCTCCAGCAGTATAAGCCGTATGATTGGTAATGATACCCACCCGTTTGTGCCGGAATAACTGGGCATATTCCGACAACCGGTCCAGACCGGTTTGAACGGCCGGTTGCGGTGGGGAATGCGATCGGCAAGACAGGAGCACGAAGAGAACAAGGCAGCAGCTTACAAATCGGGTTGTCATCAGGTGATACTCCACGCATATTTATCGGTGAATTGTCATGAAGGGTCTCCGCCCGAACCCTTTGGGAATATCTCCCGATGGGCCCGATGTGACAGGACGGATCGCCGGGTAAGTGCCGTCCGTCCGGAGGCATCCCCCGGCGAACCGTTCCGGCGGACATCCGATATCCATGCTAAATAAAAAGGGCGTTTCCCAGGACAAGCCATGTGTCGGAAATCCAGGCGGCGGAGCGTCTTCGGGACGAAGTTTTAAAGGAAGCCGGCAGGGATATCGATCGGCACCGGCATCATATGGAGTTGTCGTCATCATGTCACCGCGTATTTTTCGGACCGCTTTTACAAGAAACTAAATTTTAATGAAAATTTTTTTATGATACAAAAGGGCCATGACGGCCAGCCAGAACAGGACATTGGCAATGGCAAAAGCCAGCGATGCGTTCGCGGGATCCAACCAGGATAAGAACCCGTATCGGTAGATCCATATTTTGAGGGCGATGGTTTTACCGCCGCCGTTGGAGACTTTGCATAAAATAAGCATTTTGGCCAGGATTCCGGAAAGGACGAACACGGTGATGGCGTTCATCCCGTAAACAATAGCGGGTTTGGCCCAGGCACGTATTTGTTTCACATCGATGAGCCAGTAGCAGCAGCCGAAGCATTGTAATGCGGCGCCGGCCGTGAAGAGAACGTAAGAGCTGGTCCATAGATTTTTATTAATGGGGAAGACGATGCTCCAGAAAAGTCCTGCAATAATGGCGATCCAGCCGGCGACAAACATCCACCCGGCGATGTCTTGCCGACGGTTCCCCGAGCGCAGCCAATGTCCGGTAAGGACTCCGGCCAGAGCGGTGGCAACGGCGGGCAGGGTGCTCAGAATGCCTTCGGGATCCCAACTGCCTTTCCAGAGGTGTCCTCCCAGGAGGGCTCGATCGATAAAGGCCGCCAGGTTGCCCTCGGGAGTCAAATTCCCGGCGCCGTATCCCGGAACGGGCACCAGGGCCATCAGCGCCCAGTAAAGCAGCAATAACAGTGTGCCGATCAACGCCTGGGCCTTCCATCGGGTGTGTAAAAAAAGGAGCGCGGTGCAAAAATAGACCACGGCAATGCGCTGTAATACGCCGGGTATACGCAGGGTGGAGAATTCGAAGCGCGGAAAACCCGCCAGAAACAAACCCAGCCCGAATAGAATGAAGGTGCGACGGATAATCCTCCAGTAAACCGCCCGCTTGCTCCGACCGTCCCTGTATTTGGTCAGGGAAAAAGGAATGGCCACCCCCACTATAAATAGAAAAAACGGGAATATCAGATCGGTAGGGGTCCATCCGTGCCAAGGAGCATGCCGCAAGGGGGGATAAATATGCGCCCAGCTTCCCGGGTTATTTACCAGGATCATTCCGGCGATTGTGATTCCCCGAAAGGCATCCAAGGATTGTAAACGTTGTGTCGATTGACCTGATCCATCCAAGATGTCTGAACTCCCCAATGGTCCCGATCGTTTAATGCCGATTGCTCTTTCCTTTTGCCATGCTGATGCAATCCCGGCGCGGGAACGTTCCCGATTCAGGGACCTTTTTGTAATCCCCTGGGAGAACCCTCACGGGTTCCCGTTTGTTCCCCGGTGGTGGTCGGTCCCTTGTTGTAAACGATTCCGTGGCGGTCCAGGACCACCACGGAATCCAACTAACCCGGAGGTACCGTCTACAGGCCCCTATAGGTCCGGATCCTGTGGGGTATTGGGGTTGTTTTGGCGTTCGTTCGAAGGATAGGGATAGAAATTGCGATTTCGCTGAAAGGGGTCGTCTGGATCCGGTCCGGGTTGCCCTAACCGCCGCGCATCGTCCAGACGCAACCCCTGTCCGAAAAGCTCCGCAGCGCGTTGCCGGAAAAGCTCTGCTTTCACCGCTTCTACAGTTTCGGGACCGGTGTAAGGGGCCAGATTGGCACCTATGCCGAAGGGGTCGTCAGCCGGGTTTTTCGTGCGCACCGCATTGATATGATTGATCGCCGCAGTCAAATCGCCCATGTTCAGATTGGCTTCCGCCATGATAAGGTGCATTTCCCCGGGGACGTACACAGGCACAGAGGCGGTCGCCGATGCGTAAAAGGGTGAATTCCAGCTGTCAATGGGATACTTATGGGGATTGGACTGCAAATCGGCTTTATTCATGAAAAAAGCCAATCGAGCGTCCGAAGTGTCGGCGTCGGGATATGGCACTCCGAAAAAGTCCCGGGGGGCGTAATTCGGGGTTACCAGCGTGTTATTCCAGAAGGGGTTCTGGTTCAGATCATCGTATACGAAAGTGGAAGCCGCGGTCAAATCAACACTCCCTGCGGCGGCAAGGGCCCCGGCATTGTCGCCGATCAATAATTTGAATCGGGCCCGGAAAGCGTTAATGGTATTCTGTAAATCCATACCTTTGTTCAGTATCCCCGAAAGAAATTCCTGCGATGGCGGCGTGTTGCTAATCTCATCAACGGCTTCGTCGAGTAACCGGACGGCCTCCTGAAGCGCCGCTTGCCGGGTCACAAAAGCGGCCTTCCCATTGCGGTCGGTTGTGATGGGCAACTTTTCCCATCCCATTGCCAGACCACCGATCGTCATGGCTTTCAGGAGTTTCGCCAGAGCAATGATCCCGCTCTTCGTGCCGGGATCCATTTTCACTTTTGGCGTGTTTTCGATCAAATCTTCCGCCATGCCGATCACCTTGTAGGCATTGCTCCACCAACCGATCAGACTTTCGTTATCTCCGCTCAGGTCCTGTCCGCCCAATTCCAGTTCCACCAGATTGGCAAACGTGTTGTTGACCGCCATTTCTCGGGACGTGACTGCGGTTACAAATACCTGACGGTGAAAGACGTTTGTGGCGTAAAATTGCTGGATGCCCACGGCCAGGGAAGTGACGCCCACAGGAGTGGTTAACACAGATTCTTCGCTGGCGCTGTTGGGATCGTTGACATCCAGGCTACACCGGGTAAAGAAAAACGTCAGTGATAGGATGAACAAACTGAACAGATGTCTATAGGGTTTGCGGAGACGCATGATCAATCCCTCCTGATGTTCACGAATGGATGTATTTTGAGTTTCCATGGTATCCCTCCTCGTTGTTTATAGATTCAGGGTTATCCCCAGCTGAATGGTGCGGGGGATGGGCACTTCCACGAAATCGAAACCTCGCACCACGGTGCGTTGTCCGCCCACATTGACTTCCGGATCGTATCCGGAATAGTTGTCCCAGGAAAACAGGTTCCGACCGATCAGGCTGAAGCGCACGCTTTGCACCTGCGCCAGTTTGGGATACCAGGTATAATTGAGGGATAATTCCCGCAATTTCACGAAAGAGCCGTCTTCCACCCAGTGTTCGAAGATGCCGAATACCCGGCGGTTGTAACCCGGGGGAAGTTCGCCGCGCAGCTCTCTTTCGTAATCTTTGGAGGTGCCGAAAACAAATAGAGATCCCAGCCTGCGGGTAAAGTTGAGCACATCTTGACCCCATACGGCATCGAATTGCACCCGAAAACTCAGATTTTTCATGACGCGGAATTCATTGATCCAGGAACCGGTCCAATCGGGATTGGGATCACCGATGATCCCCCGTTCGGCGGCCCGGACGGGAAGACCTTGGTCATCCAGTTTGATGGAACCGTCTGCATTGCGCTCGAAACGCGTACCATATAATACGGGCAGTTGATACCCATTGGCCGCCGCCACCAACCCCCAGCCGCTGGAAAAGCGTAAAACTTCTTCCTCGATCCCGCTGACTTCGTTTCGATTCCGGGCAAAGGTGACGGTTGTGGACCAGCGCAATCTGGGCATGTCCACCGGAACGGCTCGAACAAGCAGTTCGATGCCCCGGTTCTTTAACGTTCCCACGTTCTGGAGCTTGCGGGTAAAGCCGGTGGTGGGGGCGATGGTGCGGAAGAGCAGTAAGTCCTTGGTGTTTTGATCGTAATAGGTGAATTCAACCCCGACGCGGTTGTTCCAGAGGCCGAAATCGATTCCCAGTTCCAGTTCCCGTTGGCGTTCGGGTCGAATATCTTCGGCCCCCAACTGGGTGCTGGGAATCAAACCGGATTTGGCGTCATAGGAGACGGGCACGTATTTGGTAAATCGATCGTAAGGCCCGATGGCCGTCAGACCACCGCTTTCCCCCAGCGATGCCCGAATTTTAAAATAGGGCAGAAGGGAACGCCAGGCACCGTTCTTCCAAAAGTTTTCTTCGGATACCAGATAGGAAAAGCTGGCTTTGGGATAGAATTGCCAGCGTTCTTTTTCTCCGAATACGGAGGAGGCGTCCAGACGTCCCGCCACGGTGGCGAACAATCGATTCCGAAAACCGAAGGTTTGCTGAGCAAAGAAGCCGTAGATGGCCCATTCACCTCGATTTTCTCCAAGTGCCTGGGTCGCCCCACCGGGCACAATCTGAACCACCGGACTCAAATCTTTCGCTTCTGTGGACAGGGTCTGGTAGCGTTCATATTGGAGGGTGGCCCCTATCAAGGTGGTCGATTCCAGCATCTCCCCAATGAAGGTGGAATACCGCAGGTTGGCATCATTGTTTATCTGAAAAACGTCGTACTTTGAGTGTCGGCTGAATCCGTTGCTCAATCCAGGCGCCGTAGTTCCGATCGGGATATAGGCCGTGGCATCCTGTCCGTACGTGTCGATTCCCAGAGTGTAGTCGAAACTCCACCCTTTGAAAGGGGTTAATATGAGCTTTGAACTGCCGATAAACCGGCTGACCCGCTGAGTGAAGTCGAATTTATCGATGACCTCTAAGGGGTTGGCCAGGATCGGTTTGGGATACTTTCCGCTCACCGGGTCGGGTCGGGGGTCCACGGTGTTGGGTCCAAAAATAAAACCGGTCAGGGCGCCGTAATTGGAGGCCAGACCTCCGTTCGGGATTTCCTGGCTCCAGGAGTAGATATAATTCCCGGTCACGGTAATGTTCGCCCAGGAGCTTAACACCTGATCGATGCGAATGCGGGCCGAGGCGCGTTTAAATGAGGCGTTTTTGATAATCCCCTCGTTGGAAAAATAGCTGCCGGAAGCGTAATAACTGGTTGTGGGGGTGCCTCCGAAGATCGACAGGTAGTGTTCCGTTCCCATCCCGGTCTGGAAAATGAAGTCTTGCCAATCATATCGTTTCGCCGGGACCAGCGAATCGTTTTCCATTTTAAAGGGATACAGATTGACCGGGAAGCGTTTTCTTAAGCTGCTGAACAACAGTTTCGAGGAATAGGTCATGCGGGGTCGGCCCTGACGCCCCCGTTTGGTAAATATCTGGATCACGCCATTATTGGCTCTGGATCCGTAAAGTGCCGCCGCCGCCGCCCCTTTCACCACTTCAATGCGTTCAATATCTTCCGGATTAATATCGACCAGACGATTCTGGGCGTAGCCGCCCAACAACAGCAGTACCGGGGAGTCGTTATTGACGATGACACCGTCCACGATGTAAAGCGGGTCTGCGGATCCTAATACCGTACCCGTTCCCCGGAGCCGCACCGATACCCCTCCCGCGGGGTTCCCGGAATTTTGCTGGACAAAGGCACCGGCGATTTTTCCGGACAATGCCTGATCCAGCGAGCGGGCTCCGCTTTCCCGGATTTCGGTCACGTCCACCGTGGCCACTGCGTTGCCCAACTGCTTGCGCGCCGTGGCGATCGATGTCCCGGTTACAATGACCTCATCTCCCTGAACCACGTCCACCGCAAGGGTAAAGTTCACCGTGACCGTACCCGAAGTCTGCTCCACTACCTGCCTTTCGGTGCGATAACCGATATAATAGGTTTCCACAACAATGGGCTCTTCCGGTGAGGGCAGGGTAAGAATATAAAATCCATCGTCGTCGGTAATCGTGCCGTATTCGGTGCCCTTTACAATCACGTTCGCCGCCGGAAGCGGTTCGCCCTTATCGTCGCTCACCACCCCTTTGATGGTCAGCTGTCCCAATACCCCGACGGGGAGCAACAGCAATACCAATAATGCTGTGATCCTTTTACCGTCACGTCTCATGTTGGCCTCCTCACATTTTGATGGACAAAGGTTGGGGACAATCGTGTCCCTCGTGCATGTTTCCAGAGAAAGGTGTCAACCGCACTGAAAAACCCAATCAGGTAGGCGAATGGCTTCGAACCATGGGGTGTCAACCATCATGGTGACCGGTAACATCGCAATGGGTATCACCCACGCCATCGGGCCTCCTACCGTTTGAATCGACTCATTTTCAATCAATGATATTTTTCGAATAATTGGCTACATCTTTCTACATTTATTTTAGCGAAAAATGATACTATATTGCTCGCGCGGTGAATTTGCCGGGAAGGTGATTTTTTCCTGGAAAGAGCGGCTGAAATCCATATAAATTACTGTAATTCTGCAGGTTGCAAGAAGAAACCCTCCGGTGCTCGGTAACGGAATTTCCTTTCGGGAATGCCAATAAAGTATAATTTTGAATTCCCGGTCGCTCGTCCTGTTGTCGCGGGGCCGTTTCTAAGGGAACAGGCGGATGTCCCTTCCCGAGCGTCAATATTTAGCGCCGAATTCCTGACGATAGCGGCGGGGGCTCATCTTGTGGCGTTCATAAAACCGGCGGTTAAAATTCGACAGGTTGTTAAAACCCACTTCGTAGCAAATTTCTGCAATGGTCATTTCGGTTTCGATCAAAAGCTTACAGGCCCAGCCGATGCGCAACTCGTTGACGTAGTTGACAAAAGTTTTTCCCGTAGACTTCTTGAAGAAACGGCTGAAGGCGGTGCTGCTCATGTTGGCGATGGTGGCCACATCCTCCAGGCGCAACGGTTTTTTGTAATTTTTGTTTATATAGGTACAAACCTTGTCGATGCGGCTTTGTTCGTTGGGCTGAAAAGGATAGTTGAATTCGATGCTGGACAGTTCTCTTTTTTCGGATTTGTCCGCTTTGCCTAAGAGATCCAAAATCTTAAATAAGGTAATCAATCGATCGACACCCTCTTGCTGTTCCAATTCCAGGAGTTTTCGGGCGACCCGCTCCCGGGTCCTGCCGAAAAATTGAAGACCCCGCTTGGCGCTTGAAAACAGTTGCTGAATGGTTTTGAATTCCGGTATGTCCCTGATATGAATTCCGGTAAAGTTTTCCAGGAACTGAACCTGGATGGCCAGGTGTTTTTGATTTTTGCCCACGATGCCGGCCGGAGAATACCAGGTGTGGGGCAGGTTCGGCCCGATAAAGAACAGTTCCCCTTCATTATAGTACGATATACTGTCCCCAATAAAACGTTTTCCCCGACTTTTGTACATAAACATGATTTCGTATTCCGGATGATAGTGCCAGTTGAAGTCCAGGGCGTCTTTTTCGATCTTTTTGAATTTAAAGGAATGCTGGGGCGGTTTGGAGAGTTTGACGTTTACCGGCTTCATGAGGCATCCCCATTGGATACTATCTTTGCTGTTTTTTTGCTAAAAATTCGACTCAATTGTTAATATAGTATAATTTCTGGGTAAAATAAATGTAGAAGTCAAATCGGTTGTTGTTTTTATTTCTTCAGCACGGACAATCGATTTATATTGATTTTTATTCCAATGAAACCCGGTGGATCAGGACGATGGCAAGGGAGAGGGCGACATTTTTTCTGGGTGTGGACGGCGGGGGAACCAAAACGACGGCGGTACTGGCCGATGCTGCGGGGGCCATCGTTCGAACCACCCGGAAGGGTTCCGGCAATGTGGCCGTTTTGGATCGGGGAACCGTTGCCCAGTTGATCCGAAGTATCCTAACGGATTTACTGGAAGGGGAAGGGGTGGAACAGATAAAATGGGCGGCTTTCGCCTTCGCCGGTGCAGGGCGTCGGGAGGAGAAAGAGATGGTTAGTGCCCTTATCCGTGGAGCCGGCATTCAACGATTCCATGTCATGACCGATGCGGAAATTTTGCATTATTCGATTTTCGGCGATCGTGCCGGTATTCTGATCGCTGCCGGTACCGGATCCATTTGTCTCATCCGAGATCGGCGGGGCTGTTATCACCAGATTGGGGGGCGCGGTTTTTTGTTAGGGGACGAAGGGAGCGGGTTTTTTATTGGAAATCAGGCCATCCGGGCGGCCCTTCACGATGCCGAACTGGGAAAACCACCCACCCGGCTGACGCGGGAATTGCTGGCGTTTTATGGGCTGGAGCATCCCGAAAACCTGATCACAATCGTCTATTCATCCATTCATCCTTCGCATCTCATTGCCTCCTGTGCCCGGTTGGTTTGCGAGATCGCCGAATCCGGGGACGCTTCGGCGCTGGCCATCGTGGAGCGGGCGGCGCTGGCTTTGGTCCAACTGGCGCAACAAGCCCTCCCCTTCTTTGCCGACCATCAAGCCGGCCCGATTCCTCTGGCATTGGCGGGGAGCATTTTAACCGAGGTTTCCATTGTGACCCAGAAATTCAAAGCGCAAGCTCAAAAAAAGGGTTTAGCCTTCACTTATCTTCGGCCGGAAATGGAGCCCGCCGCCGCCGGCGTGCTGTTCGCCATGCGGCAGGCAGGAGCATCCGTTCCTCAACACTTGCTGGATCGGCTGAAGAAAATTAATTTTTCCACATAAGGAAACGGTTTTATATTGTCAAGTTGGAGGATCGGTAAAACAAGTACCCGATGGCTCTTCGAGGAGGACGATGATGAAGGGGTTTCCCGCACGGAAGGTGCTTTTCGTATGGCTTGTGGGAGTGATGTGGCTGGGTTGTGCCGGAACGCGCAAACCGGCCCCATCGGACTGGGTGGAGCAAACCCTGAAATCCCTGAGCCTGGAAGAAAAAGTCGGACAAATGATGGTGGTTACCTATAAGCCCCGATTCTATAACGAAAACGATCCCCGGTTTCAACGATTGCTGCGGCTGGTGAAAGACTATCATATCGGCGGTATTTCTATTTATAAAGGCGCTCCTTACGCGGTCGCCCGGTATATCGAAAGGCTGCAGGCCGCGGCCGACATTCCTCTGATCGTCATGGCGGACACGGAGTGGGGCATCGAGATGCGGGTTGAGGAGGCCACCACCTTTCTGCCGAATATGGCGATCGGGGCTACCGGTTCGGAGGCGTATGCCTATCAAATGGGTAAAATTACTGCAGAGGAAGCCCGTGCCATTGGTATCCATGTGGGCTTTGCGCCGGTCATGGATGTCAACAACAATCCCGACAATATCATCATCAACACGCGTTCTTATGGAGAAGACCCGCAACGGGTGGCCCGCTTGGGGCGGGCGTTCATCCGGGGACTGCAGGAAAATGGGGTGTTTGCCACGGCCAAACATTTTCCGGGCCATGGGGATACCGATGTGGATTCGCATCTGGGCCTGCCGGTCATCCATGTCAGCCGGCAACGACTGCAAAGCGTCGAGCTGGTGCCTTTTCGGGCCGCTGTGG
Source organism: bacterium (assembly GCA_015485355.1). Lineage (GTDB taxonomy): Bacteria > Calditrichota > Calditrichia > RBG-13-44-9 > J042 > JAADJD01. Next base: position 11,119 of record WFTQ01000009.1, on the reverse strand, counting down.
ATGCCGGGGTCAAGTTTATCATGACCGCCCATATAACTTACAGCGCCATTCCCGAGATGCAGGGACGACCCGCTTCCCTGGATCCTTATTTCATTCAGAAAGTTCTGCGTCAGGAGATGGGTTTTAAAGGCCTGGTCATCACCGATGCCCTGGGTATGGGCGGCATTGTGAACAATTATTGGTCGGGGGAAGCGGCCGTCATGGCCATCAATGCCGGGGCGGATTTTCTATTGGACCCGCCCAATTTCGAGGCCACTTATCCGTTTGTGCTGCAGGCCGTGCGTGAAGGCCGCATCCCCATGGAGCGGATCGATACATCCGTTCGGCGGATTCTAACCGCCAAGATGGAGTTGGGTTTAACCCGGCGGCCTCGTCTGGACCTGGCCCGGCTGGAGCAAGTAATGGCCGACCCGGAACATAAGAAAAAAGCCGAAGAAATTGCCGAGGCGGCGATGACCCTGTTGCGGGACGATCCGGGCATCATCCCTCTAAAGGCGGATCGATTGGATAGTGTGCTGGTGGTAACCATTACCGACCGGGAATGGGGCTACATTTACCAGCGTAACTTGCAACGGGAGGTGGCCCGACGGGTTCCCGTTGTTCGCACAGCGCTTATCGATACCCGAACCTCCCGGGAAGAGATGAACCGGATTCTGGCGCGGGCCGATTCGGCACAGGTGGTCATTGCCGGCATTTTTGTCACCTGGGGAAGCTACAAAGGTTCGGTGACGCTGCCCGATACGACCGTGGCCTGGTTAAGGCATCTGTTTCGGCTTCCCAAACCCATTGCGGTCATCTCCTTTGGGTCTCCTTACATCATCCGTCAGGTGCCGGAAGTACCCACCTATTTGTGCGCTTACCACAGCGGGGACCTGGCGATCCGCACAGGCATTCGGGCGCTCTTTGGGGAAATCCCTGTTCGAGGAAAACTGCCCGTTTCCATCCCCGGTCTGTTTGATGTCGGGGATGGTCTGGAGCGAGATGTTTATCCCATGGAATTGACCCGGGAAATTCAGGACGATTTTCTGCAGCCGGCCTATCGGGTGCTGGAACAGGCCATTCAGGACTCGATTTTTCCCGGGGCCCAGGTCGCCGTTGTTCACGACGGGCGATTGATTGCCAGCCGGGGATTTGGGCGCCAAACCTACGATCCTCGTTCGCCCCGGGTTACCCCACAAACCATTTACGACCTGGCCTCGATCACCAAGGTGGCCGCCACGACCATCGTGGCTATGCAACTGTGGGAAAAGAAGTTGATCCGGTTGGACATTCCCGTGAAGAGTTATTTACCCCGTTTCCAGGGGGGAGGGAAAGATTCGGTAACCCTGCGGCATTTACTGACCCATTCGGCGGGGATGCACTGGTGGGTACCCCTGTGGAAGGTGGCCAAAAACAAGCAAGAGGCTCTGGAATATATCTACAATCTGCCTCTGGATTACGCCCCGGGAGACTCCATGATTTATTCCGATCTGGGAATGATTCTGGTGGGCGAAGTTTTGCGGGTGGTGACGGGGAAGCCCATCGATCAGCTGGCCCGCGAATTGATTTACCGCCCCATGGGAATGACCCATACCATGTTCAATCCGCCCCAAAGCTTGTTGCCGCGCATTGCGCCCACAGAAATCGGTGGCAGCATGAACCGGGGTTTGATCCATGGTACGGTGCACGATGAGAATACCTATTTTTTAGGGGGAGTGTCCTCCCATGCGGGATTGTTCTCCACGGCGGAAGACCTGGCCAAGTTGGCTCAGATGCTGTTGAACGGGGGCATATACCGCCATCACCGCTTTTTTTCGCCGGAAACCGTGCGGTATTGGACGATGCGGCAGAATCTCCCGCCGGGGAGCGCACGCGCGCTGGGGTGGGATACCCCTTCCGATCGTAATTCCTCCGCGGGGGATTATTTTTCCAAGGGAAGCTTCGGGCACCTGGGGTTTACCGGCACATCCATGTGGGTGGATCCGAATCGGAAAATTGCCGTTATTTTGCTCACCAATCGGGTGCATCCCACCCGGGAGCGAGGGGGCATTTATCCGGTTCGTCGGAATTTTCACAACGCCGCCATGAAGGCCTTATTAGAATGGTTGGGAGAAACGCTCCCCCAACCGGCGGAAAGGGAAAATGCCTCCCCCTCTTGAACTAAAAACCCCATTCGCTCTGTTTGGGAAGAGCAGGAGGGAGGGGCTTTTTCGTGGCAATCCCCGGCCGTAAAAGGCGTGGGTAAGGGATTTTCCGGAAAAACCGTATCCGTATGAGGCTGCCCCCCCGGAATGCGGCACGGCTGGCAGAGGGTAAGGGCGGTGATTTCACCCAGCGGAAAAGGAGCTGCATGCGTTTTTCTGAAGTGGACATAATCATCGTTCTGATTTATATGCTCATTTCCACCGGAATCGGATCCTGGATCGGCCGGAGACAGAAAGACACAACCGATTACTTTCTGGGGGGACGGCGCATTCCCTGGATTGCGGTCACCTTTAGTATTGTGGCCACAGAGACCAGCGTATTGACCTTTATCAGCATTCCGGCCGTTTCTTACCAGAGTGATATGACGTTTTTGCAGATAGCCATGGGATATGTGCTGGGACGTTTGCTGGTGGCGTGGATCATGATTCCCGCATATTTCCGAGGGGCCCTTAGCACGGCCTACCATTATTTGGGGCGGCGCTTTGGTCAACGCATGCGCAACACAGCCAGCGTAACCTTTATGGCCACTCGATTGCTGGCCGATGGGGTACGGCTTTTTGCCACGGCCATTCCGTTGGCCTTGATCATAAAAGGCAGCGGGGTGTTCCAGGGATTGAGCGATGTCCAGTTTTATGCGCTGTCCATTGGATTCATCGGCCTGTTGACCATGGTTTATACCTACATCGGGGGCATTCGCTCGGTTATCTGGATGGATGTGCTTCAAATGAGCGTCTATATCGGCGGAGCGGTTTTAGCAGGCGTCATCATTCTTCGGGATTTGCCCGATGGGTTTCACAGCGTGGTTCAGTGGGCGGCGGCGGACCAAAAACTCCGCTGGTTTTATACCGGCATCGGATTACCGTTTCAGGAATTTATTCAACAACCCTATACCTTTTTTACCGCCGTCATCGCCGGTTCGATCTTCAGCCTGGCGTCTCATGGTACCGACCAATTGATCGTTCAACGCATATTGACCTGCAGGGATGAACGCGCCGGTCAAAAAGCCATCGCTTTGAGTGGTGTGGTGGTGTTTTTTCAATTTTGCTTGTTCCTGATGCTGGGCATTTTATTGTATGCCTATTATAACGGGGCTTCCTATCAGGAACTGGGTTTGACCCGCGCGGATGGGATTTTTCCTAAATTCATTGTCGAAGAAATGCCCAGCGGCGTCAGCGGCCTGATTGTCGCGGCCCTTTTTGCGGCCGCCATGAGCACCCTGTCCAGCAGTCTGTCCAGCCTCTCCAGTGCTACAGTGCTGGATATTTACATTCCCCTGTTTGGCCGGGAAAAAAGCGAATCCCAACTTCTGAAAATTTCGCGCTTGATGACGCTTCTCTGGGGAGTGGTGCTGATCGGGGTCGCGGTGGCATTCATCGGATTGAAAGGGACGGTGGTGGAGATTGCGTTGAGCATCGCCTCCTATACCTATGGGGGGCTGTTGGGCGCTTTTCTTTTGGGATTGTTCTATCCTCCGGCCGAGCAAAGGGATGCCATCGCCGGTTTTATTACCGCCCTGGTGGCAATGACCCTGGTAATCCAGACGGTTCGGATTGCCTGGCCGCTGTATACCGTGGTGGGAAGTCTGACGGCCATGGGTGTGGGTGTTCTGTTTCATCACCTCTGGCCCGGAAAGGCCACCTCCGGTTGAAGGGGGTTGTTTGACGAAAATGGATGGCGGGTTCGCAATGCAAATTGGTGCAATCGACTGGTTGTTTATTGGGGCTTATTTTCTTTTGGCGTTGGGTGTGGGTTTATATTTTGCCGGCCGTGCAGGAAAAAACATCACGGAATATTTTACCTCCGGTCGCAGTTTGCCCTGGTGGTTGGCCGGGACCAGTATGGTGGCCACCACATTCGCTGCCGATACCCCGTTGGCTGTTACCGAGCTGGTGGCCACTCACGGCATCGCCGGCAACTGGCTTTGGTGGAACATGGTGATGAGCGGCTTGCTTACTGTGTTCCTCTTTGCCCGCCTGTGGCGGCGGGCGGAAATCCTGACCGATGTGGAATTTACCGAACTGCGGTATTCGGGAAAACCGGCGGCCGTCTTGCGGGGCTTTCGGGCGCTATACCTGGCCATACCTATTAACCTGATCATCCTGGGCTGGGTGACCCTGGCCATGGTTAAAATAATTGAACTGAGTATCGGGGTGGACAAATGGATGGCCGTGGGGATTTGTGTTTTGGTCACCTTGTTGTATAGTGGGCTCAGCGGTTTATGGGGAGTGGTGGTGACGGACTTTCTGCAGTTTATCATCGCCATGGGGGGTTCCCTCGTTTTGGCTTTTTTTGCTGCCGATGCCGTGGGGGGAATTGCAGGACTACAGGAAAGGCTGGCCCAATTGTATGGGGCCGACCATCGGGTGCTGGCTTTGACCCCTCAAATCGGGAGTGCCTGGATGCCGGTTTCCGCGTTTTTGGTGTATCTGGCGGTCAACTGGTGGGCGGCCTGGTATCCGGGTGCTGAACCCGGTGGTGGGGGGTATGTGGCCCAGCGCATGTTCTCCACCAAAAACGAGAAACATTCCTTGCTGGCCACTCTCTGGTTCAATATCGCCCACTATGCCTTGCGGCCCTGGCCCTGGATCATCGTGGCTCTGGCCAGTATGGTGCTGTACCCGGAACTGGACGACAAACAGACCGGCTACATCAAAGTATTGCTGGACTATTTGCCCAGCGGATTTAAAGGCCTATTGTTGGCCTCTTTCGCCGCTGCCTTTATGTCCACCGTCAGCACCCACTTAAATTGGGGGAGTTCCTATATTGTCAACGATTTTTATAAGCGGTTTATTCGCAGCCACGCCTCGCCACGGCATTATGTAATGGTGGCCCGGTGGACCACGGTTGGGTTGGTCGTGGGCGGGGCTCTGGTCACCCTGCAGATGGAAACCATTGCCGGCGCCTGGAAGTTGTTGCTGGCCCTGGGGGCCGGCACGGGTTCGGTATACATTTTGCGCTGGTATTGGTGGCGAATTAACGCCTGGTCGGAAATTGCGGCTATGAGCGCCTCCTTTGTGGTATCCCTGTTTTTACAATTCGGGTTGGGGTGGGATACCGCCGATGCCGCCGTTTTCGCCCGGGTCATGCTCATCACCGTGTTGGCCAGCTCGGCGGTCTGGTTGACGGTCACCTTCCTGACCTCGCCGACCGATGAGGCCACGCTTCTGGCGTTTTACCGGAAAGTGAAGCCGGGAGGAAGGTTGTGGAACCCCATCTCTCAAAAGGCCCCGGAAGTTCAGGCCGATACGGGCCTGGGACGCGATCTGATGGATTGGAGCGTGGGCATTGTGCTCATCTATGCAGCCCTGTTTGGGGTGGGAAAACTTCTGTTGGGCGAACCGATTTGGGGGGTGAGCCTTGTTGGCCTGGCGGCGGGGTGTCTGGTTTTCATACTGTGGGACTTGCGCCGGAGGGGCTGGAAGTCCCTGCGATCCTGAATAAACGGGGAATAGGGATGATTCCGAATGCACACGGGTGGAGAAGGCTTGGGAAAATACGCATCCTTAGAAAGTATGGGGGGATCGATGGAGCTGGGCGGGGAAAAGGCAACGGTGTTGGGATATTTTAAACGATTGGAGTCGTCATGCAGGACAATGTGTTCGACGAGATTAAAAACTTAATTACGGAAGCGCGGAATCCGGCCTCGGAAGATATTGACGATAAGACCACGCTGGAAATTTTACAAATTATTAATAAGGAAGATCAAACCGTTCCGGGTGCTGTGGAAAAGGAAATTCCTTACATTGCTCGCGCAGTGGATTTACTGGTGGAGGTATTTAAACAAGGGGGGCGGTTGTTTTACATTGGAGCGGGAACCAGTGGCCGGCTGGGGGTTCTGGATGCCGCTGAATGCCCCCCCACCTATGGTACCGATCCGGAAATGATTCAGGGAATCGTCGCCGGTGGGGAAAAAGCCCTGGTTCGGGCCCAGGAGGGATTGGAAGACGACCCCGACCTGGGTGCCCGGGACTTAAAGGATCGGGGACTCACATCCAACGATGTTGTCTGCGGCATTGCGGCCAGTTACCGGACGCCTTACGTGCTGGGGGCCATCCGTTACGCCCGGAGCATCGGGGCCCGGACGATCTACGTTACCTGTAATCCACGCTCGGAAATCGAGTCTCGGGTGCAGGTGGATGTGGCCATCTGCCCGGTGGTGGGGCCGGAAGTGGTCATGGGGTCCACCCGCATGAAGGCGGGCACCGCCACCAAGTTGGTCTTAAATATGCTGACCACCGCCTCGATGATTCGATTGGGAAAAGTGTATGGCAACATGATGGTGGATCTGATGATGACCTCCCGAAAGCTGGAAGAACGCTCCAAACGGGTGGTCATGATGGTAACGGGGGTGGACTACCAGGAAGCCTCTCGAGTGCTCAAGCGGGCCGGAGGCCATGTGAAGACCGCCCTGGTGATGATTTTAGCCGGTGTGGATGCCCGGGAAGCCCGAGAGCGTCTGGACGCCGCCGAGGGCTTTGTCCGCAAAGCCATTGAACAGATTAAGGCGTCCCAGAAAAAAGCGGAAGGCTCCAGCCCTTCGGATGCCGATGTCCCCTCAAAAGGGAACACGTGATAAACGCCCAGGGATGAATTGGCGGAAAAAACGCCCCGCTGCGGTGGGCGGGGTATTTTAAAGCAGTCCCGGCAGGGGCTGTGTGGTGGTGGAAGCAATGAGACGATTGGAAGACATTGTTGCCCTCTTTGCCACATATGCCTGGGGACCCTGGTTGCTGGTTCTGGTGACCGGGGGCGGATTGTTTTTTCTCCTATATTCCCGTCTAATCCCCTTTCGCTATTTTGGGCATGCAGTGGACATTTTGCGGGGCCGGTATGATGATCCCTCCGCACCGGGCGATATAAACCACTTTCAGGCGCTGGCCAGTGCCCTGGCCGGAACCGTGGGGATGGGCAATATTTCCGGCGTGGCCATTGCCATTACCGTGGGCGGGCCCGGCGCCGTATTCTGGATGTGGGTGAGCGCTGTTGTAGGAATGGCGACAAAATTTTTTACCTGTTCCCTGGCGGTCATGTATCGCGGACGGGACAGCATGGGACATCTGCAAGGAGGACCCATGTACGTCATCGTGGAAGGATTGGGTACCAGATGGAAACCGCTGGCCGTATGGTTTGCCATCGCTGGTTTAATCGGTTGCTTGCCGGCCTTCCAAGCCAATCAATTGGTTCAGGCTGTGCGGGAAATCATCTTCCTTCCCCGGGGATGGACGGGCCGGTCCCTGTTCCTTTTTAATTTCGTCAGTGGGCTTCTGATTGCTGGATTGGTCTCGGCGGTCATTTTCGGCGGCATCCGCCGAATCGGGCGGGTAACCGCCCGGCTGGTTCCCACCATGGTGGTCTTATATTTTGCCTCGGCCGTATGGACGTTGCTGACCCACTGGGATCAAATTCCCGCCCATCTGGCATTGATCTTCCAGGACGCCTTTACCGGTCGGGCCGTTGCGGGAGGAACTTTATGGACGGTGATGATCACCGGTATCCGCCGGGCTGCTTTCTCCAACGAGGCCGGCATCGGTACCGAGGCCATGGCCCACGGAGCGGCGAAAACCGAAGAACCCATTCGTGAAGGACTGGTGGCCATGATCGGGCCCTTCATCGATACCATCATCGTTTGTACGACCACGGCGTTGATGATTCTGGTTACCGGCGTCTGGAAAACATCCGCTGCCAGCGGCGTTACCTTAACCGCAGCGGCCTTCGAACAGGCCATCCCCGGGTTTGGAACCCTGATTCTGGTAACCTGTGTGCTCTTTTTCAGTCTCAGTACCATGTTCAGTTACTCCTATTATGGGGCCAAGTCGTGGGCCTTTCTGGCCGGAGCCCATCAGAAACACCTGTACCATTATTTTTATGTGGTTTTAATTGTCGTGGCCTCGGTAGCCTCCTTAGAGGTAGTGGTAAACGTGGTGGACGGTATGTATGCCCTGATGGCTGTCCCCACGATGACTTCGGCATTAATCCTGGCGCCCCGGGTGATGAAGGCCGCACGGCAATATTTTAGGAAACTGGAGGAAACCGCGTCATGAACCTCCCACAGGCGCAAGCACCAACGGTGGTCCCGGAAAAAACGATGCTTCGGGCGACGGTTCCCCTGTCGCTTCGTCTCCGGTGTGGGGGCGGGGTTTTGCGCCGGCGCATGGGAATGGACTTCGGGGCGAATCCGTTTCGGGAGGGCAACGGATTTTCCTTTACTGACAGAACGTTTTATCCAAGCAGTGTAATGGCGTGGAAAAAATGCCTCTTTGCCGGATTTTTATGGGAATGATGATACGGGATTTATGGACAGCAATGAAGCCGGGTGCATGAATCTGGGGAATCGGAATAATTTTTTCTGCGGTTGGTCGATTTTGTGGTTAATTTGATCCAGGCGAGTGTCGTTGGGCAAAAACAGGGGTAAAATCGGATGAGATGGGATGGCATCAGTTTTCCCGGACGCAACATCGGGCTGATACTGGCAACCCTGGGTTTGACATTCCTGTGGAGTTCCTGTGCGGTGCGGCAGGGGATGACCGGAGCCCATCGATGGACCTCCCCCGTGGAGCAGTTCCGCCGGCAAATCGATCGCCTTCTGCAGGATGCGGCGCTGCAGCAAACCCGTGCGGGTATTAAAATTGTCTCCTTGAAAACCGGAGAGGTGTTGTATGAACGCAACAGCCATACATTGTTTCATCCGGCTTCCAATATGAAATTGTTGACCACCGCAGCGGCGCTGAAGTATTTGGGACCCAATTATCGGTTTCGTACGGTTCTGTTTGCGGATTCGGGAAGCATCCACGAGGCGACTATTCAGGGAAATATCTATTTGAAAGGATACGGAAATCCCGATTTGACCGGCGCCCATTTGCAGGAAATGATTCGCCAGTTAAAACGTAAAGGCATCCGCCGTATTACCGGCAACCTGATCTGCGACGATACCTTTTTTGACGACCTTTACTGGGGCAAGGGATGGATGTGGGACGATGCGTCTTCCTGGTATTTTGCCCCCATTAGTGCTTTGTCGGTAAACGATAATTGTGTTCGGGTGTATGTTGCGCCGGGGGAAAAACCGGGCGATCCGCTACGGGTGGAAGTGGTTCCGGCAACGGCTTATGTTACCGTCGAAAACCATGGAAGGACGATCGTTCCCGAGGATACCCAAACCTTTCGCTCTTTTAAAGTAGAACGCAAGTGGAAATCGGCCGAAAATACCATTGTGGTGCAGGGCGGCCTGCCTCCCGGTGTGGGAATTCAGGAGTTTCTGATAGATGTGGTAGACGCCCCCTTGTATGCCGGAACGCTCTTTCGGGAACTGCTGCAACAGGACGGTATTGAATTTACCGGACGGGTCTTAAAGGGGAAGACCCCGACGAATGCGCTTCCGGTGGTACAGCATCGCTCGCCCCCCTTGGCCCTGGTGGTATACAATACCAATAAGATCAGCGATAATCTATCCGCCGAAATGCTGTTAAAGACCCTGGCCGCCGAGAGGAAAGGGGTGCCGGGGACGGCCGAAAAGGGACTGACGATCATTCGAGACTATTTAGACCGGCTGGGGGTGGACAGCAGCACGTATGAGATTGTGGATGGTTCCGGGGTCTCCCGTTATAACCTTATAACCCCTGATTTGATGGTCGAGCTGTTGACGGATATGTACCGGGACTTTCAGCATCGGGCGGAATTTATCGCCTCCCTACCGATTGCCGGCGTCGACGGCACCTTAAGCGATCGGATGCGGGGCACACCCGCGGAGGGGGTGCTTCGGGCAAAAACAGGGAGCTTGAGCGGTGTCAGTGCTCTGGCCGGATATACGATCAGCGCCGATGGAGAGGTGCTCGCTTTTTCGATTCTGATGGAGCATTTTGTGGGTTCGGCGGACAGAGTTCGCGCGGTACAAGATCAAATTGGGAGCGCCATGAGTGCGTTTTCCCGAAAGCGGACGCAGCGATTGCCCCTCACCGACCGCTTTTCATCGTCCGATGAGAGGTGACCGGCGGCGGTCGGGCGGTCGGCTGAAACGATCGGTGGACGGCAGCCAACTCATTGCGGGAAGGTGACCCCATGTTTACCCGACAGGTTGTTCAAAAATTATCTCATTTTCGCACCCCTTTTTACTATTACGATGTTTCCCTTTTGCGGGAAACATTGCATCGGCTTCAATCGGAAGCCCGGCGATATGGGTTTAAGATTCATTATGCTTTAAAGGCCAATGCGGAACCCCGGTTATTAACCATCATACGCGAGCATGGTTTGGGTGCCGATTGCGTAAGCGGTAATGAAATTCGGCGGGCCCTGGAAACGGGCTTTGCGCCCGAAGAGATCGTATTCGCCGGGGTGGGAAAGACCGATGAAGAGATTCAGCTGGCCTTGCAATCGGATATTTTTTGCCTGAATGTGGAATCGGTTCAGGAGTTAGAGGTGGTGGCTCGGCTGGCCCGGTTGCACGATCGGATTGCCCCCGTCGCTTTACGGATCAATCCCGACGTGGCCGCACCCACCCACGAGTATATCACCACCGGTCGGGAAGAGGATAAGTTCGGCATCTCCTGGCACGATGTCCCCACCGCGGTGACCCTGCTGCAACAACAACCGGGATTGCGCTTTCTGGGCCTGCATTTTCATATTGGTTCTCAGATCACCGACCGGGACGTATTCAAAAAATTATGTCTTCGTGTCAATGAGATTCAGGAATGGTTTCACCGGCAGGGGATGCCCATTGTACACCTGAACGTTGGCGGTGGTCTGGGCATCGATTATCAGAACCCGGATGCCCATTCCATTCCCGATTTCGCCGCCTACTTTGCCGTGTTCGATCGGTTTTTGAAGCGAAGACCGGATCAGCTGGTCCATTTCGAGTTGGGACGTGCCATTGTGGGACAATGCGGTGCGCTGCTGACGCGAGTGTTGTATGTTAAACAGGGGATGAAAAAGACGTATGTCATTG
>WFTQ01000008.1 GCA_015485355.1 bacterium | reverse complement strand
CCCCAATGGGTTGTCGGATATCCATTAACCATTAGACCATCCTCCCTATTTTAAAGAACGGTTTTCCCTTAAAGGATGGTAAGAACAATCGGTAAAAATTTCAAGTTCAATTCGTGCCGAACCGAAAATTTTTTCCTGGATTTTTAAAACGTTCTTTCACCGAAGAAAGGGCGAGCAAATTCCCGCAATTCGGATGGAGCGCACCGGCTTGCCCAAGCATCCGTCACAAGTCCCGTCATTTGCGATCGGGTGTCGTGGGGGATTCATTCTGTCCCTGTTCGGGGAAGAAGATTTAAATCGGCACCGTTTGTATTCCCACCGCCTGACTCAAGGCTTGGGGGATTTTTTCCAGCGGCAACACGGCATCGGCGATACCGGCCTCGACCACGACACGCGGCATACCGTACACCACGCTGGTGTCTTCATCCTGGGCAATAATCTTTCCGCCGGCCTGTTTGATTTTTTTGGCCCCTTGCAGACCGTCTTTTCCCATTCCGGTCATTACAATGCCCAGAACATCCTTGCCGTAAATCTGACTGGCGGATTCAAACAATACGTCGGCAGAGGGCCGAAACAATAGATCGCGGGGTTCTTTGGAGAGCCTGATCAGGGTTCCGTTGATCCGTTTTCGTAAATAAAGATGCCATCCTCCCGGAGCAATAAAAACCTGTCCTGGAGAAAGCGGCATATTGTCCTGAGCTTCCACCACGTGGAGGGCACTCAGGTTATCCAAGCGTTCGGCCAGAAGACGGGTAAAATTGGGAGGCATGTGTTGAACAATGGCAATCGGAACGGGAAACTCCGCCGGCAATCGGGGAATAACTTTTTGAAGGGATAAGGGACCGCCAGTCGATATACCCACCACAATGATCTTTACCGAGGGCATCCGGGGAAAATGAATCTGTTTCGGGGGCGTGATGGGTTTTCGAGCGATCCGTTTTCGGAACCGGCGAAAGCGCGATTCTGCGGCCGCACGAATCTTTTGCAATAGCTGTTCTTTGATTTCCACCTGTCCCATGGAAACGAAAGAAAACTGTTTGGGGATGAAATCGATGGCCCCCGTTTCCAATGCCTCGATGGTCTCCCGGGCCCCTTCGTAGGTCAGGGAACTTACCATGATGACCGGAACCGGGCACTCCTGCATGATGCGCCGCAATGCCGTCAAACCATCCATCCGGGGCATCTCAATATCCAGGGTCACCACATCGGGATGCAGCTTCTTGATCTTCTCGATGGCTTCCAGGCCATCCCGGGCCGTCCCCACCACCTGAACATCGTCGGCATCTTCCACCATCATCGAGATCGCTTTCCGCATAAACGCGGAATCATCGACAATGAATAAGCGAATGGACATTCATTTCTCCCACTAGTTGAGGGCCGATTATGCGATGGATTGAATCACTTGTTCGATCTTTTCCTTCAAAACCTGTGGTGTAAAGGGTTTGATGACGTAATTATTGACTCGGGCCTTCAATGCATCCAGGACATCTTCCTTCATGCCCCGGGTCGTTACCATCAAGATGGGTAGATCGCTGAACCGGTCGTTACTGCGCACCGCCTTTACAAAATCCAGCCCGGACATGTTAGGCATATTCCAATCGGTAATTACAAAATCAATGGATTCCACATGCAATTTCGCCAGCGCATCTTTACCATCCTCGGCTTCCACAAATTCGGTATAACCCAACCGCCGAAGCGCATTGATCACAATGCGCCGCATGGTCGGGGAATCATCCACAACCAGAAACTTCATCTTGCCCTCCTTGGTTTAATTTTCGATCATAACTTCTTCGGACTCGCTTTTGACTTGTGTCAGTTCCTGCTTTTCCGAAGCCATCAAAATCCGTTCCAGATCCAGAATGATAAGCAGTCGATCCTCCAGTTTTGCCACTCCGGTAATATAATCGGTGTGAATCGAGGTGGTTAAATCGGGCGGCGGTTCGATGACCGACTTGGGTACCCGAAGTACTTCTCGCACTTTATCCACCAGGAATCCCACGACCAGGTCATTCACTGAGGCAATGACGATACGCGTGTTTTTATCCACCTCTCCCGAAGGCAGTCCGAATCGTTTTCGCAGATCAATGACGGGAACGATGCGGCCCCGCAGGTTGATGACTCCCTCGACAAAATCCGGGGCATTGGGCACCCGGGTCAATTCCACCATTTTGATGATTTCCTGGACCTTGAGGATATCCACCCCGAACTCCTCATTGTTCAGGATAAAACTGACCATCTGGTAGATTTCTTCATCCAATTGGACCTGTTCCACGGCAATCCCTCCTTGGATTTTTTTCCCCTAAATCGATTCCGCCATGGGTGTTTGCTGGTAGACCGTCGGGGCGGCCTGGGGGGACGTTTCCCCGGTACGGAATCGTGAAATCAACTGATTCAATTTTCGGGTTAATTCGTTCAGCTGATAAGCGGTATGGGCCAGTTCCGAGGTGGCTCGGGAAACCGTAGAAGCCGCCTGGGAGATTTCGTCGATGTTGCGCGAAATTTGTTCACTGGCGGCAGACTGTTCCTGGATCACCCCGGCAAACTGGGCAATGCGATGATTAATTTGATTCACCGATTCTATGATTTCATTCAGGGCCTTGGTGGCCTGATCGGCCAGTTTCATTCCCGCCTGAACCTCCTGACTACCCTCGTTCATGGAAATCACCACCTGGTCGGTATCGGTTTGGATACGGCGAATCATTCCCGAAATTTCGGTGGTGGCGGAGGTCGTACGTTCCGCCAGTTTGCGCACTTCATCGGCTACGACGGCAAATCCCCGTCCCTGTTCGCCTGCCCGGGCCGCTTCGATGGCGGCATTGAGAGCCAAAAGATTGGTCTGGTCGGCGATCTCGTTGATGACTTCGACAATTTCCCCAATTTGGGTGGAGGAATTACCCAGGGCTTGTACCGTTTCTGCGGCCCGGGTGACCACCTGCGCGATTTTGCCCATGCCCTCCAGGGTTTCTCGAAACACCTTTTCGCCCTCCATGGCCAATTCCGAAGCCCTCTTCACCATTTCAGCCGCCTGCGTGGCATGATGGGAAGAGTCCGCTATGGTCCGGGTAACCTGTTCAATCGATTGGGCAATCTCGGCGGTTTGCTGCGCTTGCTCTTCCGCACTGTGAGAAATTTCCACCGTGGAATTGTTTATCAACTGACTGGCATCGGCCACCGATTCGCCGGCCACCTGTACCTCCCGGATGATTTTTCGAAGATCGTTGATCATTTCATTGGTTTTGCGCATCAAATCGCCCACCGCATCCTGCTGCTCCGCATGCAACTCCACGGCCAAGTCCCCATTCGTTACGGCCGTGATCACCTGCCGCATCCGCTGGAACTGCCCTTCCAGATAAGCCTGCTGCACCAGCGATTGATCCTTCAATTCCTCGGCTTCCCTACGGGCCTTCTCCGCCTCTTCTTTCTGGGCCTGAATCTCTTTCATAAACGCCCGATTCTTTTCCAGCATGTGATTAAAGGACTCGTACAATTCGCCGATCTCATCGTGATGATCCATGCGTAAATTGATATCAAAATTACCCCGAGCCACCTCATGAAGCGCCTTGCGCAGCCGATCCACCCGCTGCAAGATTTTTCGATCCATCACCAGAAAAACCAGAAGCCCGAAAAAAGAAAACCCCAGAAACATGACCACCAGTATCCAGGACCGCACCTTCTTTTGCCGCTGCAATTGATCCGCAGGCAACACCATAAGCCCGTATCCCACCAGATCGCCGGTACTGTAATTGACCACCCGGCGCGTGACCGCCAGCGCAAGCCTGCCCGCATTGGTCTTTACCCAGCGGAGAGCTTCCGGCTGATCCCCCAGCTGTCGGGGAAACCAATCCACCTCCGCGGCATCCACCGATACCAGCTGCTTCCCATCGGCACGGAAAAACCCTCCGGCAACGATGCTTTTGGCCGCAACCAATGCATCCAGCTGATTTTTTAATTCATCCTCATCTTCCATCAGCAAGCTATACACGGCCTGGGAGCTAACCGCATCGGTCAGTTTGGTACTCCACTCCACAAACTTTTCCTGATAACTATTGGTGGTGTGACGGGAATAAAGAAAAAAAATTATAAAGCAGATCAGGACAATGGCGGTCAGAATCCCAATAAATTTCGTACGTAAGCTTTCCCGAGAAATTCGAATGGACATAATGATTGCCTCTTCCCCTTATTTTTGCGCCAGAAATTCGGTGTTGGGTAGATATTTTTCCGGAATGGAAAGATTTAAGATACGAGCGGTTTTTTCATTGACCCGCAACTGAACTTTTCCTCCTTCCTTGGTCAAATTGACACAGCCACCTTCATTGATCCAGTCCACACTGGGTGCAAATAAAGGAATCTTGGAAAGATTGGCATTCTTAATCAAATATTTCCGGCTCACGGTGCTATTCAGCACCTGGTCGTCCTCAAATACCCAGAGCGCCTGAATGTTGTGGGTCTCTATCAGATTTTTAAACTGTTTGGCCACGTCTTTTAAATCCGCCACACCAGCAATGACCACTTTGACTTGCATGACGGCAGCGGCGCGCTCGATTTTTTCCACCCAGTTTCCCATTTCAGACGAAGAGCTCCGTAAAATGCCCACGGTCTGGATGCCAGGTACCAGCTCTTTGATCATGAACAGATACTGCTTAGGGGTGATATCGTTTTCGCCCGGCCGGAGCGAAAAGGCCGTAAGTAACAGTAGGCCATATACATACATCCCTATACGCCTCATGGTTAACCTCCTTGTTCATTCAACCTTGTAATCGAACCCGGCAGGGAAAAACTTTAATCTAAAATCCGCAAGGAGAAAGGGGAAACTACCATTTTCTGTATCCGGGGATGAGACAGTTCCGGATCATCGCAGAGAGAAGGGTTTTCATTCCAGAACTTCGTTCGCTTTTTCCACCGATGCGGAGCGGCGATTCTCGAATCTGCGGGCAGGCATGGCCCCACAATCCAGGCAAACCGGACCGCTCCCTGCACCAAAGCGGGCCGGAAGCGGGCAGATTCCACCGTTCCAACATGGCGCCGGTGGGCAGCAATCCATCGACCTCGGGGGCTCTCCATCGCCCCGCGGGGCTGAGGGCATGGGTGCCTGCGGCCCGGGGGTCTTCCTGTTGAGCCGGAACGCAACTCCAAAGGGAAGACCCCATTGTGGGAAATGTATGAAAACCGTTTCAATTCTTAAAAATCTTTAAGATTGCTTCGGTCTGCGAGAGGTTGCTTACAAGAGCATCGGGTTTCATGGCGGCCAGTTCTTCCTTGGAGATCACCCCGCTGGCCACAGCCAGACATCGGAGACCATTCAGTTTTGCACAGCGCACGTCGTTTGGACTGTCCCCTATAATCCAGATGTTTTTCCGATGAAAACGGGTTTGAAAATGGTTTTCCGCCCGGGCGACGGCAATGGGGGGCAAAAGATGGCGTTCCATGGCGTCATCCCCAAAGGCGCCCACAGGGAAATATTGGAAAAGTCCCACCGGAGAGAGCTTTGCCCGGGCACCTTCGCGAACATTGCCGGTTACCAGCCCGAGGGCAACCTCGCCATTAGTCGATAACTCCCTAAGCAGTTCCGTTACCCCCGGCAATACCCGGATGGCCTCCGGCGCCGAAAGCACCTTTCCCAGCGCTTGCAGATAACAATCGATAACCCGATCGATGCGGGACTCCACCTCTGCCGTCTTTACCCCGGCGCGCAGCAACAGCTTACGGATAATGAAGCGATCGGTGAACCCCACAAAATCCCGCACGGAATATTCCAGGCTTTGCCCGGCTTCCTGTTCCACGCACCGCAGCATCAATCGTCCGGCACGTCCCCCGGTCAAAATCAGGGTGCCATCTATGTCGAATAACAACAATTTGCGTTTTTCCCCGGCCAATTTAAAACCCCAACCGTCGTAGTTTTGTGTCTTTGCGACGCCAATCTTCATTCACTTTTACAAACAGCTCCAGAAAAACCGGGCGACCCAAAAAGGCTTCAATCTCTTCCCGGGCGTATTGTCCGACCTTTTTTAACGCATGCCCCTGCTTTCCAATCAAAATCCCCTTCTGGGAAGGCTTTTCCACATAAATCAGGGCACGAATATAATCTTTCTGTCCCGGCCGCTCCTTGAACTCCTCGATCTCCACATGGGTGGAATAGGGAATTTCTTCCCCATACAGCAAAAAGATTTTTTCCCGAATAATCTCTGCCACAAAAAACCGTTCCTGCTCCGGAGTGATGTAATCGGAGGGATAATAAGGGGGACTTTGAGGCAACAAGCGGACAATTTCCTGGACCAATCGATCCACACCGTCGTTCTTCAATGCCGATAAAGGGACGATAGCCTGAAAAGGATAGACGTTCCGATAGTGATCTATCATGGGCAGCAGGGTATCCTTGCGCACCAAATCCACTTTATTGATCGCCAGGATGACCGGCTTTTCCAGGGGGTGCATTTGTTCTTTTATCGGCCCCAAATCCTCTGCGGGGCGAGCGGCATCGACCATGTATAAAAGGACATCGGCGTCTTCCATGGCATGGCGGACATAGTGCATCATCACTTTCTGGAGATTGTATTTCGGTTCGATGATTCCGGGGGTATCGATAAAAATAATTTGATATTTTTCCCCGTTTAAAATCCCCAACACCCGTTTTCGGGTGGTCTGGGGCTTGGGAGTAACGATGGAGAGCTTGAATTGTAAGATTTGATTCAAGAGGGTGGATTTACCCACATTGGGAGGTCCGAGAAGAGCCACATAACCGGCTTTAAAATCCATGTCGGCACCCATCACGTTGATCTTTCGTGTTTTTCTGCATCATTGGAAGCCGGGGCGTTATCCCCGGCACGGCCCTTATTTTTCTACGATGGCTTTTAACCGATAGACGTTTTCCAAGAGTTTTTTGAGCGTGGGAAACTCGGTATCTTTAATTAAATTGGTAGAGATGCGTTCCAGAATAATGCCGGTTTTGGCAATCAACACATAAGCAAACGGGTGCAACCTTTCGACAATTTTATTCAGAGAGGCGATGTTTAATTTCTTCAGTTGGCCGGGATTAGAGACTTCCAGCAAATAGCGCCCATCCATCAAATCCACAGCATGGCTTTTCTTTCTGGTCTCGGCCTCACGACTTTCCAGCCAATCCCGGGAAATAATGCTGAAGTTGATCTTGGCCCGGGATTGCATGGTTACGGCAATGTAAAACCGCCGCTGTTTTTGCCAGCTTTCCGAAGAAATTGAAATCGAGACCTGCTGGTTTTTAAAATTTCCCGAATAGCGGGGGCGGATAGCAAAACCCCCTCGTACCACGCGACCGCCGAAATGATCCACCAGGTCCAGAAAATTGCGATGAACGGCGTCGAACTGGACTTTGCGCAACCATACCAGGGTCAGAACTGCCAGGATCATTATCAATATGATGACGGCGATTGTGTAGAGAACCATACAATATCCTTTCTTAAATAGCCGTTCGGCATCCTGCTACTGAATATAGATTGGCATGGGGATAAAGCTCACTCCAAAGATGATCAGGCAAAGCCAACCCAGGATACGACGCATGGGAGACAATTCCACAAAATCGTTCAGGGTTGGGGGATGCCGGAATCCGATCAGGATGACGATCAGAATAATCCATAGCAGCCAGGTGGGAGTGGCGTATTCCACCAGAAGAAAAATGTTCAGGATAAATAAGCCGAAAAACGCCAGCAGTCCCACCGCCCGCGATCGTTGTCCCAACAGGGAATACAAGATATGCCCTCCATCCAGTTGCCCGATGGGAATAAGATTGATGGCCGTCACCAGCAAACCAATCCACCCCGCAAAAATGTAAGGGAAATGGTACACTTCATTCATGGGTAAACGTCCCCCCCCGATCCAATCATTAAACAGGGCGAACAGGATCGATTTGCCCAGCGCCAGGTTAACACCGGAATTCACCCGCCAGGGATGAATCTGTTCAATATAGGCGATAATGCCTTCGTAATCCGGCAAGGTGGCATACCCGTAGGCCAAGAAAAACAAGCTGACCACAAAGCCGGCAAGGGGGCCGGCGACGCCCACATCCAGCAATGCCCTGCGGTTGGGAATAGGGGATTTGATTTTAATAAAGGCTCCCATGGTGCCCAGGTTAAATCCCGGCAGAAAAATGGGAATATAATAAGGAAGCGTTACATCGATCTTATGCCGGCGAGCCGCAATGTAATGGCCCATTTCGTGGCTGGTGAGGATGAAAAGCACCGCAAAGGCGTATTGCCAGCCGGTAAAAATTAAACCGACATCGGCGAACACATCTTGGCCGATCAGCATGGCACCGGCAGCCATGGTGCTGAGCACGGTCAGCCCAAACAGGAATACATTGACCCAGATCTTGCCCCGTTGCCGTTGTTTGCGGCGGGAAACGATGAACAAAAACAGTTCCCCATTCCGTTTCTCCAGATGAGGCACATACCCCAGTTCCAGCAAGCTTTGTATGAGCAACTCCAGCCGTTCGGGAGGGACATCGGATTCCCGGGCCCGGTACATCACTTTCCCCTGAAGACGAGCCCAAAAATCGGGTTCAAAATAGGGTGCCAATAACTGATCCAATTCCTCGTTGCGTAACCCATCCATACTCTGTACATCCAATCAATTACTTGTACATCGGCCGTTCATCCATATTTTCCAATCGATTGGTGTAATTTAAAATAAAACCCGCACAATCCTTAATAGAATTTCAATCGTCTCTTCCCCTGCATCCGGATTTTAGCGTTCGGGGGACGCCGGTCAGCCCCACGCGCCCATGATCCAGACGCTTATAAAAGAAAAGGGGATCACTCCCCTAAGGTCCACCTCGGGATCGCCCGGTGTTTTACCCGATCGAACGGGGCATTTGGCTAATGCTTTTCCGCCTCGCCCGTCATGGGAACGAAACGTACGGGAATCTTTCTTTCTTTTTTAATCCCTTTTTCGGTTTTGGTGATCAGCACCAGGTCCTGATAAAAATCTCCCAGGGGCAAAATCATTCGTCCCCCGATTTTCAATTGCTCCAGCAAAGGCTGGGGAACATGATCCGGAGCCGCCGTGACAATGATGGCATCGAAAGGGGCCGCCTCCGGCCACCCCCGGTATCCGTCCCCAATGCGCACCCGCACGTTCTCATAGCCCAGTTCTTTCAGCACCTTTTCCGCCCGGCGTCCCAGTTCCGGAACAATCTCGATGGTATACACTTCCCGGGCCAATTCCGCTAAAACGGCCGCCTGATAGCCAGAGCCCGTGCCGATTTCCAGCACTTTTTCATCCTCCTGTAATCGGAGCTGTTCGGTCATATACGCCACCACATAGGGCTGAGAGATGGTCTGCCCGAAACCAATGGGAAGCGGTTCATCGGCATAGGCTTCTTCCCACAAGTGTTCGGGGACAAACCGATGCCGGGGCACGGTTTCCAAGGCTTTCAACACCCGTTCGTCTTTAACCCCACGCGCACGAATCTGGGTCTCCACCATGCGCAGGCGGGCAGCCTTGTAGGCGTCTTCGGGTGTTCGTTTCGGCACTTCGCTCATCTTTCCCACATTCATCACCAATAACAAACTGATCCAGCCCCAAAACATGGCTTTCATGGCTCACCTCCTCCCACTCGCTTGGGTTAATCCAAACCATTTCATGGGACTCCCACATCTACGACCCTGTTTCGGGTTGGCTGTTATAGCAAACATCCGGGAAAAGTTAAAGTTCCCCGGCGATGTCATTTAACGCCTGTAGATGCACCCACACGCTTTCGGCCAGATGAGCCAGATGATAGCCCCCTTCGAGAAGGGAGATGATTCCCCCGGCTCTTACCCGACGAGCCGCCTGACCGATCATCCGGGTTAGATGGTCAAATGCCTCGGTCGAAAGTTGCATGCCGGCCAACGGATCGCCCGCATGCGCATCGAATCCGGCGGAAATGAGAATCAACTGGGGGGCAAATTTTTCGATTTCCGGCATCACCCGGTCTCTCATAACCCGAAAATAGACCTCGTCGCCACTGCCGGCCGGCAGGGGAATATTCAGGGTAAAGCCTTCCCCAACGCCCCGGCCCCTTTCCGAAGCCGCCCCCGTACCCGGATACAACGGCCACTGATGAATGCTGCAATAAAACACATCGGCACGATCTTCGAAACTGTGCTGGGTACCGTTGCCGTGATGCACATCCCAATCCAGAATGAAGACCCTTTCCAAACCATGCCGTTGAAGGGCGTAATTGGCGGCAATGGCCACATGGTTAAACAGGCAAAAACCCATGGCTTGATCGTATTCTGCATGGTGTCCGGGAGGTCGCAGCGCGCAAAACACCGTTTTCGTTTCCCGATGCATCACCTGGTCCACAGCCTCGATGGCGGCACCGACGGCATACCGGGCGGCCCGGTAGGATTCCGATGTGACGACGGTATCGCCCTGATCCAGTACCGCCGGGGGCGACTGACACGCCTGCTCGACACGTCGAATATAGGATGGCGCATGATTGCTCTCGATCCACTTCTGATCGGCCATCGCAGGCTCCACCCGCCTCAATTCCTTCCAGAAGCCCTGTTGATCGAGAAATCGTCGAATGCTTTTCAACCGTTCGGGGCACTCCGGATGCTGGATCCCCTCCAGATGATGCTCGAAGATGGGATGGTAAAAAACAACCACATCTCTGGGTACTTTGGAAGCCGTCATTCAGGTTTCCTTGCTCATTACCGGGATTTTAATTCGGAAAGTGGCGCCCTTTCCCATTGCGCTCTCCAGTTCGATGTGACCGCGATGTTCATCAACAATCTTTTTCACAATCGCCAGCCCCAAACCCGTGCCGCTCTTTTTGCCACTGGTCACGAACGACTCAAACAACTTCTCCTGAATTTCCGGTGGAATCCCCGGACCGGTATCCTGGAATTCGAAAACCACATACCCGTCATCATCCTGTATCCGGATGAACATTTCCCCTCCTTCTCCCATGGCCTCGATCGCATTTTTGGTAATATTATAAAACACCCGTACCAGCTTTTCCTCATCCGCGTATAAAATTTGCCGGCTCTGGACATTCAAATGCAGGTGAGTTTGGAAGCTCCGGCACATCTGCTCCAGCCGCGGCTTGAACCGTTCCATCAATTTCTTAACGCTGGTCTTTCTTGGCAGAATACTGGTTTTGCCCTTGGCGAAATCCAACACTTCGGTTACCATGTTCATCAAGGACTGGATCTCCTGACGAATAATCCGGGAAAACTCCTGGCGTTCTTCCGGGGTCGTCGCTTCATCGGCGACTAAATCCACAAATCCATAAATGGTATTCACCGGACCCCGGATGTCGTGAACGATGGTACTGAGCATTTGTCCGATGGCGGACAGCCGTTCCCGCTTGATCAGACTTTCCCGCAGGTTATGAAGCTCCACCGCCCGGATAATCTTCTGGGCCACCAGATCGACCATTTTCTGACGATCCTCCAGCTGTTCGAAATCGCCGGTTTCGATGCCGAGCGCCATCAGCACGCCCGCCCGGCCTTCTCCCATCGGCATGGGCGAAAATAAAACCGACAATGCCTGCAACGGCAATGCTTTTTCTAGGCGGAAATAGCTTTGTAACCATTCGGCGTTCTGTTGTAAGGCCTCCAGCGAAGGATACTGCATAAAATGCAACCAGTCCGGATGAACCCGGCCATGGGTATCGTACACCGCCTCGCCTTGGGGGCCTGCACCCACAAAAACGATTCGGTTTTCCATGGGAAAAGCCGCCAGAACCCACTGCGCCCCCAGATGCGATAACGTTTTCTCCAACAACTGGTGCAACAGCCGCGGCAATTCGTACACCTCGCTTAACTGCTGCTCAAAATCGTAAAGCAGATCAATTTCCTGGTACTTCTCCTCCAGTTGATGATACAACCGCGAATTGGCAATGGAAATGGCAACCTGGGAGGACAGGGTCTCGAGGAGGGCCTCATCCTCTTCCGTAAAGTGCCCATCTTTCTTGTTCAGAACCTGAATGACCCCCATAATCTCGCGTTGTTCACCGCTGCTCAGCGGTTCCCAGACCGGCATACACAATATAGAGCGTGTACGATAGCCGGTGCGTTTATCGGTACTGGGATCGAAACGCGGATCATTGTAAGCATCGGGGATGTTGATCGTCTCACCCGTTTGAGCCACATGGCCGGAAATCCCTTTGCCCAATTTTTGCCGGATCTCCTTCACCTCCGCCTTGAGGGCGATTTTGGACCAAATTTCACCCCGATTCTTATCTACCAGAAACAGGGTACTGCGATCGGCGTCCATCAGCACCGTAATCTCCTGCATGATCAGGCGAAGGAGATCGTCCAGTTTGAGGGTGGAGCTTAATGCCCTGCCGATTCGCTGGATGGAATAAATTTCTTTTTCCTTCTGCTTCAGGGCAGACGTTAATGCCTGAAGGCGGTCTTCCAAATCAGAGGTTTCCTTTTTAGAGGTCATGAAACCGTTCCTTCCCTTTCCTGGGCTCGGATTGTGTTGACAATGCGATGGGCCAGACGCAGCGGTTCCGGAATCCGGTAACGGGTGACGCAGGCCAGGGTTATGTTGCGAGCGCTTTCAAAGTCGGTGCGGTGTCCCGGGGAAACAAAAAGCGGCTTAACCCCCCTGCGGGTTCGCAGCACCAGACCAATGGGCTCTTCCCCATCCAACAGAAACGTATAATCGCCTTTTTCGGGGCCCGGTTCCCGATAGTCGCCCACCAGCCGGGATTTCGCACATCCAACGGACGGTTTATCCAACAGGACTCCCAGATGGGAAGCCAGCCCAAAACGCCTGGGATGAGCAATGCCCTGGGCATCGCACAAAAGGACATCAAAATCGGCCTCCATTTGTTCAAAAATGGGGATGAGCAAGGGAACTTCCCGGAAACTCAAATATCCGGGCACGTAGGGAAACGGCACCTTCATGCGATGGGCGTAGGTGGCCAGCAGGGTCAATTCCGGGAAGCGCAACAGCACCACCACGCCGAAGAGGTCCCCCCCTTTCCGGGAATAGGAAATATCGGCGGCGGCTACGATTTGAATCCGAGAGATATCCAGCGAGGTCGAAACATCGACCTGGGAACGCAATTCCTGCTGAAGATGCCGGGCTTCCGGGAAGGTTAAATCCCATTTATGTTGGATTACCAATTTCATATGCCGGAAGGGGTGACTTTCGAGCCATCAAGGAACCATCCTTTTCCCTCACCGCTGCAACGCCATGGAAAATGAAAAAGGTGATTGCTTTCTAGTCACCCCTGTATTGGGTCTGTTTGGCTTATCCGAAATTATCCCGAGCCGGTGCCATGACGTTCTTCTTCCACAAAGCTGGCTACGGCTCGTTCAGCATTTTCGTAAGTTTCAAAAATCTGAATTAATTTGGTGATCATTAATACACTCTGAACCTTGTCGGTAACACTGGCTAATTTCAATTTTCCGCCCGCATTCTTTAAAGAACTCATACAGGCCATTAAAGTACCCAAACCGGAGCTATTAATCCATTTTACTCCTTTTAGATCGATGACCACTCGCTTGATCCCATCCGCAATCAGACTCTTCACTTTATCGTGCAAGGCCGTGGTCTCCGGTCCTCCCATCATATTTCCGGAAATCGTGAGAACTGCAATATCCCCTTCAATTTTTTCCTTAATTTTCATAAACAGGCACTCCTCCTCATTTTGTCAACGCTCCCGAATCAGTACCTTTATCCTCTCTCCCGGATATAACCGCCTTAATTTATTTAAATCATTAAAATAAAGCAAAAGATTTACTGGAAATTTATACTTTTTATGGGCCAGAGACCACAGCGTTTCCCCGGGACGAATGGGATGTTCCACTAAACGATACCGCCCGCCGGGAGGCAAATATTGTTTCAATAATCGGGCGTGGAAAGCCACCCGCCGGGTCAGAAACCGTTCCTCCGTCACCTGCGAAAAATCCAGCCGCAAGCGCTGGCCAATCAAAATGCGAGATCGATGCCCCAGACCATTTAACCGCCGCAAACGCGCCACCGGCACCCGGAGCCATTCCGCATAATGCCCCAGTGTTTCCCCCGGAAAAACATTGATATAGCCCCCATCCACTTGTAACCGCTGATGCATCAACCGCAGGATTTCGCCCCAATGGATGTTTTCCCCGTAGGTAGGTAAATCGGTTGCCCCCTGGGAAAATCGCCATGGCTCCCCTTCGGCTTCCGAATTGGGTCCAAACGCCGGCCCCAGGACTTCCGTGGAAGCCACGGAAAACGAAGCCCGTTGGCGAAACAGGGGGGCCCTGGATGAGGCCGCCAGGAGCGAACGTTCATCGGCGGGCGGCCGACGGGAAGAAGCCAATGGTTGAGGGCTTCCGGAAGGCATTAAACTGGTCTCCAGCAGGGCCCAATACGTATCCTGCGTCGGAGAAGCCCCTCGACCCACCGGAGCTCCCCCCCGATGGATAACAGAGGCCAACGCGGGCAACTCTTCCCGTGCAACCGGGATGGGGGCCGGCGAGGGCCATCGCCGGGGATTCTGGTTTCGCATCAGGGCCCGGGCCAATGCCCGGAAATGTCCAACCGATCCTTCACCCTCTTTCGGGGTCAAGCCCAAACCTGCCGATTCCAACCCCACGTCCCGAAAGCCCCGTCGCCCGGCATCCTCAAGAGGAGACGGATCGAGGGGCCACCGGTTCAACCGGTCGATGTCCTCCAGATAGGCCAGGAGTGCATCGGGGGAGGGCCCTGCGGGCATCGCCGGATCCGCCACGGGGCCTTCCCCTAAAACCCCTCCCGGACCTTTATGGGGTCCACCACGGACCCGGAACTTTTCGGCAGCGGTTCCCTGCCGCAGGATAAGCCGTTCTGCATTCACATCGGCCCCTTCCGCCACTCCCAATTTATGGTTGGTGAAGGAAAGCTGCCTGAGTGTTTCCAACAGCGACTCCGGAAAATGGGGACGGGGTTGCCGGGTCGCCAGCAATACCTGCCCGCGCCGGCCTTTTTGCCGTTCCAGATAGGCATATACCGTTTCGGGAGCAACTTCCCGGGGTAAGCGAAGCGGATAGCCGGCAGGTATTTCCAGCCTGCCCATCCAAACCTTTTTCCGATATCCCGCATTAAGCACTTTCATTTTCTCGGGATCCAGGTTCAAATCCTGAATAAGGCGCTTCAGATTCACTGGTTCGGGCAAAACCATTTCATGGAAGGTGAAGGACGGCACCCGAACCAGATCGGGATAATAGTGCTGCAGGCTGTCCATGATCTCCACCACTGCCAGGAATTCCGGATAAAAATTGCGCGAGGCAAAGCCGAAGCGGCGGCTTAAATAATTCTGTCGGATCTTAAGATAATCCTTACCGTGCTGACGTTTCGCCTTCTTCATTCCCGCCAGGCCGTAATTGTAAGCGGTAATAGCCAGAGCCCAGTCATCCAGCTCCTCGTAATTGTGCTTAAGCAACCGGGCGGCCGCGTGGGTGGAGGCGAAAGGATCCCAACGCTGATCGATAATAGAGTTGACCTTCATATACCAACGCGCTGTGGCCCGCATAAATTGCCACATTCCTACGGCCCCCACTTTGGACACTGCCCCGGGATTGAAAGAGGATTCCATATGGGGCAAATAGCAAAGCTCCTCGGGCAGCCCCATCTGTTGAAACACTTTGCGGATGTATTCCAGGTAGGCCTGCGAACGCAATACCCCTTGATAAAAATTTTCTCGAATGCCCTGTTGGGCCCGTATCCGTTGGCTGGCCGCCAGAAACTTATCGGGCTCGGAAATGGCTCGAAACTGGCGCCATATTTTCCGTTCCCACTCGCTTAAAGCTTCCGGCCGATCCCGATACCGATGTAACCGTTCCAGAATTGTCTTGACCCTCTGCTTCTCCCGATTCAATATCCGGCGCCGTTGTTGGTGGCTTACGGTAGAATCGAGGGTGACAACTTTATAAATAACAAAGGGATATTCAGAATCGTGCAACACATATTGATGCCGCGAAAATTCTGTGAAAATGCGTTTCCAGAATTGAATTTCCCCCGCCAGCTCCTGACGATAGGGAAAATGATGGGGATTGCCCCATAACTCCCCCAAAAGCATTAACCCTATAATCATCCCTAAAAAACGCCTGACGAATCCTTCCATGATTCTCTCCACAACAACCGGTTTTATTTTGTTTACTCCAGTCGACCACTGGATCTCGTTTCTGTTTGGTTGATAATATTTTCTGGAAACAGCAATAACTCTTCCGGCGTTTTGCCCGGGAACAACAGCAGAGAATAGGTCCAGTAAAACTGCATCACTACCCGGACATACCGGCGCGTTTGTTCGAATTCAATATTTTCCATGAAAAAATCATCGTCTTCGGTAGAAAGAACTTTACTCCATCGATCCACACGTCCGGGGCCTGCATTATAGGCCGCCAGTGCGTAATAGAGGTTCCCCTGAAAGCGCCTCATCAGTGAACGAAAATAATAGCTCCCCAATAAAATGTTGCGGGCTGGATCAAATAATTGCAGATTATCCTTTAAAGTTTGACCCAATTGCCGGCTGACTTGCCTGGCGGTTGGGGGAATAAGCTGCATCAAACCATAGGCATTGGCGTACGAGGTAATGCGCGTTTCAAAGGCACTTTCTTTTTTCATGATCGCCAGAATCAGGGCCGGAGAGAGTCCCCACCGGGCGGCATTCTGATGGACCAGATCAAAATAATAAAGGGGATAAAGGCGTTTAAAAATAAACAATACCTCTTCCCAATTTCTACCGGCGAACTGACGGAAAAACACCCGACGAAACAGCCGAAAGGCGCTGCCATAATTGCCCAAGCGCTCTTGCAATTCTCCCAGAGCATACCAGAATTTCCAGTCGGCATTGCCCCTTCGCAAAACAAACCGATATTCCAGATCAAAATACCGCGCTCCGAAGATTTCCCGGATGAGGACAAAGCGCTCCATGGATTCCAGATATTCGGGCAATAGAGAGAGTTGGGAGCGATGACTGTTCCAGAGAATCGAATCGATCCGCCGATGCAGCCCCCGGCCGTCCCGAGTCAATAAAAAGGCCTTTAGATTATAATATGTTTGAAAAGGACGTTCAGCCAACTCCCCTAATCGTTCCCAGTACGTCAAAAAATCGCCTTCCTTCAGGTACGTTTTGGCAATCCAGTACTTTAAACGCATTCGGGAATCCGGGTGGGTCTCCCGATTCAAATGGTGCTCCCAAAGCCGGCGGGCTTTCCGATACGCCGTTTTCCGATAGGCAATCAGGCCTTCTCGAAAACGAGCTTCGGGACCAAAGGAAGATCGGGGATACCTTTCAGCCAGCAAACGGTAGACCCTTTGGGCCCGTTCGAACCGGAATTCTTCCTCGCTTAACCAGGCGGCCTTCCATAATACCTCCGGCGCCAGTTTATCCCCGGGGTATCGCCTCTGAAAGTGCAAGTACACCTCGATGGAGCGCCGGCGTTGCCCCGATCGCAGATAGGCCCGGGCCAGGTACAAATCCGCATCCCGGTAATATTTCGGGTGGCGAAAATACCGCTCTTTGCGAGAGGCCATCCGGATCACCTCTCCATACCGCCCGGAGCGATACAACCAGCGCAGGCGCTGAAACTGATAAAAATCTGTTTTTCCTCGAAGGGCGGCATAACGGTTCAGCAAACCCTCCACTTCCCTCAAGCGTTTCTGTCGCAACAAATAATCCACCATATCTTTGAACAGACTTTCTTTGCCCGTCTGTTCAAAACGAGCCCGAAGCCATTGTAAAGCTTGCAGGGCAAGGGTATCCCCGGGAACCTTTTGCAACACGTTCCGGGCATATTTTTCCGCTGCGGTGGTATCCCGCCGTAAGAGACTGACCTGGAATAAGCGAAAATACGTCTTCCCCGAAGGTTGCCCGGAGCGGGAGAGTACCTTTCGGTAAAAAATGGCCGCCGAATCCCAAACCCCAAAACGATAATAATATTCTCCCAACAAGGAATCGGCGACCACTGTCAGGGGGCTTTGGGGAAACCGCGCTTCGAAATTTCTTAAGTCCCCAACGGGCATACGCCCCGGCTCTGCCAGGAACCGGGACTTTATGTGAAAAAACCGCAGAAAATCTTGAATCGCAGAGGCCTCCCGAGATGCTAATTCAAATATTCGAGAAGCCCGCCGATATTGTCCGGTCCGGTAAAAACACATACCTATTTTGGCAGATATCAACAGGGAATTTTTACCCAAATGAGGATACTGCTGCAACGCCACCCTGTAAGCTTGCAGGGCATCCTGGTATCTGCCATTCCGGTACAGACGATCGGCCCTGTGAAAAATATTTTCGCCGGCCGATAGAACCCCCGCCGACAAAAGCATCCAGAAAATTCCTCTGACCGCCGCACCCGACAGCGTAACCCGGATTCGTCCTCCCCCCACACCGGGGGAAACATGGTTTTCGTGCTTTCTCATAAAATTCCACTTCCTCAAACATCGGATGTAAACCCTAAAGTTAAACCGATTATCTGAGCAGAGGAAACCCATTTTATTGTTCCAGTAACCTTTGAACCGCCATGCGGGGCAAACAAAGATGAATTTCCGGTTCAGGCGGCATCCGTTAAAGGCCCTCGAATCGATTGGGGAAGAAGCCGACCGGCCAGGCTGCGCCGCCGGGAGGGTTTTTAAGGATGGGGACATCCACACCAACGGAAGCATCTTATACAGGGTACGGAGGAAAAAGGGAAGACTACCCAGGCGGGGATAAGGGCTTAGGCACCGCCCTGCAGGATCTCCGGATGATATTCGGCGATGCGTTGCAACTTTTCCTCGGTCATATCTTCGAAATGAATTCCCATATGGAACTTTCGTTCTTCGACCTCTTCGCTGTGTTTGACCGTTCCCATCACCGGAACCACGTCGTCGCCCACCGCCACCATAATTTTCACCTTGGCGCCCACCGGGATTTCGTCCCGATGTTCTATTAAAATGCCTTCCCGGCTCAAATCCAGGCTAAGGGCCATGCCCTCCAGGGTCACGTTCCCCTGGTCATCGAAAAGATGAAAGGAGACGAAGTGTTCTGCCTCCACCCGTGGCGACTTTCTGTTTCCCGAATCTTTCATAGACCCACCCCTGTTTATGACCTTGCCAATTCGTTTAGCTCTCCTTCCCGCCGGGCTCCAGCAGGTCTCGAACATTCGGGGGAAGGTAAATCCGCCGATGATCCAGCAACTTCAACGCTTCCAGTGCTGTAGAAAGTTGCCGCTCGATGGACAATGTTTTATTGATAAACAGCACGTCTTTTTCACCGTGAATTTTACAAATGCCGCCCTTAAAATGACCGCTTTCCAATCTCACTTCCACTCCCAGCTTTTGAACGGCCTGGCACAACTGATCGAGCAACTCCCGCTCCTCCGCAGAGGCCGGTGGAAGCGTCCGTTTTTTACGGACGTTCAATTTTTTCATTCGTATGGCACGCCGCATCGCCGCCTTAACCGTCTATAGGTATTCATCCAGTCCTTTCTTTTTCAAGCGATCCACCACCTCCCGCACATCCTGGGCCCGAGAACGCTTACAGATCAACAACGCATCGCCCGTATCCACAACAATCAAATTTTCCACCCCGACTAAAGCAACCACCTTGTCCGGGGAATACACATAACTCCGGCCACTATCCACAGCCACTAACTCCTTACAGAACGCGGCGTTTTTGTTTTTATCCTTGGGAGAGATCTCGTAAACGGTCTCCCAGCTCCCCACGTCGCTCCATCCCATGTCCGTGGGGATGACGTACACATTTTCGGCCGTTTGCATCACGCCGTAATCGATTGAAATGCTGCGAATGCGTCGATAGACATCGGCGACTTTGTCGAAATAATTCGGTTGGCCCAGGTGATCTTTTATTTCCATTAAACCTTCGTAAATTTCGGGCAGTTTTTCGCTGATCTCCTGTAAAATGGTCGACGCCTTCCAGATGAACATGCCACTGTTCCAGTAAAAATCGCCACTTTCAAGAAAGCGCACCGCGGTTTCGTAATTGGGTTTTTCGGCGAATGTTTTTACCCGGTAAATGGTGTGCCCATCCAGTTCTTGCACTTTTCCGCTTCGCTGAATATACCCGTACCCCGTGGCAGGCTCGGTGGGTTGAATGCCCAGGGTCACCAGCCCATCATTTTCGCCGACAAATCGAGCCGCCAACTTCACCACATGCTGGAATTCTTCCACATTTTTTACCAGATGATCGGCCGGCAACACCACCATGATGCCATCGGGGTCTTGCACCACGATTTGAACGGCGGCCAACCCTATACAGGGGGCCGTATTCCGTCCCAAGGGTTCCAGAATAAAATTGTCCTCTTCCAGGTCCGGCAACTGATCCTGGATGATCTCTTTTTGATCATAATGGGTTACAATGATAAGATGATCGCGATCGATCAGTCCCTCCAGACGCCGATAAGTGGCCTGGATCATGGTATCGTGATCGACAATATTCAATACCTGTTTGGGATTTCGGCTTCGGCTGCGCGGCCAGAATCGCGTACCCACACCCCCGGCCATTAATACCGCATAGATGTTCATTCCTGTCCTCCTGCAGATTCCGTTTCAGTGGATCGGCCAAGAACACGGGCCAAACGTTGATCGATATCGGGATCATTGGGATCAATCTGGCGGGCCAATTCCCATATTTTGCGGGCGGATTCAAAATCTTTTATATGAAAATAGGTATCCCCCAGGTTGATCATCGCCGTCACATATGTGGGCCGCAATCGGATGGCCTGCTGATAATGCGAAATGGCATCCTGATACCGACCGCTGGCATCCAGGATAAAAGCGATGTTATTATGAACCTCCGGATGATCGGGATTCAACCGCAGGGCCTTTTTGAAACAATAAACGGCGGAGTCGACATAACCGTAGTAATAGTACGCCACTCCCAGATTGTTCCAGGCATCCACGTAATTCGAATCAATGGAAAGGGCCTTTTTGTAATTCTGAATTTTCAATTCCAGACTATCCATTCGGGCGGCGTTTTCGTAAATCTCCAGTGCCTGAATGGGAAGTCTCCCCTCAATAATTTCCTGACATTTTTCCCGATTTAGCAGGGCCTGTTCGTAGTACGGATTAATTTCGATGGCTTTTTCGAAATAAACCAGAGCCCCCCTGTAATCCCCCTTCAGAAAGTACATGTACCCGATATTATTCCAGGCCTGATAATATTCCGGGTCCAGGCGGGTGGCCGCTTGAAATTCCCTAATGGCGCTGTCCAGCCTGCCCACACGGTGATAGGCAATTCCAAGAAAATTATGCACTTCCGCATCTTCGGGAATCAGCGCCAGCGCCTTCTTCCATTGCTCAATGGCCTTCCGAAAATTCTGGCGCTTAAAATAGTCGATGCCGTTGGACACATAATTTTCCATCTGGATTTCAATCTCTTCGGGAGAGGGCGGGGGCGGAGCAGGCTTCTTCACGAATACCGCACACCCCGCCATAAAGAACAACATCCCAAGAATAATCCAGAAATGTCGGACCATGAGGCTTCCTTTGTTTGAACTGATTTTAAT
>WFTQ01000007.1 GCA_015485355.1 bacterium | reverse complement strand
GGAACGGGCAGGTCTTGACCGTGGAAGGGGCCGGTTATCATGATTACAACGCCGGTACGGTCAATTTTAAGCGCAGTATACGGCACTGGTTCTGGGCCAAATTTTATATGCCTCATCAACTTCTGATCTTCGGGGAAATCATCGATCGGCACAACCGAAAACGGACGGTGGCCTTGCTGATCGAAAAGGAGCGCATCCGGGTGGATGAACATCCGGAAAAATCGGTGGAAAACGGCGTATGGCGCCTGGACACAACGTTCGGAGAGTTTCTGTTTCGACCGCTGAAGAGCCACTGCGTGGATGCGGTATCGTTTTACCTTCCGACGGTATCGCCCAAACTCGCCGGGTGGGGCAAATTTCGGGAAGTGCTTCAGTTTTACGTCACCAAATGGCGGCTGACGTTTCTGCAACCTCTTCTGGCTAATGCCAAGTATTTACGCTTTCGCACTGTATGGGAGCATCATGGTCGGCGGATTCAGTCTTTTCACGAGGAAATGTGGTTATGAAACGCTACATTTTTTTACTCTCAGACACTCCCGAGCCGGAACAGATCGGCAGTAAAGCTTGGAACCTCTGGCAAGCCCATCAATTCGGCTATGCCGTTCCTCCCAGCGTTTTTCTATCGGTGGATGCGTTTCGGGAGTTTATCCGGATTAACCACCTGGAACCATTGATCGAAAAGATACAAAAAACCATTGAACAGGAGGAAGACCCTTCCGCATGGGAACCCCGGGTGAAGGAAATTCAACAGCATTTTTTTACCGATGCCTTTCCCGAGGGAGTGGTGGAGGCTCTTAACGAAGGACTCCAACAGCTGCATTTGCGCCGAGGCGATACCCTGGCTGTACGATCCTCGGGGGTTAAAGAAGATGCGGTGGATCATTCCTTTGCCGGGCAATTTGAAACGGTATTAAACGTACCGCCCAATTCTTTAGATGTTTCCCAGGCCGTCCGGAAAGTCTGGGCTTCGGAATGGAACTGGCACAATATCCTATACCATAAGCAGAAACGCTTGCCGCTTACGCGCATTGGCATGGGCGTCATCGTGCAGCGGATGGTGAAGCCCGACTTCGCCGGAGTAGCCTTTACCATCAATCCCGCAGGAGCACAGGTAAACGAAATCGTTGTGGAATACGTCAAGGGAATCGGAGAAAAACTGGTCAGCGGAAAGGTAAATCCCCAGCGGATTGTCTTCCACCGTCGCAGTTTTCGGTGCCTTTCGGCCACTCCACCGGATTATCCCGGCGAGTTAAACGTCCTTCCCGAACTGATCATGGGGCTGGAAAACCATTACCGCACCCATGTGGATGTAGAATGGGCCTTCGAAAAGGGAAAACTGTATTTGCTTCAGGTTCGACCCGTCACGGCGGTGGTTCACGCTCCCAAAAGCTTCCTCTGGACGGACGAGAACGTCGGCGAAGTGATCCCTGATGTGGTGACCCCATTGACCTGGAGTATCTTAAAACCCATTACCAATCAGGCCTTTCAGTTTTTTTTGCGGAAAAATGGGGTGGTGTCTGATCCTGATTTGATCCTTTTCGAAACCTTTAACGGTAAAGTTTATTTCAACCGAACGTTGTTTGATGAAACATTGCAGAAATTTTACCTGGGTACACTTTTCAAAGCATGGAGGGAGCGGCCGACTTCTGTGGGGCAAAAATTATCAGGCCTGATTCGATTTATCGGGCGTACCCTTCGCTTTCTGATTCGATTCGGATATTTTGTTCTATGGTTGCCCCGGGCAATTCGTCGGACCGAGCGGAAGTTTTACAGGCACTGGTATCGCGAAATCCGTTGCAGCCCTCTTTCGCGGATAGCCGATCATTTCCAGAAGGTGGAAACCATTGTGAATTATCATCAGAAAGTGATGGCCTTACATGTTTCCGCCACTATTCTGGGGGAACTTTATTATCAGCTGTTGGACAAATTGTGCAGGCACTGGGTGCAGACCGATCCGCCCATACAGGCCGATCAGTTATTATCCGGATTGGATGCCGCCGAAAGTGCTCGCAGCGGCATCGCTTTATGGCGGCTGGCGTTACGGATGGTTCAGTATCCCGATGTGGTGGAGTTGTTTCTTCGCCATGAGGCCGATCAACTGGAAGAGGCTTTAAATCGTACCACCAATGGAGTTTATGTTTTGCAATGGATCGAAGAGTATCTGGAAGCATTCGGGCACGGATCTATGAACGAGTTTGAACTCCTGTATCCGCGATGGTGGGAAAATAAGGCGTATATTTTTTTCAATCTGAAACGATTCCTTCAAACCATCGATGAATACGATTTTCTTCGAGAGAAAGAGAAACTGAAGCGTCAGCGGGCGGCGACCATCCACCGGGCCGATCGGGCCTTCCAACCGCCGTTGCGGTGGGCGAAACGGTGGGTATTTCGGCACGTCCTGAAAAAAGCCGAATTTTTCAGCACCGAACGGGAAAATTTGAAGCAAATTCTGGTGCGTCAACACGGGGAACTGAAAAGGCATTTGCTGATCATTGCCGACGATTTGGTGAAACGAAACATGATTGCTCAGGTGGAGGATATCTTTTTCCTGAAAATCCATGAAATAAACCAGCTGTTACAGAGGGGGCGTTTGAGTATGGGAACCCCCCATCAGCTCATCCGGGAACGCCGCAACGAACGGAGGATGTATTTACAAATGAGCCACCCCAAGAAAATTGAGCAGATTGGAAAAGACTGGTATCCGATAGCGGAATCTCACCAGGATGCTCCCGGTCTATTCCAGGGAATCGGCTGCAGCAATGGCGTGGTGGAGGGGACTGTTCGGGTAATACGTTCTCCTTCAGAGTTCTCTACCTTGCGGCGGGGCGATATCCTGGTAACCCGATCGACCAATCCCGGTTGGACGCCTCTATTTATACTGGCCGCGGCGGTGGTTACCGAGATTGGAGGGGCGTTGTCCCATGGGGCCATCATTGCCCGGGAGTATGGCATTCCCATGGTGGCCGGCATTCCGGATATCACCCGCAAATTGAAAACAGGGGATCGTGTGCGAGTGAATGGTACCCGGGGAACCGTGGAAGTGCTGACCTTTCGGGGGGAAGCCGTGAATGCCTGATGTGCTTTTCATTCCCAGCGACCATGGCGGTGGGATGGGGCACGTGTCTCGCTGTTTGTACCTGGGGCGTGTGTTGCGCTCCCGGGGCAATAAAGTGGGTATTGTGCTGGAACCCGGACATTTTTCCGCCGGCGTCCGTGCGGGTCTGGAGACTTATTTGCTGGATACCCGCAAGGAACGCTGGATAAGATATCAGTGGCGTCCCCCTTTTCGACCGGTGGTGAAATTGAAAACCCGCCTCTGGAAGACCCCGGTCTTTGTAGAGTTCTCCAGCCTGGCCTATCAGGTGCCCCGGGACGGGTATGTGAGTGAAAAAATTGTGCGCTATCGCTTTAAAATTCTCTCTCAAATCGTGGCAGCGTTTCGTCCCCATGTCCTTGTGGGCGATACCCATTTCCTGACCCGATTGTTAGGACTGAAGTTTTCCATTCCGGTGGTTCAGATCACCCGATCGGCCGGTTTCCCGGTGCAACCGCAGTTGATCTGGTGGAAGGCGGTTCCCCGGGAATTGATTGAGCCCGATGCGGTGGCGCCGTTTCGACCCCTGTTGCAGCAGGCAGCGCTTCAAGGCATCCGGCGGGCGGAAGATTTATTGCGTGGAAACCGCTACCTGATTCCTTCCATTCCCGAGATAGAGCCCGTCCACGATGTGGCGGGAACGACCTGCTTTTGCGGGCCCCTCGCCTCGGTGCCGGAAGAAGCTATGCCGGATCTTTTCCCTGGATCTCCACCGGGTCCGCGCATCTACGTCAGCATCGGCGGCGGTGCCGGCCGCAGCGGAGAAAAACAATTCTTCCACCTGGTGATAGAGGCATTCGCCGGTTCTCCGTTTCGGGTGCTGGTATCCACCGGAAAGCGCGTCTCGGCAAAGCACTTTCACAATGTGGCCGCCAATGTGCGTTTCCGGGAGTGGGTCAACGGTCCTGCCGCCGTTGCGCAGAGTGATCTGGTCATTTTTCACGGGGGTTATGGAACTTTCATGGAAGCCTTGCTGGCCGCGAAACCCACTCTGGTGGTGCCCTCGCATACGGAACAGGAAGGCAACGGCCGCCGATTGGAAACCCTACGGCTCGGGAAAACGCTATTGTTACATTCGCCCCCACTAAAACCGTTGGTGTTTCAATGGCCCTATGGGCGGTACCAAATGCTGGGTGGATTTCACTTTGCCTTGAAACCGGCGCAATTACGAGAAGCCGCCGAAGAAATGCTGGAAACAGTAGACAGGGCTTCCCTGGACGCGATTCAACAAAAGTTAAAGAAAACCCGGCAGTCGTTCGACATTGAAAAGGCACTGGCCTTTTAAGCTTTACCGGGCCGGCAACACGATACGGGAAAAGAATCGCCCGGCTGTTCGCCGACGGAACCACGGATGAAAACGGCACAGACCGTGTGCTGCAACGAACAGATTTGACAATGGCTTGTAAAAATCGGGATGGCTTGTCATGCGCTGGCGGGATTATTTTTATGGATGGCAGGTAAAATTGGGCCGGTATCCGTCGCTCTATTACCTGCTGTTTACTCATCGTTTTCCTTACAACCACATGCGGGTGACCCCAAACACCGAACTGTGTATCGAAGGGTTCCCCCGGTCGGCCAACTCCTATGCCGTGGTGGCGTTCAAGTTGGTAAATCCCAAAGTAAAGGTGGCCCATCACCTGCACGTACCGGCTCAAGTGCTTAAATCCGTGGAACTGCATATCCCTACGGTACTCCTTATTCGAGCGCCGGAAGATGCGGTAACCTCGTTTCTGATTTTTCAACGTTCCCGGGAGGTGGACTATTACCTGAACCTTTACCGAAAGTTTTACGAGACCCTTTTACCGGTTGTCGATCGGGTGTTAGTGATCGATTTCCGGCTCGTCGTCGGGGACGTTAATCAAATGATTGCCGGAATCAACACGCGTTTTCATCGGGATTATGCTTTGATTGAACCCCTGGACGACCGAAAGGCCGATATATTGTCCAGGCTGGAAAAATACAATCGACAATTTTTTGGAGGGAAGGTCCATCGAAGTGTGCTGCCCAGTGGAGAACGAGACCTCTGGAAAGCCGAGTTGAAGGTACGGGTCGAGCAAAGTCCCGCGTTCTCTGCGGCCCGCAACGTTTATTCCCACTTTTATCGAGAAGCATTAAAATGGGAGTAATTCGAACAATCGGCAGGCCAATG
Source organism: bacterium (assembly GCA_015485355.1). Lineage (GTDB taxonomy): Bacteria > Calditrichota > Calditrichia > RBG-13-44-9 > J042 > JAADJD01. The sequence goes on along the minus strand of WFTQ01000007.1, from coordinate 12,843 downwards.
GCAGAAGGAAAACGGATGAGGATGAAACAGCCATGAGTCTGGAAGAAACATTTCAGGAAGTCCAGCAGAAATCTTCGCGGGGCATCAAATGGGTGGGGTTGGCGGAAATCCTCATCCGAGGGGTCCAATTTTTCACGTCGGTCGCCCTGGCACGAATCCTGTTTCCCCAGGATTTTGGATTGATGAGCATTGTTCTGGTGTTTTTACAGATGGCTTACGTGGTGTTCGATTTCGGCTTTAGCTCTGCGTTGATTCAGAAAAAAAAGATAACCCGTACCCATCTGACAACAACCTTTGCCACCTACCTGTTTTCTGCCTTGGTCTTTACGATCGGGATTGTCCGGCTGGCCGATCCGGTGGCCCGGTTTTTCGGCCATCCGATTTTAGCGGGCATGCTACAAACGTTGACCCTTATCTTTTTTCTGTATAGTTTGAGCGCCCTTCCTAAGATTCTCCTGATGCGGGAACTCAAGTTCAAACAATTGAGCAGTTTTCAAATCCTTTCCGTTGGGGTCTACAGCGGTACAGCGATCTTTTTTGCCTGGAAAGGGTACGGCGCCTGGTGTTTTGTGTATGGCAGCCTTGCCGAACAATTGAGTATTACCGTGCTGTTGTATTGGTATACGCGCTGGACGCCCGGGGTGAACTTCCAGTGGCAAACATTTAAAGAATTATTGGGTTTTGGGGGGAACGTCCTGGGTACCCGAATAGTGGGATACCTCAATGCCAATGCTCCTTATTTCATTATTGGGAAGGTTTTAGGCGCCGCCTTGTTGGGTTATTATTCTTTGGCCTATCAGCTGATCGATTACCCGGTGCAGCGTATTACCAAGAATGTGTTGAAGGTCATGTTTCCGGCCTTTTCCCGGTTGCAGGATGATGCCGACCATTATCGCCGGTTGTATTTGCGGACCTTGTATTACACCACACTGGTGACGTTTCCCATTTTCGCGGGATTGGTTCTGATTGCCCCTGAATTTGTTCATTTTGTGTACGGCAGCAAATGGGAAGCCGCCGTTGTGCCCCTGAAAATTCTGGCCCTTGTGGGTTTAACCCGGTCTCTATGGACGACGGCCAGCGTGGTCTTTCTCTCCCGAGGGAAACCGCATATCGAATTTCGGATCAATTTAGTATTTTCCCTGGTGTTGATACCGGTGTTGTACCTGAGTACCCGTTTCGGTATCGAAGGTGTGGCCCTGGGACTAGCCATTGTTCTGTTCTGTTTTTACCTCTTTGCCCTGGCCGGTGCCATAAACATCGTGGGGATTCGTTTAACCGATTTCTGGCGGGCGCTGCGGATTCCCGTCGGGGGGATTCTGGGATTTCTGATACCGGGGTTCTTAATGAAATACTTCTGGCTTTACCGCCTGGCCGAAAGTTCGGCACTGTTCATTTTGGTCGGGTTCAGTGTGGTCGCTTATGCCATGTTGGTCTACTGGAGAGATCGGCAAATCGTCACTCAATTGATACGGTTTATCGGGCAATGAGGCGATCTGGGCAACCCTATTATCCCGTGGTGATTATAGGAGCAGGGCCGGCCGGCTCCGCGGCAACCATTTATTTTGCTCGCAAAGGCATTCGCCCGTTGTTGGTGGACAAAGCCCGTTTTCCCCGGGATAAAGTCTGTGGCGATGGGATACCCCTAAAAACCTTTCAATTACTGGCCGATTTGGGATTTCATGAGCACCAGCTGTTTTCTCGGGGATTTAAGATTCATCAGTTGCGGGTATATTCCCCGGATCATCAGGTGGCCGTTTTTGGGACTTTAAAACCCGATGCCAGCACCAAATCGGGATGCGTTCCCCGCCTGTTTTTTGATGATGCCCTTTTCCAGCGCGCCAAGGAATCTGCCGCCAATACGCTACTGGAATATAAACTGGAGTCTTTCCACAGAGAAAACGGCCGATGGGTGCTCACGTTGCGTCATCGGACCGGCCGCTCCGTGGAAACCGTGGAAACCGATCTCCTGATCGGCGCCGATGGAGGGAAATCCCGGGTGGCCCGCTTGTCGGGTTTACTGACACCCGATCCGGCCCACCATTTTGACGGGCTGCGCATCTATTATGAAAGCCGCAGTAAAGAGTTTGAACCTGCGGTGCATCTATTCTACGATGCAAAAACATTGCCCGGGTATGTATGGATTTTTCCGGTGGCTCCTGATCGGGCCAATGTGGGGATCATGATGGACAAAAGCTGTAAGCAGCGATACGGGAAGACCATTCGGGAAATTTTTGAGGAGGTCTTGCAGGAAAATCCCCGAATTCGCCGGGTCCTGGAAGGGAGCCGTCCCGTAGACCGTATTCGTGGAGCGCCGCTGCCTCTGGGAACCTTACCGGGCTCGCGCATCGCCGATGGGATGATGTTGATCGGGGACGCCGCAGCCTTTATCAATCCGGTTACGGGAGGAGGAATCTATTACGCCATTCTCAGCGCCAAATATGCCGCTGAATTCGGCAGTCAGGCTGTTAACAAAGGCGATACCTCGAAAAAACAATTAATGCCCTACGAAGACTGGTGGCGGCGTACCATTCTGCCGGGTTTCATTTATTCCGGCTGGTTGAAAAACAAATTCAAGTCCGAAAAATTCACCCGCTGGTTTCTGGGAAAGGTCAGCCGGAACCGGCTTTTCGCCAATTTCTTTATTTCCGTATACGGGCGCCCTCTGCCGCGTCATGCATTGATCAACCCGTGGTTCTGGTTTAAAATTTTTTTCTTGCAACGTTGAATTTTTAAGCTTATTTATAAAAAATATTGGATGTTTGTCACAAACGTGAACAAAGTAAGGGTGTTTTGTTGAGGTAAAAACGTTAGGTGGTGAAATTGAAGAGGGCAGTGATCTTTGGGATGTTGTTGATTGGGTTACCCACCAGCCTTTTGGCGCAAATTACCTGGACCAAAATTCTTGTCACAGACACCCTGACCGGGGCGAAAAAGCATGCGGTGGTTGATCTGGATAATGACGGGGATTTCGACATTGTGGTGACTTCCAATCCCGAGGGCACCGGCCTGGAAGACCCTTCCCGGGTGAATGTGACCAGCTATATCAACAACGGGAATGAAGTCTTTACCGCTGTGGATGTCGATTTTCAATTCTACGGTGCCAGAGGGCTGGCTGTGGGGGATTTAAATGGGGATGGTTTCCCCGATATCGTCGTCGGGAATGCCCCCGCCGATCCGCCGGCATGGTATGAAAATGATCAGACCCCGGGAGATGGGGGATGGATAAAGCGGGCCATCGGCGTGTATGGGTTGAATAATTACGAGATCAAGGTGAAAGATCTGGATCAGGATGGGGACCTGGATGTTATCGACGGAATGGGAGATGATGCCAATGGGGGAACCCTGGTTGTGGATTCGTTACGCTGGTTTGAAAGTGACGGTGCGAATCCCCCCAACTTTACCCCCAGACTGATCGCCAATTATTCCACCCCGATCGCCCTGTTTATCGAAGATTTTGATAATGATAACGACTGGGATGTCGTGGCCGGACAGTGGGTGAATTTAAACGCCACTCCCAGTACCGATGACGATGTGCGCTGGTGGGCGCAAAGTGCCGGCAGCTGGACGCAACAGCAGATTATCGAACAAGCCTACGGAGCCAATGGATTCCATGCGGTGGATCTGGATGAAGATGGGGACATGGACATCATTGGTGCCGGGTATAAGGCCCAGTCCATCGATTGGTGGGCCAATGACGGCACCGGGACCTTCGGCACCAAAACGGTGATCAAAAGCAATTTTACCTACACGCGTAACGTGTACGTCGTGGATGTAGACGGGGACGCCGATCTGGATATCGTCGCCTGTGCGGACAATGACAACACGGTAAGCTGGTTTGAGAATGATGGGAATTTGAATTTTACCGAGAGGGTGATTACCACCACGTTTACGTACGCCTATTTTGTTTCCGCCGCGGATATGGACGGCGATGGCGATATGGACATTATTGGCACGGCGCAGGACGCCTGGCAGCTGGCCTGGTGGGAAAACGATCAGGATGACAATCAGTATATCAATGCCGGGGACCAACCGCCGGTCAGCTTCTGGGGCGGAAAGGTGATTATCGACTTTGCCAGCGGGGATGCCGGCAATGTGTCTGTGTTTTACAATCATAACCAAAATCAGGATCGCACCCGGCTGGCCACCGGGGTGGATCACATCGCCGTGTCCGGTTTTTATACCATCAAAACCGATAAACCCACTTACCAGTGTGATATCACCTTCAGTTACGACGGCATTGCCGAATGGTCGGCCATCGACAACGAACAGGCGCTGATCATCTGTGCCTGGGACGAAACCAACCAACAATGGTATAAAGTCGGCAGCAGCCAGACAGTGGATGACGTGAACAACACCATCCTGGTCACCGGCTTAACCAACGAACTGATCCGCTATTCCCGGTTTACCTTGGGCTCCAGTACGCCGGACAATCCTCTGCCCGTACAGCTGGTTCGTTTTACCGCCCAACCGGTCGAACAAGGCATCGCTCTGGAATGGCAAACCCGCAGCGAGCTCAATAACCTGGGCTTCGAACTCTGGAGAAAGAGCGATGGGGATACTGCTTACCGGTTGATTGCTTCTTACGAATGGGATGAATCCCTGGTGGGAATGGGCAGTTCGAACCTCGGCAAAACCTACACCTACCTGGATGTCCGCGTGGATCCCGGGATGACTTACCTCTATAAATTATATGATGTGGACCTTTCGGGGCGCCGCCATGAACAGAAAACCGTGATGGCTACCTTTACCGCCGGCGATCTGGTTAAGATTCGGGGATTGGGGCTGCCGCAAACCCTGGTGCTGGGCCAAAACTATCCCAACCCGTTTAACCAGCGCACCATTATCGAATTCGGAGTCCCTCAACCGCAAGTCGGCGGGCTTTCCCGGGTGGAACTGCTTGTTTTCGATCTTCTGGGCCGCAAACTGCGTACCCTGTTTCAGGGAGAATTGGTGGCGGGGCATTATCAAACCGAGTGGGACGGCCGGGATGAGGCCGGTCGTGTGGTCGCCTCGGGAAATTACATCTATGTACTCCGGGTGAACGGTCGCTTTGTCAGCAAACGAATGCTGCTGACGCGTTGAAAACAACAAAGGCAATGCCCCTCAACGCTCTTTTAGGGTATTGATAAACCTTGCTTCCCAGCCCGAAGCCGTTTATAGCGCCCGCCCGAGGGGTCCACCTGCTTTCCTGCTTGATCCCACCCCGCGGTTCGTTTGGGTCCCACCATTGGTCCCATGGGAAACGGTCGACCTGGATTCGTGCGGGAATCCTCCTCAGGCAACCGCTGTCGCCTGTCTCCCGATGCGCCTTGGGGGATAAGCGGATCGTTTCCGGCGGTGAAGTCCATTGTTTCAAAGGCAATCGGATGGTGCGGCGGTTGGCCGGGCCGTGGCCTGAATGCTTAAAATATTGATGAAAAAATTGGGGAGAAGCGATCACAACGGCTGAAAAAGCCGGCTTTATCTTGATAAGGGTTTAGAAATTTGCGGGCCGTGCCGAACATGGGTTAACACAAGCATAGAGGAAAGAGGAGACGGGTTGTGGAGAAATATGAGGTAATCGTTATTGGAGCCGGCGTGGCGGGTTCGGTGTTGGCTGGTTTGCTGGCCGGAAAAGGCGCAGCCGTGTTGTTAGTGGAAAAGGATGAATATGCCGGCAAGACAACCGCCTGCGGTGGTTTACTGGATAAACCGTACTTTGATCGCTATGTGAGGGACCCGGCGGTGATGGAGCAACACATTACTCGTAACGTGTTCATCATGCCCTGGGGCACGGTGGGGTTCGATTGCGATCAGGTCACGGTTAAACGTCGGGTATTTGATCGGTATTTATCCCAAAAAGCGGCGCGTTCAGGCGCCCGGTTGGTCACTTCCACCCGTGCGCTGGGTTATCGGGTCAAAAGTTCCGGCCGGGTGGAGGTCGATCTGTTGGATCGCAGAACCCGGGAGCGTTATACGGTCGAAGCGAAAATCGTGGCGTTTGCTGATGGTCCCCATACCTTGGGGCGACATAATCCTCGGTTTCGCCAGGACCACAACAGGCCCTTTTGGGCTTACGCTTACGCTTATGAGGTGGAGGGAATTCCCTTTGACTCCCAGGAAATGCGGATTTATCTGGATCCTCAATTGGCCCCCTGGGGATACGGCTGGATTTTTCCCAACCGGTATGATTCCAATATCGGAGTGGGAACCATCCAGGCCGAGATCGACCGTGGCGTTCGGGTGAAAGAAAAGCTGTATTATTTTATCGAAACGTTCGAACTGACAGCCCCTCTTTTGAAAGAACGCCGAATTCTGGATAAAAAGGGCGGGTTCATCCCCATGAAGCTCATTCGGCATTTTTCGGACGATTCCCAGGTTATCCTTGGAGATGCCGCCGGAATGGTCAGCCCCCTGTTTGGTGCTGGCATCGATTATGCCATCGACGCGGCGGAAGTATGCGCCCCCGTCATCTTGGAGAGCCTGGCCAAAAACGATTTTTCCCGTCAACAGCTGCAGCAATATGATCAGGGCCTGGAAGAACGCCTGTTAAAGGATCTACGAAAGCAAGAAATGGTCTCCCGATTAATCATACACAGCCTCAAGATCCATCAGCGATTTCCCATCAAGTTGCTGGCCGTGATCGCCTTCGGCAGCCAATACACACGCTGGGATAAAATGAAAATCCTGGCACATCCCCTGTTGGGATCGCCTTCGGTAAAGGCAAACAATCCAAACGTCGTCCTGGCACACAAATGATTTGGGTAAACGGTCCAATAAAGGAACCCAGTTATAAATGAATGCGACATTAAAAAAGGTCCAGTTGCTGTCCAAGCTTCCGGCATTTCATGCCTTTCGGATTCTCGGTAAGCCCTCGCTGTTTCCGGTGAATCTCACCATCAGTTTGCTTTATTCCTGCAATTCCCGGTGCCTGACCTGCAACATTTATTTAAAAAAAGTAAAGCGGTTTACGCCCCAGGAGTACGAGAAGCTGTTCCGTCATCTGGGTAAGGCACCCTACTGGTTTACCTTTAGCGGGGGGGAACCCTTCTTACGCAAAGATATTGCCGAAATTGTGAAGCTGGCTTATACCCATTGTGAGCCGGGAATCATTAACATACCCACCAACGGGAGCTTGCCGGAGCATGTGGGTCGCCAGGTGGAGGATATTCTGAAGCATTGCACCCGTTCCGAGGTCATCATCAATTTATCGCTGGATCAACTGGGGGAGGAGCACGACCGCATTCGTGGATTGAAGGATAATTTTAAAAAGGCGATGCAGACCTATCGGATATTGAAATCGTTAAAACATTATCCGAATTTGACCATCGGAATTCATACGGTCATTTCCAATTTTAATGTGGATGAGTTTCGGGAAATCTACCATGGTTTGATCCGCCTGGAACCCGATTCTTACATCACCGAAATTGCCGAACAACGGGTGGAACTGGGTACCATGGGCGAGCCCATCACCCCGGATCTGGCACGGTATGCCCGGGCGATTGATTACCTGCGCGCCCAGATGCGGCGGCAGAAGGTGAATGGCGTGGCCCAGGTGACGCAGGCGTTTCGGTATGAATATTACCAGCTGGTGAAACAGATTTTGAGCCGGCAAACTCAGGTGATTCCGTGTTTTGCGGGAATCATGTCGGCCCAGATTGCTCCCGATGGAGAGGTGTGGCCTTGTTGCATTCGGGCGGATTCGATGGGCAATTTGAGGGATTATGATTACGATTTTAAAAAGGTGTGGACCAGTGGGCAGGCGAAAAAAATCCGCCGCAGCATTCGCAATAAGGAATGCTATTGTCCTCTGGCCAATGCCAGTTACACCAATATGCTGGCTTCGCCCCGCACCTTGATCCGGGTGGCCCGTCACATGGTCAACGGATTGGGGAAAGATTAACCCCTCTACGACGCCTTCAGGGGCTGTTTTTTCGGTGGGGACCAAGCCCAGGAAACAGGTAAGCATGGTGGATTTCCCATCGGTGGGATCGTTATGCATTTCATGGTCGGAAAAATCATTTTTTAGGAGAGCCGGCCCCTATTTCCGCATTTTGAGCATCAAGATAATTCCACCCAATCCGAAAACGATGTTGCCGATCCAGGCCGCCAACCAGGGAGACAATTCTCCCTTATGCCCCAGTACCTGCCCGGAGCGTAAGAATAGAAAGTAGACAAAGCTGATAAGCAGAGCGAGGGCGAATCCCAGGGCGGGGCCACTGCGTCGCTTGCGCGAAGCCAAAGGGGCGCCGAACAATACGATGATAAAATTGGCGAAAGGATAGGAAATCTTCATATACAAATCCACCAGCCATTTGCGGGCATCCGCCCCCAGCTCTAACATGCGGTCAACAAAACGCTTTAATTCGCCGTAATTCATTTCTTCGGGTTTTAGTTCCAGTTCCTGCAGATCGTCCGGGTGAATCTGAGAATGGCTGTAAACCAGGCTGTCCTGTTGTCGAAGGATTTCGCCTCCGTCAGTGAATTGACGGAGGGTTACGTTGTATAGCATCCACCCTCCCGTTTTTTCCTGCCACACCATTTTTTTCGCATCCCACCGTTGCGTAATCCGATTTCCCTGGGCCCACACAATATGCACCTGGAACGCCTGTTTCCGTGCACTGTCGTAACTCTTAATAAAAACCTGCCGTTGATGACTGTCCTGAATGGCGATTTGTTCTCGTTTTCGTAAGACTTTCCGGCTTTCCTTGGCAATATCGAAACGCCAGAGGTCCAGACGCGCTCGGTTGGATTGGGGCACGATGGTTTCCCCGGCGATTCCCGAAGCAATGCTGATGAAAAAAGCCAGGACCAGCAAAGGGGCGACAATCCGATAAAGGCTGATCCCGGCGGACTGACAGGCGATGATCTCGTTCGATTGAGCCATAGAACCGATGGCGAACAAGCTGCTTAATAACATATTCACCGGGAGGGTAAGAATGATGATGAAAGGAATGTAGTAAATATAATAAACAATCACCCGAGACAGCCGCGCCCGATGCATTAAGAATTTATCCAGATTTTCGATCAGGTCGACAATGATAAAAACGACGATGAAGGCCAGGGTGGTATAAAACAGAACCACCAAAAATTTTTTAATGATGTAGCGGTCGATCAACTTCATGGTGTGGCTGCTTCTTCTCCTTTAAAGAACAATTGCAAAGCACGCGGGAGCCGCTCCCATTGGATAAAAGTGGCTTCTTTGACCGTTTTGTAGGTCAAATAGACGCCTGCGGTGCCGACCAGAATGTTTGGCAGCCACATGGCCAGAAAGGGAGACAACAGCCGCCGATCGGCCAGCTCTTCTCCCCCAATCAAACAAACCCAATACAGCAGGAAAAAACCGATGCTGAACGTCATCCCGATTCCCAGGCTCCCTTTGCGGGCGCGAATTCCCAGAGGTGCGCCGATTAAAATGAACACGATACTGGCAAAAGGGATAGAGAACTTTTTGTGTATTTCCACCTGATATTTGTAAATCTGTTTCTTGAAATAGTCTATATTGTTGGTATGGGCGATAATCTGTTGACGACTGGTTTGGGTTTTACTCAATGCCAGGGAAATACCATATCGAAGTTTTCGTTGCATTTCCGGTGACAGGTGTCGCACCGGCGGGGTGGTGTCGGCACGCATTGGGTTGGGTGATGGCAAATAAGCGTTTCGGTACCGACGGATGGCCTGGATTTCCTTTTGAATGGATTCTTCATATTCAGCAATGCGCTGCCTCATCATGGCAATGGTCATTTCCCGATCCCCACGCCACTGGTCCTGGGAACGCTTAAATACCAGGTCGGGCGCGGGAATGTGGATCACGTTACGTGCAAAGGTTAATTGCCGGTATTCGGCGAAGTTGCGGGTATCCAGTTCGTGAATTTCGCCGTCAAAAAGGGTAAACACCAGTTGTGCCCGTTGTTTATCGAAATACAGATACCCATAATCAGCCACCACGGTGCGTTGCAAATTCTTGTCGACCAGTTCGAATATGGTAATGCGCCGCAATTTGTCCAGTTGCGAATATTCGCTGAATTCCGGCCCCAGAATGTTACTTTTATCCACCAATTTTTTTCCAATAGGACGTTCAATTTCCTGCACCAGAATTTGGAAATTGTTCAGCGCCAGGTAAATACCTTCTTCCAGTTGGAGAGTGGGTTTTTTACGGGAAATGCTCTGGTACAACAGGCGGGCCCGATGATTAAATTCCGGCAAAACCTGATCGTTGTACCAGGTCATTATAAGGGTCAACAAAAGGGCCGCCAGCAGGGCCGGTCGGATGCTGCGGTACAGGTTGATACCCGATGTTTTCAAGATAATGATTTCGTTGTCGGCGGTCAGCCGCCCGAACGCCATCAAGGAGGCCACTAAAACCGCCATCGGTACGGCTAAGGCCAGCATCCAGGCCAGGTTCAAGTAGATGAATTCCATGACGGTGGAAAAAGGAAGCCCTTTCCCGAAAATTTTTCCGATATATTGAACGATAAATTTGGTGATAAAAACGAACATGATTACCGAGAGGGAAAAGAAGAAAGGCGCCAGATGTTCCTTGATGATGTAGCGTGTTAATAAGCTCATGGATTTCTTCTGTTTAAGAATTTAAGTTTAATGGACGACTATGCGGTAATCAAGGGAAAAGAAATTGGAACTCTCGATGGACAAGTATTCCATTGCATTTCGGCCGAACATTTACTATTATCCCAATGAAAAACAAAAAGATATGTCCCGATGAAAGCGCGCCTTATCCGCATCTTGCGCCGGCTGAACAATTATATGGGTAACTATCCGGTATATTTGTATTTAATCGATGCGGATTATCGCTTGCTGTGGTATAACCGGGCCGTAGAGGAAAAGTTACCCGGATTTTCCCCGGAGAACGTTTGCTGTTATCAGGCATTATGGGGGAAGGAGAGCCCTTGCGAGGACTGTGTATTGGTGCAGGACCTGGAAAAGCAAAAAGGGATCAAGAATGTTCTGCAGCGGAGCTTGCATTCGGAAGATCGTTTTCTGGAATTTTTAACCCTTCCGATTGTTGAAGGGGGCAATCAACCGCGAGGATATCTCCGCATTGGCGTCGACATCACCCATAGCCAGAAGGAGCGAATCGCCCTACAAACCCAGGAGCGCTTGTTTACTTCCATTATCGATTCCTCCGCCGATGCCATTATTTTTCTGGACAACAACGATCGGGTGCTGGAATGGAATAAAGGCGCCGAAGACGTATTCGGATATTCCGCCGAGGAGATGATCGGTCAATCCATCCTGAAGCTCATTCCCCAGGAATTAATGGAGATTGGGGAACTGTATTACATGCGTAAGGAGCTCCATAGCCGGGGATATTTAAAGAAATACGAAACCCAGCGGTTGAAGAAGGATGGAGAGTTGATTTATGTGGATATTACCAGTACCCGCATTCTGGACAGCGATGGACGGCCGTTGGGTCGTTCCGAAATGATTAAAGACATCACTTCCCGCAAAGAGCTGGAGTTCGAGCTCCGGCGAACGGTATTGGAATTATCCAAGTTAAATGAATTAAACGAATTACTGTACCGCACCTATGAGCCCAGGGAGATTTTCGAAAACATTTTGATCGCTATCACCTCCGGGGAAGGGTTGCGGTTCAATCGGGCCATAATCCTGTTACGGGACGGAAAGAGCAATGTCTTGAAGGGATATCTGGGAATCGGCCCTTCCGACGAAGAAGAAGCGCAGATCATCTGGTCGGAATTGCAGGACCATTATCGTTCGCTTCAGGAAGTGGTTTCCATTTACCGTCAAAGAATAGGTCACCAGCAATTTCGGGTGAATCAGATAGTGCAGCAAATTCAGGTACCCATCGAAAAAAAGCGACATCTTCTGGTACGGGCCCTGGAGTCGCGGCAAGTGTATCAGGTTCAGGAGGGGGAGTTAATCAGCGGCCATCCTTACGATCTGGAAATCAATGGGCGCAGCCTGATGGAGATTATGGGAACCGATAGTTTTGTCGTGGTCCCCCTCTTCTCCAAGCAGGAGGGGTTGGGCGTCATCCTGGCCGACAACGGTATCACCAACCGGGACATTGCCAGCGAGGACATCGAGAGTTTGAAAGTTTTTGCTCATCAGGCCAGTTTAGCTATCGAAAACGCCCGGTTGTATCAGTCGTTGCAGGAGCGCATTCGCGAGTTGCAGCAGGCTTATCAGCGCCTGGAGGAGAATCAGCAAAAGCTATTGCGGGCGGAACGCCTGGCGGCGCTGGGAGAGATGGCCGCCAAAGTGGCCCACGAAATCCGAAACCCATTGGTCTCCATCGGTGGTTTCGCCAATCTGATCACCCGCCGCTCCCCCGAAAATACCGATATCCGAAAATTCGCCACGATCATCAAAGAACAGGTGCTGAATCTGGAAAACATTCTGAACAATATCCTGAATATTTCGCGGCCACCCCGGTCAGATAAAAAGTGGATCGATGTGAACCGCATCATTCACCAGGTGGCTTCGGTTATGGGCGGCGCCATCGAACATCGGGGTATTCGTCTGGCCCTGAACCTGAATTGTTTCAGTGGAAAAGTGTATGGCGACGAAAAGTTGTTGTATCATGCCCTGTTGAATCTATTCAAAAATGCCGTGGAGGCGTTTGAAGAAAACCAGGGGGCCGCTCATATTTCGGTCCAAACCCATTGCGACAAGGTTCAGGTGGTGATCGAAGTTTGCGACAATGGCAAGGGCATTGATCCGGGAATTCAGGGAAAGATTTTTCAACCGTTCTTCACCACCAAATCCAGTGGCACGGGCCTGGGACTCTCGATCGTCAAACAGATCGTGGAGTCTCACGGCGGACAGATCGAAGTCAAGAGTCGGCCGGGAGAGGGAAGCTGTTTTCGGATGGTGTTCCCG
>WFTQ01000006.1 GCA_015485355.1 bacterium | reverse complement strand
ATACTTATGGGAACAATGGATCTGGTTGCCCATGATTGTTTTTCTCCTGGCGCTGGAATGGTTCCTGCGAAAACGCTGGGGAATGCTGTAAACTCAATGGTACTCGCTATCGGGTAAGCCGGAATCATCACCGGGCTGCATCTGCGGGTTGCTCTAAAACGGTGTTTAACGGCAAGGAGAGGTACAGGGGGGGATTCATCCTCACCCTTTTACGATCCCGGGTTGGTGGTGCAAGTAGGGCATATCGCCCTTTGATGGGAAAGTTTCAAGGTGGAACAAAAAAAAGGGGCGCTCATTCGCCCCTCTTCTTAGTCTCGCTGCGGGACAGGGACTCGAACCCCGACTACCAGGGCCAGAACCTGGCGTCCTACCATTAGACGATCCCGCAGTAAGGATTTAAATTTATCAGTTTGTCGTTTTTATGTCAAGACAAAGAGTAAATTTATTGAATGATCTTCACCAGATCATCTATCAAGCGAGCAAAGATTTCCAGGGTCAATTGCGAAGTAATTTTTTCATATCGTTTTTCATCCATGGAATATTGGTAACGCTGAAAATGAATCTTAACCCCTTCATCCAGCACAATTTCATAAAAATATTTGGAATTCTCTTTTTTATAAGGAGGGTAACTCCGCAATTGGGCCCGTTTGGACATCCGATCAAACTCAATCAGTTTGAAGTCTTCCAGCAGATAAGTAATCCGCTGTTGAATCGCTTCGGCCTGCTGCTCCAGACGTTTATTGATCTCCTCCACGTCCAGTATGGGAGACAGCTTTTGAATGGAAATGTAATCCAGCACAATGCCGTATTTATCGATATCCTTAAACTTTAACTGTAACAGCAAATCGTCTTCTTGATGCTGCAGTACACTGAATTTATCTTTCTGTTTGATGGTGATCTGTTTCTGTTTGGCCTCCTGGATTTTCCGGATGATTCGGTCAGAATATTTCATGGTGCCTCACCTCGCATTTTTAGTTTTCCGAGATCGTTTGATTACGAAACTCCTTCCCGTCGAAGCTGAGGACAGTCGCCTTTTCATTCACCACCGTTTGGATGTGCACCGGGCGTTTCCAGATTTTATAGAGATTGGCAAGGGTATCCGTGGCATAACCGGCATCCAGTTCAATCCCCTCAAAATGATGCATCAAATACAACTCGTTACGGTTCTTGAAGTTGGCATCAACAACGGATATTATAGGCTGCCCCATATTGGTCAAGCTCTGTAGCAGGCGCTTCTTAATCATGTAAAATTCCCGCGACTCGATTTCGTACCTTTTGTTTTCTTTATTATATGCAAAAGAGAACAGTTTGTGTTCCCGGGCGAAATCTTCGGTTAAAAAAGTGTCGATGAAGGTGACATCATTATACAACTTGCGGACTTCGAAAATTTTCTGCCGTCCCAATCCCAGTTGTTGATCCCAATTTTTCCGTTCCCGGTAATCGGTGCACTCTTCCCACTCCTTACCAAACTGACCTTTGTTCCAGCGGTCTTCGATATCTTTAAAAAGCAAGTAGCCGATTCGGTAGGGATTCAAGCGGCCGGGATGATTGGCCACGGTGCCCGAGTGATGATCGGCATAATCCAGCACCTCGGAAGGTTCCAACGCTCTCTGGGTCATAATTGTGGCATGCCAATACGTGGCCCAGCCTTCGTTCATGATTTTGGTCATCCCCTGAGGAGCAAAATAGTAGGCCTCTTCCCGGATGATGCCCAGTACATCGTATTGCCAGTTTTCCAGGGGAGCGTTTTCCAGCAGGAACAGCAAGACATCCCGCTCCGGTTGGGACGGAAAAGGCTTGAGTTCCTGATTCCTCTTCTCCTCCAATTCCTTAAGCTGAACTTCGATAAATTCCGGAGGATTGATGAATTTCTCCATGTACTTCTTGCTCCGCAGACGCTTGATGCGGGGCTGCTGTTCGCTGTCGGCCCCGGTATCGGTTTCTTTCCGTCGCTTGATGTACGGAGAATGGTAGTCAATGAGATTCTCCAGTGAAAGGCAAATGTCAATGAAATTCTCCACCGTGTCCAGCCCGTACCGGTCGATATATCGATTGATGCGAATGGCGTGATTGGCCATTTCATCAATCATTTTTCGATTGGTATGGGAAAAGTAGAAATTGTGTTTAAAAAAGTCGCAATGGGCGTATACGTGGGCCATGACCAGTTTTTGATCCACCAGGGAATTGGATTCCATTAAATACGCATAGCAAGGATTGGTATTGATGACCATCTCGTAAATTTTTTGGAGTCCGTAGCGGTACCCTTTGGAAAGCTGATCATATTCCATACCAAAACGCCAGTGGGGATAGCGAATGGGGAAGCCGCCATACGCCGCCAGCTGACTCATGGTGTCATAGTCCACCAGTTCGAAGATCACCGGGAAAAAATCCAGGCCGAATTCCCGGGCAAAGCCTTCGATTTCGGGCTGAATGGCTAAAATGTCTGCTTTGGTAATCATTTCCCTTTCCCCAAGAATTCTTTTATGGAATCATAAATGGCCTCTTTGTCGGGAATGTGCGAAAGAATCACTCTTTCGTGTTCGCCAAAACAATCTTCCAGATAATCGAAAAACTCTCCGCTGCCGTAGGTGCTTTCTACCTGTCCGTAACCAAACAGATTCACCTTGGGTAGAATGTATTTTTCCAGAATGTCTACGCAGTATTGATTGTCATCGCGGGACCAGTTGTCCCCGTCGGAAAAATGGAAAGCGTATATATTCCATTCATCCGCCGGGTAGTCCTTTTCGATGATCTTGCTGCATAATTCGTAGGCGGAGGAAATCACCGTCCCCCCGTTTTCGCGCACCGTAAAGAAGGTTTCCCGATCGACTTCCTGGGCCTGAGCGTCATGAATGATATATCGAGTAACCACGCCTTTATACTGGTAGTGCAGCCAGGTATCGATCCAGAACGTTTCCAGGCGCACGATTTCTTTTTGTTCGTCCCACATGGAACCCGAGACGTCCATCATATAAAGAATCACGGCGTTGCTTTCGGGTTTAGCCACCGTTTTCCAGGAGCGGTAGCGGTAGTCGTCTCGAATAGGGATGATTTTGGGTCTTTCGATATTGAACTGTCCCGAGATAAGCTGGCGTTTGAGGGCTTCTTTAAACGTGCGCTTATGATGCCGCAGGGATTCGGGTCCCGCCCGCCGAATGCCGCTATAGCGGTCTTTTTCGGACACAATCTGTTTCTTACCCCGGGGCTCGATGTTGGGCAGTTCCAATTCTTCGCCCAAAATCTCGGCCAATTCCTCCAGGGTCAGCTCCACTTCGCGGATGTGCTGACCGGGTAAATTCCCCGCCTGGCCGGCTCCGTCTTCGCCTTCCCCCTGAGTAAGTGGATCGCCGGGTTCGCCGTCTCCCTGGCCCACACCACCCTGACCGTTATCCCCGTACCGAAAACGCGGCAAATCGATCTGGGGAAGGGGAATGCTGATCAGGTCTTTGCCCTTCCGACCGATCATTTCGCCGTTGGAAATATACTTCCTGAGGTTTTGCTTTATTTTTCCTTTGATGATTTGCCGAAAGCGATTGTAATCGTTCTGCATGTTCATTAACATGGCTGTGTCCCCGCTTTACTCTTTGAGGTCTCCCCGGGCAAAAATACTGGCGACATAATTCAGCACGTCGGTGGCGCAGGTTTCGCAGTAACCGTAATGCTTGATCATCCGGCTCTTGACCACATCGATCTTTTCCTGCGTTTCCTTATCCACTACGGAGGATACCAGGGTGGACAGTTTGATGCTGTCCTTTTGATCCTCAAACAGTTTCAACTCCAACGCCTTTGCCAGACGCTCGTTGCTGTTCCACTCAAACTTTTTGCCCTCCAGAGCCATAGCACCGATGTAGTTCATAATCTCGCGGCGGAAATCGTCCTTGCGGCTTTCAGGGATATCAATTTTTTCCTCAATGGAGCGCATCAGCTTTTCATTGGGCTCCTCATCCTCGCCGGTGTATTTGTTCTTGACCTTTTCTTTCTGCACATACGCCTTCACGTTATCGATATAGTTGGAGAACAATCGTTTAATGGCATCTTCGTCGGCACTGATAGCCCGCTGGACTTCATTCTTCACGATGTCGGTGTATTCGCGTTTGACCACCCCCAACAATTCCCGATAGCGCTTTTTCTGTTCCTCGTTGCTGATCAGGCTGTGGTGATCCAGACCGCTCTCCAGCTCATTGAGGACCATGAAGGGATTGACGCAGGGCTCCTCGGTATCTTTCACCAGGGCGTTGGAGATTTTGTCCTGGATATATCGAGGAGAGATTCCCTCCAGACCCTCGCGGACAGCCTCTTTGCGTAGCTCGCGGACATTGTCTTCCGTGTAACCGGGGATCAATTTCCCGTCGTACAGTTTCAGTTTCTGTACCAGGGTCAGATTCGCCTTCTTGGGTTCTTCCAGGCGGGTCAGCACCGCCCACATGGCCGCCATCTCGATCGTGTGCGGAGCAATGTGTTTGCCCCGGATTTTTTGATGGTTAAAATCTTTTTTATAGATTTTGATCTCTTCGCTCCATTTGGTGATGTAGGGAATATCGATCTTGACCGTTCGGTCCCGCAGCGCTTCCATAAACTCGTTGTTTTGTAATTTCTTGTATTCCGGTTCGTTGGTATGGCCGATAATCACCTCATCAATGTCGGTCTGAGGGAATTTCTTGGGTTTAATCTTGTGTTCCTGGCTGGCGCCCAGCAGATCATACAAAAAGGCCACATCCAGTTTCAAGACTTCAATGAATTCAATCAGCCCCCGATTGGCAATGTTGAATTCGCCGTCAAAGTTAAAGGCGCGGGGATCGGATTCGGAACCGTACTCGGCGATCTTGCGGTAATTGATGTCCCCGGTCAACTCGGTGGAATCCTGGTTTTTTTCGTCCTTCGGTTGGAAGGTGCCAATGCCGATGCGATCTTTTTCGGACAACAGAATGCGCTTGACCCGAATATGTTCCAGTACCTTTTTCCAGTCCCCGTTATAAATATTCCCCATTTCCCTGTAAATCTGTCGGCAGGAGGGGCAGAGTTCGCCTTCCACCAGGTAAATGGACGCCTTGTCTCCGATCAGATCTTTAAGAAAATCGCCCCGGATTTCCTGAGGTATCAGGTGCAGCGGTTCTTCGTGCATGGGGCAGGGAACATTTTCCCGTGCGGAGCTTTCCGGATCGGTAAAGAATTTGGGAATGTTGATCCATTCGAAGGAGTACAGGGCCCCCTCCGGCGTGCGAGAATAATATTCCAGGCCCTTTTTCATCAGTCGTACAATGGTACTCTTGGAGCTGCCGACCGGTCCGTGCAACAGGATCACCCGTCGTTCGGGGCCGTAGCGGTAAGCCGCCGCCTTGATGATGTTCATAAGCCGCATCAGAAAAGCATCCAGACCATAAATGGCGTCTTTACCGTTTTCGATCGGGTCATCGAAAAATTTGTAGTGGACGATTTTTTTGCGGGAGTCTTCGTATTCCTCGGTGCCGAAAGAGACAATCATGTCATATAGCCGCTGGAAGCTGGTGCGCAGCACGGCCGGATTTTTACGAACAATCTCCAGATACTCCTGAAACGTCCCGCTCCAGCTGAGCGCCTTGAACTCCTTGTCGAAATATTTCTTTTGAATGACGTCCAATACATTGCTTGACGTTGCCATAACCTATACCTCCTGATAAATATACTTCACCCATTTTTATTTTCAGATCGTCGGGTTCGGGTGACTTCCCCGAACCGCTCGCCTTAAATGAATTTGGATTTTAGAAAAGGGCAGGAAGTCGAGAAGCAACAAACGGAAGCGCAAATGCTTGATTCGCTCCAGGTTCCGCTAAACCGTATTCTGACCGCGTAACACCCGCATTGGATCGAGAAGATGATTTCCAACCATCCCTGTTTTCCAGCATCTTCGGTCTTCATCGGTCAACGTCCCTGTTATGAATATCTTTCCAAATTCAGTTAAAAGTATCGACCGATCTTTCAACCGACTTTAAAATTCTACAGGGTAACATGGAAACTTCCTCCTCCTGGTGACCCCGGCGTTTCTTATCACCTTCACCAAAATTTTATCAGGTAATTTAAATACCTTGTGATCGATATTCAAATTTTATTTTGCAGTTTTTTAAAATTTTTTGCTGTTTCTAATGGGTTGATATTCTTGAAGTAAGAAAAAATATCGTTCGGTTGTATTCCCCGGCTCCGGAAGTTATCTTTCTCTGGGAGAAAAAGGAAAGGCTTGATGCTGAAAAAGCGATTGCAACAACGGATTCCCCAGTGGCGCCGGGAGATGCAGGCATTGCTTCAGCACCATGCCCGCATACCGGTGGATGCGGTAACCGTAGAACAGTTATATCGAGGGTTGCGGGGCGTCCGCTCCCTGGTTTGCGATACATCGTTTGTGGATCCGCAAAAAGGTTTGTTTATCCGGGGGCGTCATATTTCGGAGCTCACCGAGCGCCTCCCGGAAGAGATTTTTTTTCTGCTCTGTACCGGAGAGATACCCGATTCCCGGGCCCTGAAACAATTGCAAGCGGAGTTGAGAGAACGGCAACAGGTGCCGGATTATATTTGGCGAATTATCCGTAATCTGCCGAAGGATAGTCAACCCATGGCCATATTCAGCATCTGTCTGCTGGCCATGGAGCATGAGTCGGTATTTTTAAACCAGTACCGGCGGGGGCTACCCCGGGAAAAGCATTGGGAGGCCACTTTGGAAGATGCTTTAACCATTTTGGCCCGGGCTCCGGTCATTGTCGCCGGCATTTATCGCATCAAATATCGCAATGCGGTTCCCCTGCCGCCCCGATCCGATCTGGATTGGGGTTCCAATTTTGCCTATATGCTCGGCCTCGAGACGGATCTCCCGATCTTTCAGGAATATATTCGCAAATATCTGGTTGTGCATTCCGATCATGAGGGGGGCAATGTTACCGTTAACAGCAGCCGGATTGTGAATTCCGCACTGTCCGATCTGTATTTCAGCATTTCCGCGGGAGTGAATGGCCTTGCGGGGCCGATTCACGGAATGGCCAATCAGGAATCGGTTCAATTTGCCAGAAAGATTTTTGAGCATTTTCAAGGGGTGCCTTCCGATGAGCAATTGGAGCGATTCGTCTGGGATTATCTCGAGCAGAGAAAAATCATCCCTGGATTTGGTCATGCGGTATTACGGGACCAAGATCCCCGATTCCTGGTGCTGCATCAATTCGGAAAACAGGTGGCCGGGGAAAACGAATTGTTCCAGATACTGGATGCCTTGTCCCGCGTGGTGCCCCCGATTCTCAAAAAAATCGGGAAGGTAAAAGACCCTTATCCCAACATTGATGCCATATCCGGCGTGCTGCTTTATCATTTTGGTATGAGGGAAATGGACTTTTATCCCGTACTTTTTGCTCTGGCCCAGATAATGGGAATTTCCGCCCAGCTCATCGTTAGTCGGGCCTTAATGTTGCCCATTTTCCGGCCCCGTTCTGTCACCACCGGATGGTTGAAAGAATACCTCCGGCAACAAACCGGGTGAGGGCAGGCGCTGCCTTCCCGCCGTCCTTTTTTATAGATGCAAGGGTTTCCGCCGAGGTCGATCCTCCGCTTCGTCTGGACTCCCCCCGGATGCAGAATAACCGAGATCGCCTTAAAAAAAGGCCTGTTTTGAAAAAATTGTAAAGGATCCCTTTCCTGGATCGTATAGGAGGTTCACCCCCGGCGTCTCCGGGCAATCCCAATGCCGGGAAGGCGGGAGGGCAGGGATTTACCCATTGATCAGGCCCACTTTGCGGGCCCATTCTTTAAATTCTTTCAGTTGCCGGGGGGTCAAGTTATCGGGTACGGTTATATGAATTCGCACATAATGATCCCCCCGCCCGGTATCGCCGGGAACGCCCATGCCCGGTAGGCGAAAAACCTTTCCGCCGCTGGTTCCCGGTGGAATTTTCAATTTAATCTTTTTTCCATCGATGGTGCGCACTTCGATTTCGGTTCCCAATATGGCCTGGGCAATATTGATATAGGCATTGGAGTATATGTCTTTGCCCTTCCGTTCAAACTCCGGGTGAGGGGCGACGGTGATTCGAACGTACAAATCACCCGGGGGACCCCCGCCGGGAGCCGGTGCCCCATGTCCGCGAATCCGAATGCGCTTTCCGTTTTCGATGCCGGGGGGGATTTTAATTTTCACCTTTCTGCCCGCACCGGTGGTGATAACCGTTTCCCCACCATTGGCGGCCAGTTCAAAAGGGATGGTGATACGCGTTTCCACATCCGAACCCCGACCGACATGGGTGTGGGTCGGGCCAAACAGGTCTTCCAGATCAAAACGGCTATTGAAAACGTCTTCCATTTTCCGGCCTCGGGAACGGCCATCGAATCCAAACAAATTACCGAGCAGATCGCCGAGGTGATCAAAACCGCTGTTTTGGAAGTGTACCCGATACCCCCCCGGCCGTTGACCTCCGAAAGAAAATCCCCCTTGACCCATGAAAGGATTTTTTCGCAGCATGTCGTATTCTTGTCGCCGTTGGGGGTCACTCAATACGCTGTAGGCCTCGCTGATTTCTTTAAACCGCTCTTCGGCGGCTTTGTCCCCGCCCCGGCGATCCGGGTGGTATTCTTTCGCCAGCCGTCGATAGGCCTGTTTAATCTCTTCTTCACCGGCGTTTTCGCTTACCCCCAAAATTTTATAATAATTTTTTTTCGGGTCCATTCCGATCACCTACCTTTCCTTTTCGGCGGTCGTTGCGGCCACGGCCTCCTCTTTTTGTTTACCCTTGTGGTTGCGATTCGCTTTCCGGTTGCTCAGTGCATGTTTCACCAAATCCGCCATTTTTTTGACAAAGAGGAATTTCATTTCGTGTTTTACCGGTTCAGGAATTTCCACCGTATCGGCTGCGTTCCGCTCGGGAAGAATGACCTTTTTAATGCCCGATCGGTGGGCGGCCAGCACCTTTTCCTTGATCCCTCCCACCGGGAGGACCTTGCCTCGCAGGGTGATTTCGCCGGTCATGGCCACATCGTTGTTAACCAGCCGGCCTGTGAGTAACGATAAAAGGGCGATAAATATAGTGACCCCGGCCGAAGGACCATCTTTGGGAATGGCACCGGCAGGCACGTGGATGTGGATGTCGTATTTTTCGTGGAAGTTTTTTTCGATGCCGAATTCTTCGGCATGCGCCCGGATGTAGCTTAAGGCCGCCTGGGCCGATTCTTTCATCACCTCTCCCAGTTGCCCGGTTAGAATGAGTTTCCCGGTCCCTTCCATCTTCGTGGCTTCCACAAAGAGGATGTCTCCACCCATGGGGGTCCAGGCCAATCCGGTGGCCACGCCCGGTTCGTCAATGCGTTCGGCCACCTCGCTGTAATATTTTTCCGGTCCCAGAAATTGCGGCAGCACCTCGGCGGTGACGACGGTTTTCTCCTTTTGACCCGAGGCGACCTCTTTGGCCACCCCACGACAGATGGCCGCAATCTGGCGCTCCAGGTTCCGGACGCCCGCTTCCCGGGTGTAAGCGCGAATGATGCGGTGCAGGGCTTCGTCTTTAAAGTCAATCCAGTCATCCAATAATCCGTGTTCCTTAATCTGTTTGGGAACCAGAAAATGTTTGGCGATTTGCACTTTTTCCTCTTCGATGTAACTGGGGATCTCGATGATTTCCATACGATCCCGCAAAGCAGGGATGATGGTATCCTGCATGTTGGCGGTGGCAATAAACATCACTTTGGATAGATCAAACGGCACTTCCAGATAGTGATCGCTGAAGGAATGATTCTGTTCCGGGTCCAGGACTTCCAACAGCGCGGCGGAAGGATCCCCGCGAAAGTCCGCGCCTACCTTATCAATCTCGTCCAGCATGAATACGGGATTGTTGGAACCGGCCCGTTTGATGCCCTGGATGATTCGCCCGGGCAGAGCCCCGATATAGGTACGGCGATGTCCTCGGATTTCGGCTTCGTCTCGCACTCCACCTAAGGAAATGCGTACAAAGTTCCGTCCCAGGGCCTCGGCAATGGAACGCCCCAAAGAGGTTTTGCCCACCCCGGGAGGACCCACAAAGCAGAGGATGGGACCGCGCATGTCGTTTTTCAATTTCCGGACGGCCAGATATTCCAGAATGCGTTTTTTTACCTTTTCCAGTCCATAATGGTCGGAATCCAGTTTTTTCTGCACCGCCTCGATATCCAGATTGTCCACCGTGCTGATTGTCCACGGTAAATCGATGAGCCATTCCAGATAGGTCCGGGAAACGGTGTATTCCGCGGAAGCCGGATGCATCCGAGAAAGCCGGTCGAGTTCTTTTTCCGCCACCTTGCGTACTTCCTCCGGCAAATCGGCCTTCTCCAGACGTTTCTTCAAGTCACCGACATCGGAGGTTTCCTCATATTCCCCTAATTCCTTCTGGATGGCTTTCAATTGCTGGCGCAAGTACATTTCCCGCTGACTACGGCTGATCTCGTCCTGCACTTCGGATTGGATTTTCTTTCCCAGCTCCAGCGTCTGCAGATAACGATTGAATACATAGGTCACTTTTTCCAGGCGTTTTTCGACGTCAAAGATTTCGAGGATTTCCTGTTTTTCGTCCACCGGCAGGTTGGTAAAAGCGATGACCAGGTCGCCCACCACCGCCGGTTCCCGAAGATTGGAAATCATGGCCTGGTGCTCGGTGGTGATCTCGGGGGCCAGGTCAGAAGCCTTCTGGAAAAGATTCTTTAAATTGGTGGCCAGCGCCTCGATTTTCAGATCGTCCTTCGGGTAAGTCTCCGAAACCACCTCGATTGCCGCCGCAAAGAAGGGCTCCTTCTGGATAAATTGGTGGATCTTAAAGCGCGAGATGCCCTGAATGAATGCGCTTTTGCTGCCATCGGGAAGGTCAATCACTTTCAGAATGCGTGCTACAGTCCCGACGTTATAGAGATCATCGGGAGACGGGTCGTCAATGCTCCCTTCCTTCTGGGCGACGACACCAATCAGTGTGTTTTCTTTCAAGGCATATTCAATTAACCGTAGCGACTTGGGCCGTCCTATAGCCAACGGTATGAATTGATGAGGAAAGAAAACCGTATTACGTACCGGAATAATCGGCAGTCTTTCCGGAATATGGATTTCTTCCTTCGTGCGCTGTTGCGTCATATGGTCTCAACCCCTTTCTGTTTTAGTCTAAATATTCAATGCGAATCTTACGATGCGATCGGTGAATGTTTCGCAGCTGCCAGGCAAAGAAGACAATGACCAGTCCGATAACGATCAGTACCGAAGCCACCAAAGCGACGAGAATTTGTGGTACCAGGATTATTACGATTCCTGCTAAAATGAAGAACAGCCCCGTCAGCAAATAGTTCCACCAGGACTGTTCCTTTTCTTCAAAGAGTATGGAGAAGATATCCCACATTGTGTTCACCTCCTTTAGGTACAACATAGTGACCGTTTGGTAATTTTGCAAATACAGTGCCATAAGTATCCTGTAGCGCTATCTAATGATTTTACAGTGGATTATCTAAAAAAATTCGCCTGATGGTCTCTTGTGCCATTATGTCCCGCCCCTTTTCGGGGCTGGCAAAGTGGCATAATCTCCCCGCGATACCCGCTTATTGCAGGCCGAAACGGTTTTCCGTTCCGCCGGGGTTGCCGGTGTCGCTCCAGGCTTTTTCTCCTCCCGAGGACGCCGTAGAGCGAACATTTCCCGTTGATTTTTTGATTTTTCCGTTTATTTAACAGGAAGAACCTCCTAATTTACGCCATCATTAATAACTGATGCCATGGAACATTATCGAGCGCAAGGCCGACCTATTGTCCAGGTATTGAATGGTCTGCTGTTGATTATCTCCCTGCTGGCTTTTGTATCCCTGATAGCCGAATATGGTTTCTACCTTACCCCGCGCCAGGAAGCCTACTTGCATGTGTTGGATATTCTGATCGTCTGGTTCTTTGTCTTTCAGGCCCTGGTGAAGTTCGCCTTTGCCCGCGACCATTGGGAGTATATGAAAGCCCGCTGGTTCGACCTGTTACTGGTGTTTTTTATTCTATTACAAAGCGTGTTATTGATTCGGCATATTGGATTGGATTTTTTCCGCGAGGTGATTCAAAAAGGCGAGGTTGCCAAGATCACCAAGCTCTACATGGTGGCTTTTCAGGTTTTCCTCATTTTTACTTTTGTGATTCAGGCGGTGCGGTTTAATCAGCGCATTTCCATGCTCCGTCTGCATCCCGCCCAGATTTTGTTAGGAAGTTTTCTGATCATTATTTTAATCGGGACCGGCCTGTTGCTCCTTCCCCGAGCCGTTCAACCCGGTAACCAGATATCTTTTTTAGATGCCCTGTTTACGGCTACCAGTGCCACCTGCGTGACCGGCTTGATTGTGGTAGACACGGGCAATTACTTCTCTCCTCTGGGGCAGTGGATTATCCTGATCCTGATCCAGATTGGAGGGTTGGGACTGATGACCTATTCTTCTTTCTTTGCATTGATCTTGAGACGCAGCATCTCCTTGCGGGAAAAGTCCATGCTGCGAGAAATTCTGAATTATGAGAACATGGGGCTCATCGGAAAATTATTATTCTACACCATCCTGGTCACCTTCGGGTTTGAACTGGTGGGCACCGTTCTGTTGTTTTTCGGCCTGGAAGAGGTTCACCCGGATTGGAGCATGCGGCTGTATAGTGCCGTTTTCCACAGCATTTCAGCCTTCTGCAATGCCGGTTTTTCTCTATATTCCAGCAGTATGGTGGAATTTCAGACCAATTATCTGGTATTGGGAACGGTTATGGTATTAATCGTCCTGGGCGGTTTGGGATTTCCCGTGTTGTTGAATTTAAGTGGGATGAATCTGCGGCCGTCCACCGGTCGCAAACGCATTTGGTCTGTGCAGACCCGGATTGTTTTGTGGGTATCCGGCGGACTGATCGGGCTGGGAATGGGAAGTTATCTCCTCTTTGAAGCCCACAATACCCTGGAGGGGTTGTCCTGGCCGCAACGGATCCTTCACAGCCTCTTTCAGTCCATCACCACACGAACGGCTGGTTTTAATACCTTGGATATGGCTCAGCTGACCTTGCCTACAGTTCTCATATTTCTGGTGTTGATGTTTATCGGGGCTTCTCCGGGTTCCACGGGCGGGGGAATCAAGACCACTACCGTGAGTATTTTAACCGCCGGCGTCTTTGCCGTTATTCGGGGAAAAAATCGCCTTCACTTGTTCAAAAAAAACATCCCTTTTACGGTACTGAATCGGGCCCTGGTCGTCTTCTTATTCTCGTTGTTGTTTATTTTTATTTCCGTTTTGCTACTGACTTTGGTAGAGCAGAAAGATTTGGTTGATCTGCTGTTCGAGGCGTTTTCCGCTTTCGGCACGGTGGGATTGTCTCGCGGTATTACTCCGGACCTAACCCCTACCGGCAAGTGTATTGTCATTTTGCTCATGTTTTTTGGGCGTCTGGGTGCCCTCACCATGTCTCTGGCCATTACCGCTCCTCGGGAGACGGTGCATTACGATTATCCCCGGGAAAACGTGATGGTTGGCTAAGTGCCTTTAGGGCTGGGGACGTCTGCACGCCTTTTCCAGGGAACAGAAACGGCGCAGAGACGGCCGGCTGAGGGGAAATCCCTGCAGCCAAAGCCGGAACCCTGCTCAGGGTACTTTTCTTGAAGAAAAGGGCAGGGAATCCCGTCTCCACCTCGATGCCCGAAGGGGAATCGTTCCGGATAAAAAATTTCATGCCTTCGTTAAAGGATTTTAAATTGCCGAATTCTCAAAAGTCTTTTATATTTTACGCACCACGTAAAAGGAGCCGTAGGAATGAGATCATATTTCTGTAACCTCGGGTGGTATACTATGGTATGGCTTTTATTGTTGTTTCATCTGCCATTGGCTCAGGAAAGGGAACGTTCTGTTGCCAACCTTCCAGAGGCCGGCTCTTCGGCATCGGCAAAGAGGGATACCATTATTGCCGAAGGCCGTTTTATCATGGGAGATAATGACACCCGTACCGAGGCCCGGCAATACGCTTTGCTGGATGCCAAGCGCAAAGTGATGGAACAGGTGGGGACGTTTTTGCAAAGCTATTCGAAGGTCGAAAATTTTAGGATGACCGAACAAGAGATTGAAAGTTTTTCTGCGGGTTTCATTCAAACCGAAATTATCGAAGAACGTGTCGAACCGGTGGGGGAGACCGTTGCTGTAATGGTAAGAATTCGTGCGATAATCGATCCGGATGACGTCCGGCGGCGGTTGACGGAATTTCAGGAACAACCCGGCCATGCCGATGCCCTGATGGCGCTTCAGGAACAATACCAGGTCCTGGCAGCGGAGCTGGATTCTCTAAAACAGCGGGTGGATGCGGCTCCCACGACCCAGGCCCACCCGGACCCTCAAAAGACTGCACCGGTAACAACCCCCGTGGCCCAGCAGCGTTCCCGAAGCTGGAAGGAAATGAAACAAGTGGAATTGTTGATCCAACTGGTGGCGGAATCCAACAAACGTATGCCCAGCCTGAAGCGAATGGAGCAGATTCTGGAACAGCTGGAAACGGGTATTCCAGGACGAGGGATAATTTACGGATATTATGGTATTGCTTTGTTTAAACATGGAAATATCCGGGAGGCCATGACCAATCTGGAAAGGGCCATCCAGGCTAAGCCGCGGACCGATGTCCGTCCGCCTCGCCCCCGCACCGCTCGTCTAATAAAAGATCGTTTTCAAAAGGAACAGGCCCTGTTTCACTATTATCTGGCCCGGTGTTACCAACGCATACAGCGGCCCCGTCTGGCCATCCGCCATCTAAAGATTGCCCAGCGCCTGGATCCCCGCAACCCTCAATATCGGAAGCTTAAACTACCGGAACGATGAAGGACAATGCCTGAAAAGGTGCGAGTCGGTTGAACGAAACCAGGGTACCTGTAGACAAGGAGCGAATGGTGAAGCGGCCCCTTTTGCGATCCCCCGCTTTCAGATTAAAAACATTCTTCAGGCAAATGTTATCCCGGGTGCCGTGGAGCCTCCCGGGGGGATTGTTCTTTTCTCCTCGGGTTGCCATCCCGGAACAACACAAAAAGCCTCCGAAGCGTTTCAACGGGGACACCTGGTGGGGAGACGGGTTGTAATGGATTCGACCATTGAACGTTATCGGTCAGGCAGAGCCGTTGAGACCCCTGAAAACCGGCGCTTCGTGCCGGTGGCGGAAGAATATAGGGAAAGGATCGACCCATGACACGGCGGGAATTGTTAAAGGCCCTGTGCTGGACTATAGCAGGGTGGTCCCCGGGACTTGGCCGGCCGAATGTAAGGGAAAACGATGATAGTTTTCGATTAACGTTCTTACAAACCAATGACACCCACTCCCGCATCGATCCCTTTCCTCCGGATAGCGGCCGCAACGCCGGGTTAGGGGGAATCGCCCGAAGAGCGACCTTGGTCAAACAGGTGCGCCGGGAAAATCCCCATCCCTTGATGCAACAACCCGAGGTGGTGCTCGGTTCAAAAGGGCGGCCGGCTGCTGTGTTTCAGGTGGGTTACGGAGGGGCATAGTGGGCGGAACCGAAATCTTCTTTCGGGAAAAACGGCTGTTGGGAATGCGCTCGCAAGTTGAATCCATCAATTCCTCGATCGTTCCAGCGGATGAATTCACGGAATTTTTTAACAATGGCACCGTTTTGAGGGGTTGAAGGATCTGCCTCCGGTCGGAGGTGTAAATGGTTCCACCGGTGATGCGAAACCGTAATGCAGACGAAATGTGAAACGGATGCCCCCGATCTGCGTGACGGTATGCGAAGCGGTGGCGCGTCCAGGTAAAAGGAGGAAACCGTGGCCAATCATCATCGTTTATTGACGACCCTCCAGTCCTTTCTTCAGAAAGATCGGTACCAGGGATTTTACTGGATCCATGTTGTGGGCGAACCAGGAAGCGGGAAATCATACTTGCTCCATCAAGCGGCCTCCTGGCCCCTGCCTGAACATCGGAAAATGCTCAAATTCAATTGGATGCTCTTCCAGAAGGGAGTGCCGGCGACTTTGGGAAAGTTTCTCCGGTGGGTTTTTCGGGAATATCCCGAGGGGTTTTCCGCCTTCCTGAAAAGTGTTCCCCCGCCATATGCCCGAACGATGCGACGCGTTTTAATCGATGAGGAAGGGAAAAATTCTGCGGTCTTTTCCCGGGAGGCTGAACAGGAACACGTGTTTTTCTATATGCTGCCTTTTGTGTTTCGTGGAAGAGAGTGGGTTGTGCTGCTGGATGATGTGGATGATGCGGTTACCGAAACAACAACGTTATGGACTTCCTTTATTCGAATGCTGAGAACGCTTCCTGTTGTATTGATCACCACCGGGCGGAAGGCCGGTGGTTTTGCCGCCGAGGGGAAACCCGATCGTCTACTGCACATCCCGGGGCTTTCCATCAAAGAGTCGGAGCAAGTGATCCGGAAGGTTGGTTCCACCCATCCCATCAATGCCCGTCTCATCAACAATCTGCTGTACTTAAAATCGCGTGGGAATCCACGGATGCTTCTTTACCTGTTTGAGGCGTACTTCCGGGAGCCCTTATCCCGCTGTCCCGGGCGGGTATTGCCCCCCGAAGTGTTACAGACGGTGCGACCCAAACCAGAGCTTCAGGCCGCTTTTACCCGATTGCTGGACGTACTTCCACCGGCGGCCGTACGGTTGCTGGCTTTCCTGAGCCGACTGTATGATCCGCTTCCGGAAAACGTGGGGTTGAGGTTGTTTAGCGTAGACGCACGAACGCGGGAATGGATTCCCCGGTTAGTAGCTCTGGGCATGTTACAGAAGGATGCATTGGCGGGAGATACACTGCTCTGGATCCCTGATCCGGCCTGGAACGCGTTTCTCCGCCGGCACACCGATGGGGAAGGGATAACCGATGCCTTATTCCGGATTCGGGAGTGGAGTCGTACCGGGAAATGGAATCGGGAGGTTCAGATATCCCACATTTTTCTGGAGGTAGAGGATCTGGAAATGGCGGTGGAACTGGCCTTGCAGGAAGCCCGCCGCTTTCGCGAGATGGGGCAACTGGAACGGGCCCGGGATCGATACGCCTTTGTGCGCCGCAATCTCCATCGGACACCGCGGGTGTCGATCGCCGGTCATCAGGTATTGCTGGAAATGGGACAACTGCAGCAGCGGTTGGGGCTTTACGACAATGCCTTCGATGCGTTTCGGGAAGCCCGGGAGATGGCCCCCCGGGAGGACACCGCGTTCTATTTTCGAGCGACCCTGGAAATGGCCGCAACTCTATTGAAAATGGATGCTTATGCCGAAGCCCGTTACCTGATCCGAGAGGTAAAGTTCCAAAAGATCGCCGATGGGCCCACCCGGGCATTGGCCACCCTTTTGCAGGGGGACCTGGAATTTTTTCTTGGGCACCGGGAATATGCCCTGCGCCAGTATCTCGCGGCGCTGGAAATCATGGAAAGAGAAAAGGTTGCTACCATGTGGGAAAGTCTCTTCCTGCGGTTGCGCGGTATGCATTCCGATAGGAAACCCGATGGGTGGATAACACTGCTACGGCGATTAAGGACGGCGCTGCCACCGGGGGAAGCGCTCTGGTTTCCCATGGCCTTCGAAGAGGTGAAGTCGTATTTTGCCCGGTGTCATTACCCTGCCGCGTTACCCCTGGCCAGGGAAATGTATCGCAGAACCCGAAGCCGTTTCAGCCCTTTCTGGAAGGCTCGAACCCATCAAATCCTGGCCGATATTTATGCGTATTTCGGCAAATGGCGTCTGGCGGCCGGGCATTTGCAAGCGATCGTAAGATCGGCCGTATTGGACCAGCGTCCGGAGTGGTTAAGCCGGGTCTGGTTGCAGGTAGCGGTGGTTTTCAAAGAGACCGGAAGATATGGAGAGGCATTACAGGCGTTGAATAGAACCCGGCAATTGGCCGGAGAGTCTCGTTTTATCCGGGGAGAATATGAGGCCCGCATGCACCTCGGGCATATACAATTGCTGGTACATAACGATATGAGCGCCCGGACGGAATTGCTGGATGTCTCTCGCTGGGCGGAAAACCAGTACGAGTTGGAGCTGCTGGTGCCGGTCACGCTTTTTTTAGCCATGTACGAGATGCACCAAAATCATCCCGATCGCGTGCAGCAGTACCTCCAGAAGGCCGCCCGATTATTGGAAGAGAAGGCCACTGTTTTCGACCGATTGAATTACCTGTATTATTCGATCCTCTTCGCCCTGCAGCAGAACGATCTGGAAAAAGCGAAACGGGAGATACCGGAATTTGTCCAAACGGGCGAAACTATCCCCAAATTTCGTATCCTGGGTCAATATCTGTCCGGCTGGCTGGCCCGTCTGGAAGGAGATACCGCGAGGGCGCTTTCTCTGCTGAAACCGGCCTTTCAACAGGCCTGGGCTTGCGATATGCCCCATCTGGTATTGCATATATTCCGGGAATTGGGCCCTATAATGAGGGTAACAGAAGGGCGCCAATCGGTAAAAAACGGGATGCGGCAGGCGGAGGAAGCATACCAGCGGCTCCTGAACCGGATTCAAGACCCCATTTTACGGCGTCAAATGGAAGAATCCAGCGAAATGGAATTTTTTCAGAGATTACAAGCCGAAATAGATCGATCCCATGAGTAAAGAGAAGAATCCGTTTCGGGGCAAACCATCGTTTGATAATGCAAAAACGAGAGGAGGAGCGAATGCGTTTTGGACTGGATGTGTACGTACAAACCCGGATCAATCAACCCGCGGTGCTTTTTTTACACGCTTTTCCGGTCAATCAGGAAATGTGGCGACCGCAAATGGAAGCCCTCTCCCGTGAGGGCATTCCCTATCTGGCTTTCGATTATCCCGGTATGGGTTACAGCCGACCCTGGGGAAAAGCGCCGATCATAGACGATTATGCAGAACTGGCCTATCGGGTGGCCCGGGAGGCGGGGATTCCTCAGGCGGTGGTGATTGGATTGAGTATGGGGGGATATGTGGCCTTGGCCCTGTTTCGCCGTTATCCCGATTTTTTTCGGGGATTGGTTTTGGCCGATACCCGGGCCACGGCCGATCCTCCGGAGGGGAAGCAGCGCCGATATCAACTGATGGAAAAGGTGCAGCGAAGTGGGGATCTGGAAGAGCTGATCCAGTTTCATATGGAGAAATTCTTTACCCGGGAGACCCTCCGTCGGCACCCCGCACGGGTTGTGCAGGCGCGTCGTTTGATGCAGCGGGCCACCGTTGAGGGCGTCGTGCAGGCCCTTCAGGCTATGGCGGAACGTCCCGATTCTACGGATTTGCTGGGTCGGATGACTTTCCCGGTATTGGTGCTTGTTGGGGAAAAGGATACCTTGACCACTGTGGAAGATTCCCGGCGCATGGTGGAGCAAATGCCCCGGGCCGAATTGGTGATCCTTCCGGGGGCCGCACATCTGAGCAACCTGGAACAACCCGAGGCCTTCAATCGGGCTCTGCTGGCGTATCTGGAAGGGTGCATGTCGGAATGAACCGATACGGGCCCCGGACGTTTGCGGAAAAGGGCCGAATGGGCGCACCAGGAGCGGTGCTTGAACGGTTAAACCAGGATGTACAATCGGGTGGATGACTACGGAAGGGTTGATGGCCCCGAAACCCTCCGGTATCGGCCTCCCGATACCGGAGACCGGCCCGTTAAATGATCTCGATATCGATCACCATATCTTCCTTGACGTCAAATAGGCGTTCTCGCTTCTCTTCCAGCTCGATCCGATTGACTTTTTCGACCAGCATGCGGAACTTGGTTTTATCCTCACTGGTGGCCAGAAGACGGCCTTCCACATTCACCGTTCCTCTGCGTTTCTTATCATAGTAGGCGACCAGGATCGGGTCGTTTTTCTCCAGGGCGGATAACACATCCTTTAAGGCTTCGATATCTTGCGATTCTTCTATAATGGCGGTATCTTCGGCCTCTTTGATTTCATTGATATCCCCATCATCGTATTGGAATTCAATGGTGCCTCCACCGCGCTTGGCAAAGACCACCGCTTTGGTGCTTTCCTCGATGAGCTCGCGTTCCACGTTTACGATTTTTCCCGTAAATCCTTCCTCGGTAATGTCCAGAATTTCTACGATGATGGGCATATCGTCGATGGTGCCGTCGTAACCGATGCGTAAGATTTCGACCACTTTACCCACCCCGGCTTGCCGAATTTTTTGTTTAACCTGCTCCGGCGTCATGGCGCCGGGCCGCAACGGCACGTCGGTGGTGGACCGGCGCCCAAACAATTTCTTAAAAAAATGCGCCCGATAGGGCGTTTCGGTTTCCAACGGCGGCGGCCATGGATAGCGGTAGTAGGGTTTCTTCAACATAGAAGCCTCAAGTTTTTAAATTCACTCGATTTATTGGCGGAAATTACTGGAAAAAAATGCTCAATGCAAAAATATTTTTAGTTAAACTGGAATTTAAAACGGTATCGGGGTGCAACAGCCCTACCGGTCGACACCGCAAGGGTCGGATATTTCCGGCCGGTATCGGCGATGGTATCGTTTTCCGGAAAACGGCCTCCCGGGAAGACAACCATGGCGTGACCATTCGGGAAGAGCCGTGGATGGGATGGAAGGCCTTCCAAGCATGCCCAGCGACTCGGGCAGAGGACCCGTTTATATACCCTCCGGAAATAATCTTTTTCCCTGATTTGGGAGCAGTATGTTGTTAATTTTGACCGTTAGGAAATCGAGGTCGGCATGCAGTTTGTCATTCAACACACCGATCGAAGTTGCAAGGCCCGAGCGGCGATGTTGTTTACCGAGCACGGTACGGTGGAGACACCCATTTTTATGCCGGTGGGTACCCTGGGTACGGTCAAAACAGTATCCCCCAGGGAACTCCAGGAGGTGGGAGCCCGGATGATCCTGGCGAACACCTATCACCTGTACCTGAAGCCGGGATTGACAGTGTTGCAACATTTTGGAGGATTGCATCGGTTTAATGGATGGTCGGGACCGATCCTGACCGATAGCGGAGGGTTTCAGGTATATAGTCTGGATGAGTTGAAAGAGATTCGGGAAGATGGCGTGGAATTTCGCTCTCACTGGGACGGCTCGCGCCATTTCTTTACCCCCGAAAAAGTGGTGGACATTCAGCGGATCATCGGCTCCGATATTTTAATGGTTCTGGATCAATGTATCGCCAACCCATCGGATTATGCCAGTGCCCGTCAGGCACACGAATTAACCCTCCGTTGGGCGGAGCGTTCCCGGGAACGATTCTTGCAAACCGAACCGGTTTATGGATATCAACAGTTTCAATTCGGCATCGTGCAGGGGGGAGTGTATGCCGATCTGCGTCGGGAAAGTGTGCACCGTTTGGTAGCGATCGGTTTCGAAGGGTATGCCATTGGAGGTTTAGCCGTGGGAGAAAATCCGGAGACAAGAAACGAAATGACGGACCTCTGTACCCATATTCTCCCCGAAGAACGCCCCCGATATTTGATGGGAGTGGGCAAACCCAACGATGTGCTGGATGCCATCGAGCGTGGTGTTGATATGTTTGATTGTGTCATTCCGACACGCAATGCCCGTAACGGCACCGTATTCACTCCGGACGGGAAATTGGTCATCCGCAATGCACGCTACAAAATGGACAACCGCCCCATCCAGTCGGACTGTAACTGTTTTACTTGCCGGCATTTTTCCCGGGCATATATCCGGCATATGTTCTCTGTGAACGAGGTCCTGGGGCTGCGATTGGCCACCATTCACAATCTTGCCTTTTACATGAAACTGGTGCAGCAGGCCCGGAAAGCCGTATTGGAAGATCGTTTCGGGGCGTTTAAATCGGCTTTTTTGGAACGGTATGTTAAGAACGGTTCCCGTGGGGAGTGAACGTTTTGCCGCGATAGTCCGGGATCGTTCTTTGGTAGGCATGGGGAGCGGGACGGAAACGGGTGGGGCAGGGCGGCTGATGGGGAACTTAGGGACCGACCGGTTTCGGTAAGCGGCGGGCAAGGCAGGGGGAAGAATGAAGCATCCGGGGAACGAGCCGGGAGGTTAGGAGGGCATTCCCGTTGAATTTTACTCGTTGTTTCTAAGGGGAATATTCCGTAAATTTTCCGCCACTAAAATTGAAAGGAGAATCAGGCGTGGTTGAAACTCTTTACGCAATGGCCGGGGGAGGTGGAGCCCAGGGCGGAGCCAACCCTTTTCTGTCTTTTTTGCCCCTACTGCTCATCCTGCTGATCATGTATTTTTTGATTATGCGCCCTCAGGCCAAAAAACAAAAAGAAAGAGAGCGCATGTTAGCGGCCTTGAAGAAGGGAGACAACGTGGTAACCATCGGAGGCATACACGGCAAGATTGTGGGATTTAAAAACAACAATCAGGTTCTGATTTTAAAAATCGATGATCATGTGAAGATTGAAGTGGATCGCACGGCGATAGCCAATGTTTTAAAAAGCGAATCAAAATAGTTGAGTGAATATGGCAGTACTTCCCATTGTCAAGCTGGGACATCCGGCACTACGCAAACGGGCGGAGGCTATTGAAGAGCTCACGCCCGAATTGAAGGAATTCGTCAAGCATATGGTTGAAACCATGCGAACCCATGAGGGTATTGGCCTGGCGGCCAATCAGGTGAATCTACTTAAGCGGGTATTTGTGATCGATTTGCAGTTGGTGGACGAGCGGCAGGATGCTCGGGCCTATATCAATCCGCGCATCCTCTCTCGCCAGGGGAGGGAAGTAAGCGAAGAGGGCTGCTTGAGCATACCGGATGTTCGCGCAGATGTCGAACGAGCGGCCGTTATCGAGGTTGAGTATCAGGATCTGGACGGAGCCGTTGTCCGGGAAACCCTGGACGGGCTGGTCGCACGGGTCTTTCAGCACGAACTGGACCATCTGGACGGTATACTGTTTATCGATCGAATTTCTTCGGTTCAGCGAAAGCTGATCGAACCGCAGTTGAATAAAATTCGGGAGGCCCATTCAATCCTTTGAACGGACTACGGGTGGTATTCTGGGGAACGCCCGCGTTTGCGCTCCCATCTCTCCGCAAGCTGCAGCAATCTCATCATCATATTGTCGGGGTGGTTACCCAGCCGGATAAACCCCGGGGAAGAGGAAGAGCCCTGCAACCGTCGCCGGTGAAGCAGTACGCCTTGCAGCAGGGACTACACCCCATCCTTCAGCCGGAAAAATTAACCGATGCCCGCTTTATCGATCAACTGCACTCCTTGAAACCCGATGTTTTCGTCGTCGTGGCCTTCCGAATTTTGCCCGAAACAGTGTTCACCATTCCTCCCCTCGGTACGGTGAATGTGCACCCCTCTCTGTTGCCCCGATATCGAGGTGCCGCACCCATTCAATGGGCTTTGATCCGCGGGGAAACCACCACCGGGGTTACGACCCTGTTTATCCGTAAAGAAGTGGATGCCGGGAATATCATTTTGCAGAAGGAAATTCCCATCCCCGAGGGAGCCACCGCCGGGGAATTACACGATCTTTTAGCGGAAGAAGGTGGGGAGCTTTTGCTGCGAACGCTGGACCTTATAGCACAGGGGCGGGTATCGGTGCGGCCCCAGGCCGAAGAACAGGCTACCCGGGCGCCTAAAATCACCCGGGAAACGGCCCATCTACAATTTAACCGGCCTGCAAAGCAGGTCCGCAACTGGATCCATGGTCTCTCGCCGCTACCGGGAGCGTATGCTTTTTATCAAGGACGGCAGGTGAAATTTTACCGCGCCCGGGTGGTGGATGAGATGACCCAGGCGGGGCAACCTGGGGAAATTGTGAAAGCCGACGGGGCGGACCTGTGGATCGCCTGTCAGCCCGGCATCATCGCTGTCGAGGAAATCCAGATGCAAAACCGAAAACGCATGCGGGTGGACGCGTTCCTGCGGGGCGGACGTCTGAAAACAGGTGAACGGTTCACCTGAGCCACCCCTCAATCGGTTTTAATCAAAACTATCGGGTGCCCATGGACGTGTTCCGAGTAATCCCTTTCCACCGGAAGTTGTTTGCTTCGAACCTCTGGGTTTATGGATCGCTCTTTTTAGTGGGAATGGTGTTTTTCTCTCCCTCCCTGAATATTTATTTTCTCAGCGACAATATCCGGCATCTTCTCTCTGCATCACAGGAAATCTTCCACGTGCAGGGCCGGTATTATCGTCCCGTATCGGTGGCTGCTCTGTGGTTGGATTGGCAGCTATGGGGAGCCCGTCCCATGGGATATCACGCAACCAATTTGCTGCTTCATCTGGCCAATACCCTGCTGGTGTTTAATCTGGGCCGGAGGCTCATCTCATCCCGATGGGTGGCCCTCGCCGGTGCATTGGTATTCTTATTTCTCCCCATTCATGGGATTTCTATTTTTTGGATTTCCGGACGTACGGATTTGATGGTCACGTTTTTTTATCTAAGCAGCCTTCTGCTGTTTATGGAATGGACGGCGCGTCGGAAACGGATCCACCGGGTCCTTTCTCTGTTTTCATTCGGACTGGCATTGTTTTCCAAAGAAATGGCGGTGACCTTACCCGCAGTGTTGTTCGCCTATGCATGGCTTGATACCCGTGAGGGAAAACCTTCCTTAAAAAAGGCTGCAGTGCTCACGGCTTCTTACTGGATAGTGCTCATGGTTTTTTTGATTTTTCGCCTGGCCAGTGTGGGAGTTCTGGCGCTGACCAACCCGGAACACTCCAGTAACCACCCGTTGATCTGGGCGAAGAATTTGATCTTTTATTTAGGATTGCTCCTGGTACCGGGCTATCAGAAGGAAGTGGCCGAGTTCCTTTTGGCTCGTCCCATACTTTTGTGGGTGGGTGTTGGCTCCGTATTCGCCCTTCTGGTGGTGTTCACGCCCAAATTTTTTCGCGATTCAACCCTGCTCTTTTTCGGTCTTTTTCTTCTCTTGAGTCTTCTTCCGGTATTGCGTCTGGTCATGCGCTGGTACCTTTATCTACCTTCGGTGGGGTTTTCCCTGTTCCTGGTTCTGGGGATCTGGCGCTTACTGGAGGGTAGGGGACTTAAGCGGTACCTGATCATTATGGCCATGATCCTGGGTGTGTATGCCGGTTTCCTTCGGCAGGAACAGGGGCGCTGGCAAGCCGCGGGCGAATTGGCCAAAGCATTTTCCGATACTGTTTGCCGACTGGTGATCCAGCACCGACTCCCCGGTGTCCTGTTTACTTATGTGCCTGCGGAGATGGAAGAAGTACCTGTGTTCATGTATGGCATGTTGAAATATCTGAACTTCAGGTTGCGTTATGATTTTCAGTATTCCGACACCATCCGGGTGGGCATTTTAAGTCATCTTGCTTTAACCCAACGGCAACCGGAACGGCCCGTTGAAATGCGCTGGCAGACACCGCAGCGCTTGCTCTTGACGGCTCGACCGGATGAAGCCTATTTTATCTTTCCCGCCCACAAGGAGATATGGACGGGGAAACGGCCGCTGGTGCCCGGGGCGTGGATTGAAGGCGATTATGGGAGAATACAGGTAACAGCCCGGGACGATCACTCCCGGATTACCGCTGTGGAGATTCAAATAACCGAAACCCGGCTCCCTCTGCTGCACTGGGATGGGAGGCAGATGAAAATCCTCCGGTTTTTTTCTGCCCAATAAGTTTACGGGCCTTATCCGGAGCATGATGACCGATTATTGACGGTCTTTCCGCCGCTCCACAAAACGGATACAGAGTTGGTGGTCTCTTAACCGGTAGTGGTTTATCCGGTAATATTCCAGGAAACGGGGTAAAAAATAATTCCGTCGCTGATTTTGAATCTGAATCACCAGTTCTTCTCCGAATTGGTGAACTTCCAAATCTTTTTCTGTAACAAAAGGAAGGTTGATCCGAAGTTCAAAATGGTTTTTGTTCTTAACGATTCGGTAGGTGGGTTGGTTATAAAACACCTGGGCGGGATTGGTGTCACCATAAATTTCCTGCCCCACTTTTTTCAATAAGTCTATACCGAAGACCTCCTCCCGAAGATGCGGCACTTTGAAGATCGGTAAGGGGGAGAAGCTGTTCTCGATTTCTTTGAGATATTGTTCCTGGGCCTGGAGGTATCGGGCCCATTGGGAGGATTCTTGCAATTCCCCGGGGAAAATTCGGTTCACAATAACGGCGTCTACCCCGTAGCCATATAATTGCAGGTAGGTAAACGCTCGTTTGGCTTCCTGGATCACCATTCTTTCTGGATTCAATACCAGACGCACGGAACTGATTCGAGCATCGCTCAATACCCGATGGATGGTGCGCAGTTTTTCGAAGAGGTCTTTCAGTTCTTTGTAGCCTTTGTCCAATGGGATAC
The DNA here is from genome assembly GCA_015485355.1 of bacterium. GTDB lineage: Bacteria > Calditrichota > Calditrichia > RBG-13-44-9 > J042 > JAADJD01. The sequence goes on along the minus strand of WFTQ01000006.1, from coordinate 12,932 downwards.
CGGTGGTTTTGCGCACCCCAAACCCCACCGTCTGGAAGATCAGACTCTGGAAGGGAAAAGCCTTGGTCAGCCACCATTCGGTAACCTGGGGGAGGGTTAGAAACGTCAGCGTTTCGCCGGTGGGTGCACTGTCTACGATAATTAAATCGTAGGCATCTGAGTGATAGAAGAGGTCCAGCCAGAGCAACGCCGATGCCTCGCCCATTCCCGGAATGGCAGCCAGCTCTTCGGCGGCGATGTCGTGAACCCCCTGCCATTTGAACACCATCAATAGCAAATCCCGGATGTTGCCCCAGTATTTTTTCATGGAGTAGTAGAGATCCACTTCCTGGGCGAACAGGCGTGGATAGATTTCCACGGGTTCAGGGCCGATGGGCTGGTGGAATGCATCGGAAAGGCTGTGTGCCGGGTCGGAGGACATCACCAGCGTGCGGTAACCCCTATCGGCGGCCTGCAGGGCGGTCGCCGCAGCGCAGGTGGTTTTCCCCACACCGCCTTTCCCGGTAAACAATAAAACCCGTTTGTCCATTGGCTGGGTATTTCCTTCCCGGTAAATGGTTATATTGGGAGAGCAATGCCTCCCTGCATGATCTCAGGATTCCCACACTTCCAGTTTTTCCAGCAAATATTCCTTATTGCGTTCAAAGATCTTCGCCTGCCGCTGGATCACTTCCTCGGCTTCTTCGTTGGTCATTTCGGCCACCTCCCGGCAGTAGGTGCCTACGCGCCCAAAATACAGCGGCGTAATTATATCGACCAAACGCCGGCGATTCCTGGACCAGGACTGGTAGGTGAATATAAAATCGTATAGAATCTTACTCCACAAATCGGCATCCAGCGTCAGCCCTTTGCCGGCCTTCAGGTCTTCATAACACTGGGTTAATCGAGTAAAATTCTCCAGGGAGAGTACCGTTTCGTACAGGGGGCGAAAGTATTCAAAACCGTCCCGAAATTCGTGTTCCATTTTACTCAGGGTGACAGCGACGGGAGGAATCTTAGGAGTTTCTTCAATATTGTTTACCACCTCTACCGTGACCGTTTGATGAATGTTTTTCCAGTAACTCTCGTATTGGCCGATCAGGTAAAACAAAGTACTGACCACCTGCTGAAACATGGGGCCCAGGTCTTCCGCCGGGTCTTTGGGATCGTGAATTTTGGCGCCCAGATGAGCCTGCATCACCCGATATCCCTCGGCAACGGCACTGATGGTCATCCAAATGTCGATGCCGAACTTGGCGACATCGGTGGTCCAGACATCCTGCTGGGCATAAAAAGTGGCCAGTAAACCGCTGAAACCGAAGTCTCCGCCAATGGGCTGGCGAATGTCTTTTCCGAACAGCGCCCGGGTAATGGGGTAAACGATATGATTGGTGATCGTACCGTCGTATTTGTGACGGGCATACAGGGGGGCCACAAAATCCGCCTGACGTTCCAGAATGGGTTGGGTAAGCAGGTGGATCCAATCGGGCTGGATACTGCGCAGATCGGAATCGACCACGACACAGGCGTCCGCTTTGCACCGAGAGGCCAGTTCAAATATCGCTCGGAAGGACGTTCCTTTCCCGGGAGTGCCCCGGTAAATGGTCACTTTGCGGTGGATGCCTTCGGGCACCCGGGCGCTTTCCGCCGTTTCCCGCGTGTCATCCAGGGAACCCCCGTCCGATACCAGAATGGCCGCCTTGGCGTCGGGATAAAATTCCTTCAGTCCCTGAGCGACCGTTTCAACCACGTTCTTAATCGTATCCTCGTTGTTGAACGCCGGTATCCCGACCAGAATATCCAGGTCGCCGATATCCTTGATCCATTGTAGCACATCCTGCCGAAGCGCCGATGGATAGTTCTTAAAGCTTTTCATGGTTTGTTCCCGTTTGTGGTTTAAGGGCCATGGGTTGTTTCCCGGGTAACTTATATCGAATCCACAAAGCAGCCGATACAGGGTAGATCGTCGATGGTTCCGGTCCGTAAAACAGGTTTAATTCATCCCCGTGCTTTCCGGCTTTCCTGGTTCCGAAAGGGATGAGGAAAAACGTTTCCGGTATGCACCGCCTTCCCGGGTTTCCCGCGCTCGTCCCGGTCCCCAGGGGTAGGCTTCCCCAACATTTACCATTGCGCATCCCCATTGCCGGGTTAACCGGTGTTGTCCGCTAAATCAACAAATAAACTTCCAGCCTGTCAAGTGAAATCCCATTTTATTCAGTAAGTTTAAATGACGCAAACAAACAGATGTTTCGTTTAAAAAACAGTGATGCCGGTACCCGTCCCGCGCATTCCAAGGCGATGGGAGCTTCCGCCATGGATAAGCAGAGCGTTTCATTTGCGAATCAGTAGAATTTTCCCTGCGGTGGAGATACCGTCCTCCGTGGTGACCAGAAACACGTAGATGCCACTGGCCACGGGATCACCATTCTCATTGCGTCCGTCCCATTGGGCCTGCCCGCCCTGAACTTCCTGAAAGTTTTCCGGATCCAGAACCCGTACCAGTTCCCCGCTGACCGTCAGGATGCGGATTTGGCTTCCTGAAATGAGATTGTAGAAATAGAGGCGCTCTTGCCCTTCATCGGAAAGGAAAAACGGATTAGGCCCCACGGTGACTCGCTTTAGATCGGCAAATGTTCCCACAAACGGATTGCTGCGGATGATGGCCAGTCCGGCATCGGTACTGACATAAACATCGCCGTTGGTTTCGTCAACGAAAATGCTATGAATGGTTTCCGAAGGCAGGTTGGCATAGAACACATTTTCACCCGCCTTATCGCTGGCCATGGGAACGATGTGGATCCAGCTGGACTTGTCAAAAGGGGAGCCACCGGCTCGTAAAATACTGATCCCTTCGTTGGTCGCAAACCATTTGTTGTTTCGCGAATCGACGAAAATGTCTTCGATCTGCAGGCCGATGGGCTGGTAATCCTCCCGAAAGTCGTACAAACTACCATTGAGGTAGGCGTTGAGACCCAGGCGGGTGCCGATCCAGACGTAACCATCCTGATCGGAAGCGATGGAGCGACAAAAATTGCTTTTGAGATTGTCCACCTCGGCAATCTGGTGAAAGAGCAGTTCTCCGCTCTCTTTGATCCGAATCTGGAGCACTCCAATGCGCTGAGTCGCAATCCATAAGTCATTAAACGGGTCGCGCGCCACTCGATAGAGCTTGTCGGAATGTAGGCCGCCCACCGGCTGGGCGAAATATTGCCAGCTGTTCCGGTCTGCAATCCGGGCCGGTTCGAACGCCGTTCCCCGGAAACGCACAATGGGGTTACGGCTAACCGCTTCGCTGTTCAGTATCCAGATAGTGCCCCTTTCCGAATCCAGCAACATATCGGTAACGACAATGTATTTGGGATTGGCGATGACACCGGCCAATAAATTCCGGAACTCCGTCGGAGCAATCACCGAAACGGTATCGTCGTCAACAGGGGAGGTGATCCACACTCGTCCGCTGTCGTTGTTGTTATTGATAAAATGGAAATTGAGTTCCGGATCGAAAATCACCACACCGCCGCCCCAAGAGCCCACCCAGATATTCCCGTTGTCGTCTTCCATGATGGAATTGGTGGAAGACATACTGCGCCAGGTACCGGGACCGAAAAACCGGTAATTTCGCCAGCCATCGGAGAGCCGCAGGAACAACCCTGTTTGACGATCGTCATCCACTTTACCCGAAACACACCACAATCGACCCCGGCGATCCAGGAAAATCTTCCCCAGATAGTTATCTGAGGGACCATCGAAAACCAGCTGAAGGTTCTTTTTCGGGAAGAATATTCCTTTATCGATGATCGAAATGGAGAAGGTCCCATTGGCTTCCACAAAGAAATTCGTGATCGGCCCGCGGGTAGAGGTGTATTCCAGCACGAAGGCATTCCCTTTGAGGGAATAAATCTTGAACTTTTCCGCCACCCAGATCCGATTGTTTTTAAATTGAATGTGGAGCAGATTTCGGTTGCCCAGTCCTGCGGTAATGGGTTTCAGGGTCTGAAAATCGTACTGCACCATACCCCCCGCCGTGGCCAGATATAGCACCGAATCGCCGGCTACCAGATCCTGTACCCGATTCGATAACAATCCGTCGGCGGTGGTGATGCGCTTCCAGGAGGAAGCCGACTTCAGGTTGAACCGGAGAAAGTTCGATGGAGCATAAAAGAGGCCCGCGTTGCTTCCCAACCAGATGTGCCCTTTAAAACGGGCCACCGCAAAAAAATCAATATCGCTCAACCCGAAGTTTTCGAAAAAATCGATGAATTGATACCGTTGCAATTCCGGAAGGTAGGTGTAGACGGCCAGAATGTCGCGGGTCAAAACCCATAGGGTGTCCTCCACTACCAGCAGATCCACGATTTCTTTGCCCTTCAAACTGATGTCCGTCCTCGGGGTTCCGGTAGTCAAATCCAGAAAACCGACCAGGCCGTCCAGGGTGCCGAGAATGAGTGTATTGCGGGAATCCCGGATGATGCTGGTAAATTTCTGGGAAAAAAACCCATCCCCTGTGGTGAACACCCGTGGTGGACCCGCAGGCAGGGGCATCAGGATCAACCCTCCCGTAGATGCGGCCATTAACGTATCGTTCTCGATAACATAGTCGTTTATATCGTTGACATCGGTAATGATATCGATCTTAAAATTAACTGCGAGTAGGGACAAGGTGGGGAAAAAGATCAGTATCAAAAACCCTGCGATAGAGCGCGATCGCATAAGGAGTCCTGAATTTGATTCAACGCTTGCCGATTTCCACCACGGTGGAAGCCGCCTGTTTATCCTTCAGGAAAATAATTTATATCCTCAACAACACTTTAGCCAAATGGAATTTATTCTTTTTCCCGATTCCGGCACACGAAGGAACAGACGCCGTCAATGGGGCTGCTTGACCGAGAAGGCCCTTAGGGGAAATGGTCAAAAATATAAAAAAGCATGAGGGAATGAACGAAAAATGTGTTACCTTGATCGGATAAATGAACGGAAACGGACGCATTTAACGATTGGAAAAATATGAACACAGACACTCAATTTGCAGATCTGGGGATTTCTCAGAATGTTCTGAAGGCCCTGGAGCGAAAAGGATTTCGCCATCCCACATCGATTCAACAGCAGGTCATTTCCCTGTTGATGGAAGCCAGACAGGATCTGATTGGTCGGGCACCCACGGGTACCGGTAAAACCGCCGCCTTTGGAATTCCCATCATTGAATTACTTTCCGAGCAAGAAACCCATGTGCAGGTACTAATTCTGGTGCCTGTACGGGAGCTGGCCCTTCAAGTGGCCGAAGAGTTGAATTCCTTAAAAGGCCATAAATCCCTGCGGGTCTACCCGATCTATGGAGGGCAGCCCATGGAGAAGCAATTGCGTCAATTGCAGCAGGGCGTCGACATTGTGGTGGGCACTCCCGGACGCATCATCGATCATCTGAATCGCGGGAGTCTGGACCTTTCCGGGGTGGAATTTGTGGTTCTGGATGAAGTGGACGAAATGTTAGCCATGGGTTTTATTGAGGATGTGGAGAACATTCTATCCCGTACCAGCGCTTTTCGAACCACGCTGTTGTTTTCCGCCACAGTACCGCCGGAAATTCGTGCCGTGGCGCGAAAATACATGAAGGATTATCGCATTATCAGCGCCGATTCGGGCAAGGTCACCGTGGAGCTGACCGAACAGGTTTATTACGAGGTGGTTGCAGAAGATAAACTGGAGGCCCTTTGCCGCTTAATAGAGATGGCCGGAGATTTTTACGGTTTGATATTTTGCCGGACGCGTTCGGAAGTGGATCGGGTGGCCGTGCAATTGACCGAGCGGGGCTACCGGGCCGAGGCCTTGCATGGGGATATGGCCCAGCCTCAGCGCGAGAAGATCTTGAATACTTTCAAACTGCGGGGACTCGATATTCTGGTTGCCACGGATGTGGCCGCCCGGGGTATTGATATCTTCAACCTCTCTCATGTGATCAACTATTCTTTGCCTCAGGACCCCGATTCCTATGTGCATCGGATCGGTCGGACCGGGAGGGCCGGTCGGGAAGGGACGGCCGTTACCTTGGTGACGCCGGAAGAACGCCGGCGATGGGCCTACATTCAGAAAATGAATCGAACCCGAATTCCCAAACGCCGTCTTCCGGGCGTAAAGGACATTCTGGCGGCCAAGACGGAACGGATCAAACGCGATATTGTAACCACCTTGTCCGGAGACCTCGAGGAAAGGTTTATGCGGCTGGCTAAGGAATTGTTGCAGGAAAATCCGCCGGAACCCTTACTGGCGGCCGTGCTCCAATCGGTTTACCGGGAAACGCTGGACGCCCGCAATTATCAACCGTTACAGGGGAACAGGGCTACGTCCGGGGGAAGCATGCGCTTATTTGTGGCGCGAGGGAAAAAGGATGGATTTACGAAACGCAAGCTGGTTCAATTTATTCTTTCCCGGGTGGCCATCGAGGATCATAAGATCGACCGGGTGCAGGTGTTTGACAGTTATTCGTTCATCACCGTGCCCCATGCCGAAGGGGCGCGCATTCTGGAGAATTTTCGTCGCGCCACCCGGGGCAAGCGCCCGTTGGTGGAAGTGGCTCGTCCAGGAGAAACCCGCCGACCCTTTACACGGAAGGCCGGCTCCTTTTGAAAACCGAAATCGATTCTTGTCCCGGGACAGAGAGGTTGCCAAAAGGTCCGGCCTCAGGGATTCCGCTTTTCGCGTTGCAAGGTGTATTCGTCCAGACGGGTCATTAAGTCGGCCATCTCCAGCGCCGAGAGGGCGGCATCCCAACCTTTGTTGCCGGCCTTTGTTCCGGCGCGTTCGAGCGCCTGTTCCACCGTATCGGTAGTCAATACGCCGAAGGCCACGGGAACCCCGCTTTGTAATGCAACCTGGGCAATGCCCTTGGAAACTTCCGCGGCCACGTAATCGAAGTGAGGTGTGGCCCCCCGGATAACGGCTCCCAGGCAAATAATGGCATCAAATTGTCCGCTTCCAGCCAGTTTCTGAGCCACCAGGGGAACCTCGAAAGAACCGGGGGTTCGCACTACCGTTATGTCCGGCTCTTCGGTCCCGTGCCGACGTAAACAATCCAATGCTCCTTCCAGCAATTTACCGGTGATGAATTCATTAAAACGCCCCACAACAATGGCAAACCGTTTGCCCTCTCCGCTCAGCCGTCCTTCAATCGTTTTTGACATATCGTCGGTTCTCCCTTTCACTTTCGCCACTCCATGGCAGCCGATTTGAGTGCTGGTGTTTCCGGAATCACGGACAGATCAGTCCTGATGATGTGGATCCAGAAACAACAAATGTCCAAGCTTTTCTCTTTTGGTACGCAAATAACGTTCGTTGATGGGATTGGGTTGAATAACCACCGGAATCCGTTCCACCACTTCTACGCCGTAACGTTCCAGATCATTCATCTTGCGGGGATTGTTGGTCATTAAGCGTACCCGCTTGACTCCCAGGGCCTTCAGCATTTGTGCAGCGAACCAATACTCTCGCAAATCCGGTTTAAAGCCCAGCATTTCGTTGGCTTCGACGGTATCGCGTCCCTCTTCCTGCAACCGGTAGGCCAGAATCTTGTTTTTCAGTCCAATGCCCCGTCCTTCCTGGCGCATGTACAACAATACGCCTTTTCCGTCTGTTTCGATTTCCGACATGGCAAAGTGTAATTGATTGCCGCAGTCGCAGCGTTTGGAGGCCAGGGTGTCCCCGGTCAGGCATTCGGAATGCACCCGCACCCGTACAGGCTCTTCGCCCCGCACCCGGCCTTTTACCAGGGCCAGATGATACTCTTCGGGATTCATTTTACTTTCGAAAAGGTGCAGCCGGAAGGTGCCGTAATCGGTCGGCAGATGGACGTTGGTTACTTCTGTAATGAGCAGCTCGTTTTTCCGGCGGTATTCAATCAGATCGGCGATGCTGACGATTTTCAGTCCGAAATCGCGGGCGATTTCGATCAACCGCGGTAATCGGGCCATGTTGCCGTCGTCGTCGATGATTTCGCATAGCACGCCGGCCGGTTTCATGCCCGCCAACCGGGCCAGGTCGACCGTGGCTTCGGTGTGCCCCGGGCGATTTAACACCCCCCAGCGATCGGCGATCAAGGGAAAAATGTGTCCCGGACGAGCCAGGTCTTCGGCACGGGTGCGCTCATCGATCAATAATCGTATGGTGTGCGCCCGATCGAAGGCGGATATACCGGTGGTGGTACCTTCCACCGCATCGACGGTTACCGTAAAGGCTGTCCCATGCAGCGCGGTGTTTTGGTTCACCATGATGTTCAACTTCAACTGTCGGGCCCGTTCTTCGGTAAGGGCGACACAAACCAAACCGCGGCCGTACTGGATCATAAAATTGATGACTTCGGGGGTGACCTTCTCGGCAGCCACAATAAAGTCGCCCTCGTTTTCCCGCTCTTCATCATCCACCAGAATCAGCACCTCGCCGCGCCGCAAGGCCGCCAGCGCTTCCTCTATGGGAACAAATATATCGTGATGACGATGATTGTTGGACACAGCTTAATAACCCCATTGTTTTAGTTTTTCCCGGTTTAAATCCGAACCCGCCCCTCCGGAGCATTTGAGCAGGTTCTCGATGTATTTCGCGATCATGTCGACCTCGATGTTCACCGAATCTCCCACATGTTTAAACCCCAAATTGGTCACCTGCGCCGTATGAGGGATGATGTTAATACCGATACGATCGCCGTGAAGCCGGGCCACCGTTAAACTGATCCCATCGATGCAGATGGAGCCCTCCAGGATCACATATTTCCGTAGTGAGGAAGGCAACTGGATTTCCAAATAAAAATTATCTCCCCGTTGCTGCCAGAGGGTGATACGACCCGTACCGTTGACATGCCCCTGCACAAAATGGCCTCCCAAACGACCGCCCACCGGTAAAGCCCGCTCCAGGTTGACCTTCTGTCCCTCTCGATAGGAAGATAAGGTCGTTTTCTCCAGTGTCTCTCCCACGGCTTGTACGGTAAAATGGGAATGGTTACGATGTACCACCGTAAGGCAAACGCCATCCACGCTGATGGAGTCGCCAGGGGCCAAATCCTCTAACACCTGTTCGGCCTCGATGGTAAACGCCCATCCACCGGAAATGGGGCTTAACTTAACGACGGTTCCCACTTCTTCCACGAGTCCTGTGAACATGTCAATTCCTCTGCCAATTTCCCGAATGTTCTATGAATATCCCGATATCCTTCGACTAACATTTGATGACCAATCGTTCGAAAAGTAACGAGTTCCAGGCGTAAGGCATCCTGGAGTCGTTTGATGTGTAAATCCTGGATGGCTTCTCGGCCTTCTCCAATCAGGATCGGCGCAATGAAAACCGACAGTTTATCGAAGCGCCTTTTTTGGATGAATCGAGTAAAAACAGCGCTTCCCCCTTCCACCAGCAGTGAGGCGACACCCAGCCGTTGCAAGAAAACCATCAGCTCGTCCAGATCGATGAATTCGCTGGAGTTTTTGTTTAAAACTTCCACGCGAATTCCTCTGTGAGCAAGGGCTTCCCGACGGGCTTTGTCCGCATCCGGGGAGGTGATGATGATTGTTCTGTCAGCGAATTGATCCTGAAGTAGAGTGGCGTGGTCCGGGATGCGCAGGCGGGAATCCAGCACAATCCGATACGGTTGCCGCCCGTTTTTCGTGCGCAAGGTTAAACGCGGATTATCGACCAGTACCGTACCAATGCCTACCAGAATGGCGTCGGCGTTCTGGCGCATCTCCTGTACCATCTGACGGGCGGAGACATCGGTGATCCAACGGGCATCGCCGCTTCGTGTGGCAATACGACCATCCAGGGACTGCGCGATTTTTAGATGAATAAAAGGCTCCCCGGTTTGAATAAATTTAAAATAGGCCTCGTTCAACAGCGTGGCTTCCCGGGCGAAGATACCCGATTGAATTTCGATACCGGCGGCTTTTAAAGCTCGTAAACCACTGCCGCTGACGTGGGGATTGGGATCGATGGTTGAAACCACCACTTTACGGATGCGCTCCTGGATCAACCGATGGGTGCAGGGAGGTGTTTTTTTTCCGGGAATGGTATGGCAGCAAGGCTCCAGGTTGCAGTATAAGGTGGCCCCTTCTACGGGCTCTACGGCGTTTTCAATGGCCCGTATTTCGGCATGTTTATCGCCGTATCGTTCATGAAAGCCTTGGCCGATGATGCGGCCCTGTTTTACCAGAACGGCCCCGACCATGGGGTTGGGAGACGTATAACCCCGCCCCATGATGGCTAATTCCAGTGCCCGCTGCATAAAATCCCTGTCCTTCACCACAACGACTCCGCTACATTCTTTATTTCGGGGCACTATTCAGGGAGAGGTGATGCGGGCATGAAATACCATACCCTCTGATAGGGAAGAGGGTATTACTCCGCCGTCATGCCGATCTTCTCCCATCCGGACTTTACCGTCGGCACCGGAATTTCACCGGTTCAGTCCCCCTACAGGGGGGAGTCGCGGGCTTTCACCGCCGGTCGGGAATTCCCCGTACTTACGGAGTCACCCTGCCCCGAAGATCGACCGATATAATTTATTTTTTCACAAAAGATTTTGCAAGGCATTTTTCAGGTTCTGGACCCGGGGACGCTCGGATGCCATTCGGAGCCTGCCGGGTGGGATAGCCGGATTTCGATTTTTTCCCAGCATTGCCTGCTTTCACCGGGAGAAAAGCACCGAGGGCGATGCACGGTTCCACCCACCCATAAGGGTTTCGCAACGTGGGGGAACAGTGTAGCGGAGCGGTCCTATCCCTCCGGCATCGAATGCTCTGAATAATTGCTGACGGAAGGAAAGCAGGGTAGGGGGTTCCATTCCCGGAGGTCTATCGTTTCCCTTTCCGGTGGGTGTTTTCCTGAAGATATTTCAAATTGCGGGGATCGTCCCGCACACTGTAGGGCGCCGGATTGTATTGAAACACCAGTTCCACAAACCGATTCAGAATAAAAGCGGTGGCTCCCCAGATCACATAGTGCCGATAATAATAAAAATAAACCGGATAAGTCACACCTTGGTAAGTGCGTTGCTTCATTTCAAAAAATTGGTCGGTCAGGAAGATGTGGAAGGGAATTTCTAACAATTCGGCCACTTCATCTCGATTGGGAACCGCCTGATAAGGATAGGGCATGGTGGCGACGAAAGGAGTGACCAGAAAGTTCGTCACGGTCAGAAAATCATCCAGTTCCCCCAACACGGTAAAGACCGAGGCCGCAATCCCGATTTCTTCTTCGGCTTCCCGAAGGGCGGTGTGTAACAGGCCCGAGTCCCCGCGTTCTCGGGCCCCGCCCGGAAAAGATATTTGCCCCTTATGGTGTTCCACCGTATCGGTTCTAAGGGTGAGCAGAAGGTAAGGGTGATGCTCTTTGTTGAAGAGTGGTATCAACACCCCCGCAGGCACCGCGCTGCTGCAGTCGATCTTGCGGGGGGTGTACCGGGAAAGCGCAGATTTTATACGGTCAAGCGTTTCAGAATAATCCATCACACTTTATCGCTAACTCTTAGATAAAGCAATTTAAGGAGTGAACCGGCAAAAGGGCAGGGATTTTTTATTTTATGCCGTGACGGTTGATGGTGTGAAGTCTCTCGACTGAAAGCCTGAAGAAGGATGCCGTCTGATGACGGGAGCCACCCGTCTAAGGGAAAAGTCAGGAAGCCGCTGAAGTTGTGCGAAGAAGATTTCAGGTAACCAGGAGGACGGAAACGCGGGTAGACATTTTAAAAGTGCCTGCTCGGGGGCCAATATCGTCGTGCTGGCGGCGGGACTCGAACCCGCACGGGCGTATGCCCACTACCCCCTCAAGATAGCGTGTCTGCCAATTCCACCACGCCAGCATTGATCTTATATACCCCAACCATGTTATTCTTGCGGTGGTGATTGAGTTTCCTGATCCCCCGGGAGCGGGGCTACCGGAACCGGAGTTTGTTGCATTTGTTGTGTCCGGTTCAATTCTTCCTGGAGAATGTTTCTGGCATCCATGCCCCGATTGCGACCAATCAAATTGATCATGATACTTAATAGAACAAACAGAATGCCCAACACCATGGTGGTTTTCTGTAAAAACGAAGTAGCACCTCGAGGACCGAACACGGCGGCTCCTCCCAGACCGCCAAAAGAACTGGCCAAACCCCCTCCTTTACTGGACTGTAATAGAATGGAAATGACCAGCAAAATACAGGTTAATACGAAAAGGATAATCAAGAATGTGTACATCTATGAATAATCCTCCTTTCATTTAACTTCGGGCTGCATAATTTATAGCCACCCCTCGGGTATATCAAGGGAATTTTATTTTGTAGAGAGGTGAATTGCACTACCTCCACAACCGTTGTCATGACGGCCAATGGAAAATGCGATGGGAATGATGATGGTATGAGTTGAACAATTGAAATCACCCGATTGGAGCTGGCGTTCGACTTGGAGTAAGCCTCCGAGCAACTCCGTCTTAAATTCTTCGATTGTGGCATTAAATTCCCCTAAAAACGAAAGGGGAATGGGCCGTGTCTGCGTCCATCGAAAAACACATCGCCCACCGAGAGGCGATGGTTCGCCTGGTGGAGCGCTATGATGCCGCTGGTTTCACCTGCTTCAGCGGGGCCGATTTTAGAGGAGATTCGCTCCTGGTTGGATCGGCCGCCGCCACAGCTATTGCCCCGCAGTGCGTTGGGCAAGGCGGTGGGCTACCTGAATGCGCAGTGGAAGCGGTTGGTGCGGTACGTGCAGGACGGTCGATTGGAGATCGACAATAATTTTATCGAGAATGCGGTGCGCCCGGTGGCGTTAGGAAGAAAGAACGACCTGTTTTGGGGTTCTGAGAATGGGGGTCGCTGGGGTGGAGTCATGTACACCCTGCTGGTCTCGGCCAGATTGCAGGGGCTGGAGCCGTTCGCCTATCTGAATGATGTGCTGAGCCGCATTGGCACCCATCCCTATAAGCAGCTGGAGGAACTGCTGCCT
>WFTQ01000005.1 GCA_015485355.1 bacterium | reverse complement strand
GTACGTTTTTGATCTGCTCCGTCAACATATAAGCGATTTTGCTGGATAAATCCGCATAAAAGGCGTTGATACTGGTATACAGCAAGTACACAATCACGGCTTCCAGCAGGAGGGTAGCGAGACCGATGATGAGTAACTTTTTATGAAGGGTTTTAAATTGCATGCCCACCAGTAGTCCGATCGTCTTCTAATTTCCCCAAAAAGTTAGAAAAAGCCGTACGGGAAAGCAATCCACGATTGGTTTGTGACCGATCGGTCACCGATCCCGAAGCAGGCGGTGCCCACAGAGCGGACGATGGGAGTACCTGGAATGTCAGTTACCGAGATCCAGCAGAATGCCGATCCGATGGCTGTTACCCAGCTCACGGGCGTAATTCAGAAATGAATAATCGATCCGGACATGAGGGATTTTCAGGCCGACACCCAGGGCCAATCGCTGCAACTCGTCGATACCGGCCCGTAATGCAAGGACGTCTCGATATTGAAATTCTCCACCCACCGCGCCGGTGAATAAGCCTCCCTGGATCCGATAAACGGTGCCTTCCCCGCCGCCCGGCAGTGCCACGCTGCGCAAGATGAAGTCCATATTGGGGATAAAATAGGCATCCAGGCCCGGTACCCGGAAACGATAGGCCGTCCCCACCACCGCCAGGGGATAGACCAATTCCTTTTCCCCGGTATCCCAGGCGATCAGGGTGGTGGTCATATTTTTCAGGCTCACTCCCATGCGCCAGTGAGGGTTCAACCGAAACTGAAGCCCCCCATCCAGCCCCAACCCATTGGCATAATTGTCCCCCAGGTTTCTTCGGATCAGTTTCACACTCACGCCCCAGCTCAGGCGTTCGTTCCAGCGCTGCCCCAACGCCACGGTAACCACATAATCGGCGGCATTGAATCGGCTCACCCGGCTCCAATCCAGACGCCAGTTTTCCCCCTGCTGCACCAGCGCCGCCCGGGTATCGGGGATATCGTCCACCGCCAGGCGGGAAACGCTGACACCGATGACCCGGTTATACCCGATGGGATGGGCCATGGCAATATAATCGAAATTGACAAAGCTGACAAACTGCCAGGCATGCATAAAGGCAAACTGGGTCGCTTGCACCTGGACCAACCCCGCCGGATTGTAATAACCGGCCGTTACGTCTTCGCTAAGGGCTACGAAACTACCCCCCAATGCCTGCGCCCGGGGCGATACATCGATGGCCATGAATTCCCCGGCGTATTTGCGAAAACCGGTTTGACCCAACAGCGATAAGGTCGAAATTCCCACAACAATCAATCCCAGGAAAAACGAGCGATCTATCGATTTCATCCGTTGCTTCCTGTTTTTATGTTTCAATATACAAAGAGATTCGAAACGCCGCCAACCAAAATTTAGGGGAAAATGAGCCGGTTTTTGGGCGCGATCATTCCGTGTGCGCTCAACCCCTGATCAGCCAGAGGAAGAGGGCCGGAGACAACCCCACCCAGAGATTCTCGGTGGAATCCGGTGCCATTAACTCCACCATCGCGATCAGCCCTGCGCCGGAAAGGTACAACGCCGGTTCCCCCCGGTAAAACCATCCCAGCACCAGGGCACTGATGACGCCCATCGTCAGGCTACCCATCAGGGATTTCCTTCCCTTAAGGTGGAGCAAGGGCAGCCAACGACCCAGCAGAGCCGCCAGGGAATCGCCAAAGGTCAGGATCATCATCGCCGGCAGGTAATACGAAGGAAAGAGCCAGATCAGCAGGCCGGCCACAATCACCAGCCAGGTCGCCCCGGTGAATTGCCCACGGGCCTCCGATTCTTTCAACATCCAGCCAAACCAGCGACGAAACATGTGTTCCCAGGGGGCATATTTGCTGCGTCCCCAATCCAGCAGAACCATCGTCAGCATCCATGCCGATATTCCCCAGCGGGCCCAGGAAGGGTTGAGCACGTAGCCTCCCAGGAGGAGGCATCCCCAACTGACATGAATACACCGTCGGGTCCAGAATGCCTTTTGCCGCTGTTTCGCCATGGTCAGACGTTCACGTGATAATCGTGCGTCTGCGGGCCTGGTGTTCATCAATCGCCCGCTGAATGCGGTGAACCGCCGCGACGCGGTCGGGGTGCCCAAAGACGGCATTCCCCGCCACCAGATATTCGGCGCCCGCTTCATAAGCCAGCGGCGCCGTCTGCTCGGTGATTCCGCCATCAACCTCGATAATGAACTTCAACCGCCGCTCTTTGCGCCATTGTACCAGCCGACGGATTTTTTCCAGGGTCGCACGAATGAATTTTTGGCCGCCAAACCCTGGATCGACGCTCATAATCAGAACCAGATCCACTTCCGTTAAGACCCAGTGAAGCGTTTCCAGAGGAGTCGCCGGATTCAGGCTGACGCCCGCCTTGATTCCCTGTTCACGAATCAAATGGAGACTGCGATGCAAATGCGGGGTGGCTTCCTGGTGAATGGTAAGGATATCGGCGCCGGCAGCGGCAAACTGTGGAATGTAATCATCCACCGCCTCGATCATCAAATGCACATCCAGGCGAAAAGGCGTGTGTTGTTTTAAAGAGGCCACGACCTGGGGACCGAAAGTCAGATTCGGTACAAAATGCCCATCCATAATATCCACATGTAGATGATCAATTCCCGGTAAATGAACCTGCAGGGCCTCTTCCACCAATTTTCCGTGATCGGCGGATAAAATGGAGGGCACAATTTTGTAACTTCGCATCCGACAGTTCCCGATTCGGTTATGGGTTATCCTGGGGCAGCCGATCGGTACTGACCACCAGATTCATGGAGTCCGCCGCCGCCACCGGGGTACCCGCAGGGATGGACTGAGCCACCACCGTCTCCGGTACCAGATCGGGGCGGTATTGATAATCGATGCGTCCCAGAGGAATACCCAGTACTTCCAAGGCTTTTTGGGCTGCAATCAGGCTTTTCCCCCTCAAGCTGGGCACCTTTTGCGCCTCCGGTGGGGGTCCCAGGCTCACGGTAAGGTCCACTTTATACCCTTTATACAGGGTATCGCCCGGGGCTATCGATTGGGCTATCACCACCCCCTTGGGATAAAATTCGGAAAAGTCGTAAAAGGTGCGGTTCAGCGTCAGGGCCTCTTCGGCCAGGCGGAATCTGGCGTCCTGGGGAGTCAGTCCCACCAGATTGGGCATGACGACGGGCTTTTCTCCAATACTGACCACCAGGTACACCCGCCGGCCCTTTTTGACCGTGGAAAAGGGCAGGGGATTTTGCCGGATCACGGTACCCGGCGGCAGGTCCGAATCGTACACCGAATCCTGGACGACCGGCGTAAAACCGTTTTGCTTCAATATATCGATGGCCTGTTGCACCGGCAATTCGGTGATGTCCGGCAATTCGTATTCCTTGCCGTGTTTGGTATACAAGGGCATGACCACATTATCCATGAAAAGCACCAGGGCGAAAAAAACCAACAAATAGTAAAACCATTTTAACAGCCGTTTCCGCCGGGTCTTGGGAGGGGCCTGGTGTTCCGACATAGAGTTTACTCCATTGCTTTGGACCGCCGGGGTTTGAATCGATCCTTGCTATCCAGAAGAATTGTGACCGGGCCGTCATTGAAGATTTTTACCAGCATCATGGCCCCAAAAACCCCTTGTTCCACCTTCAACCCTGTTTCCCGCACTTTTTCAATGAAGTGTTGGTACAAGGGTTCCGCCCGGTTGGGTGGAGCGGCGGCTACGAAACTGGGCCGTCGTCCCTTCCGGGTGCTGGCATACAAGGTAAACTGAGAGATCGCCAGCATGTCTCCCCCAATCTCCAGAAGACTTCGATTCATCTTGCCCGCCTCATCATTAAAAATGCGCAATTGAACAATTTTTTCGGCCAGATAATCGGCGTCCGCCGGTTCGTCTTCCACACCGATCCCCAGTAAAACGACCAGTCCCTTGCCGATCGCACCACCGATCCGGCCGTTGACTTCCACACTGGCCTCTCTTACCCGTTGCACCACCGCCTTCATGATTCCACCCGCGGTTGTGGTTGACCTTTCAGTTCAGCACCTCGATATTGTCGTTGCCCAACAGCGCCCCAAGCTGCGCCAGCAACTGATCGGTTAAAACCACCTGAAATTTCCGGGAACGCAACAACAATCCACTTCCATTGCCATTGGTGTAGACCTCAAATAGAATGGGTATGGAACCCGGATGTTGTTTGATCACCTTATACAGCTGATCCACCTGTTCCGGCGATAGCTGATGCGTATCCACCTTCAGCTTAAGCCCCCGGGCCAGGCGATTGCGGGTCTCCTCCAGCGGTATGATTTCGTCACAGAGTATCTTGAAGGTCGTCTCGCTGCGGTCGCTTACCCGACCCCGAACAAATACCAGGGCCCCTTTGGACAAAAACGGACCATACTTTTCGTACACGCTGGAAAATACCACCCCTTCAAACGTATGGTACTTATCCTCAAAGGTCACAAAGGCCATGAACTTGCCTTTACGATCCATGTGCGTTTTTATGGCGGCGATCAGGGCTCCGGTGCGGATTTCTTTGTTCTCTTCAAAGGTGCCGGGGTCTTCCCAGTCGAGATTCGAAAACAGTTCCAGCTCTTTTTGGTAGCGATCCAGGGGGTGACCGCTGATGTAAAAGCCCAGCAATTCTTTTTCCCGCGCCAGCCGTTCCTGAACCGACCATTCGGGGACTTCCGGCAGAGGAGGATATTGAAGCGCAGTATCCGTTGGAGCGGAGGCGGCATCCGCTTCCCGGGTTAACAGATCAAACAGGCTCATTTGGGAGGTATCTTTGCGGCGATCCTGGAACTTCTGGGCAAACTGAATGGCGGTTTCGATGGCGGCAAATTTTTGGGCCCGGCTACCCTCGAGGGAATCCAGAGCCCCCGCCTGGATCAGCGCCTCCAGGATCTTCCGATTTACCGAGCGCAGATCCAGATGCTGCAGAAACTGAAACATATTGACAAACGGTCCGTGTTCTTCCCGAGTCTGAATGATGTTCCGGATGGCTGCGCGACCCACATTTTTTATCGCTTCCAGACCAAAACTGATTTTCCCTTCCCGGGTGACGGTAAATTGAGCATCGGAATAATTGACGTCCGGGGGCAGCACCTCGATCCCCATGCGCTTGCATTCGTCGATTAACACCACAATGCGGGAGGGATTGTTGATTTCGGAGCTGAGTGTGGCGGCCATAAATTCGGCCGGATAATGCCGCTTCAAATATGCCGTTTGATAGGCCAGGAGGGCATACGCCGCCGAGTGGGATTTATTGAAACCATAACTGGCAAATTTGAAGATCAAATCATAAATCTGTTGCGCTGTTGTTTCAGTAATACCGTTTTTCTTGCATCCCTCCACAAACTCCATCTGCATTTCCATCATCACTTCTTTCTTTTTCTTCCCCATGGCCCGGCGCAGCAAATCGGCCTTTGCCAGAGTAAAACCGGCCAGCTGGGAGGCGATCTGCATCACCTGCTCTTGATACACAATGATGCCATACGTTTCCCGAAGAATGGGTTCCAGTTTAGGATGCAGGTATTCGATCTTCTCCCGACCGGATTTCCGGGCGATGAAGGAATCGATGTTCTCCATGGGGCCCGGTCGATAGAGGGCGTTCATGGCGATCAGGTCTTCAATGCGATTGGGCCGCAGTTTGCGCAGATACTCTCGCATGCCCGGACTTTCGAACTGGAATATCCCCACGGTATTGCCCTCACAGAAAACCTCGTAAGTTTCCGGATCGTCCAGCGGGAGGTGGTCCACATCAATCTCTATTCCGTGGCGCTGTTTGACCAGCTCCACACAATGATGAATCACCGTCAGGGTGCGCAATCCCAGAAAATCCATCTTCAACAATCCGATGTCTTCGCAACCCGTCATGGTAAACTGGGTGGTGATCACCTTCTCTTTGTTCTGGTCTTCGGTCATGTACAGGGGGACAAACCGGGTGATCTCGTCGGGGGCGATAATGATACCCGCCGCGTGTACCGAGGCATGGCGCACCAGTCCTTCCAGCACCAGGGAGTGTTCAATCAACTTTTGATAGCGAGGATCACCACTTTCTCGGAGTTCTTTAAGCTCGGGAATTTCTTCGAAAGCCCTTGCCAGCGGCATGGGTTTCCCTTGATGCACGGGAATGAGTTTGGCGATTCGATCGGCCTCGGCGTATTCAAAATCCAGCACCCGGGCCACGTCCCGAATCACCCCTCGAGAGGCCATGGTTCCAAAAGTGATAATCTGCGCCACATTGTTTTCCCCATATTTGTGGCGCACATAGTCGATGACCTCGTCCCGTCGCTCAAAGCAGAAGTCGATATCAATATCGGGCATGGATACGCGTTCGGGATTCAGGAAGCGCTCGAAAAGCAAACCATAGCGCAAGGGGTCCACCCGGGTGATTCCCAGCACATAGGCGACCATGCTGCCGGCCGCCGAACCCCGCCCCAAACCAACCGGAATGTTCTTCCGGCGGGCATAGTCGATAAAGTCTTTAACAATTAAAAAATAGCCCGCAAATCCCGTTTTCCGGATCACGCTCAACTCGTAGCTCAAGCGTTCTTTGATTTGCGGCGTGAGCTCCGGATACATTTTCCCGGCACCTTCGAAAGCGATCCGTTCCAGATAATCATCCAAAGACAGGCTCTGAAACTCCGGAGGCAATGCGTATCTGGGAAGCAATGGTTTGCCCAGCTCGATTTCCAGATCCACTTTTTCGGCCACTTCCAGAGTCCGTTCCAGAACATCCGCTCGATCCCGAAACACCTCGTACATTTCATCCGCGCTTTTCAGGTACAGTTCCGGAGTGTTATAGCGCAATCGATTGGGATCGTTCAGGGATTTACCCGACTGAAGGCACAACAGAATATCGTGGGATTCATAATGCTCCCGAAGCAGGTAATGGACGTCGTTGGTGGCTACCACCGGAACCCCCATATCCCGGGCCAGCCGATAAACTTTTTCGTAACCCGCTTCTTCGGGGATGCGGTGATTTTGTATTTCCAGATAGTAATCTTCGCCGAACATTTCCCGATATTCATCGACCACCCGACGAGCCCCTTTCCAATCCTCATTGGCCAGGAGCGTAAACACCTCCCCCTTCATGCAAGCGGAAAGAACAATTAATCCTTCTTTATATTGTTGCAATACTTCGCGATCGATGCGGGGTTTATAATAAAAGCCTTCCAGATAAGCAATGCTGGAAAGTTTCATCAAATTCTGATAACCCGTTGTGTTTTTTGCCAGCAATACCAGATGGTAGGCGGCCTGGCTGCCGCCGCGACCCCCGGATTTTTTCTCTTTCCGGGAACCCGGCGCCATATAAGCTTCCATCCCGATAAGCGGTTTAATTCCCGCCTGTTTGCAGGCCTTGTAAAATTCCAAAACGCCGAACATGTTGCCATGATCGGTAATCGCCAACGCGGGCATCTTCAATTCTACGGCTCGTTCCACCAGGCGATGGACCTCGTTGGCACCGTCCAATAAACTGTAGTGGGTATGGCAATGAAGATGAACAAAGGACACCCTTGCACCCCTTCTTCTTATTTGGTGTAAAAACAATGAGCAAATTTATGTGCCCCGGTTTGGAATTGCAAAGAGAAAAATGACTGCCGGCGGGGAGCCGGGAACGGGAAAAATATTTCCGCTTACCTGGATCAGCCGATACGGTAACCCGAGCCTTCTCCAGCCGGTCGAACCACATTTGCCGCCCGTCCGGAAGGCAACGCCTTCCCGGCCGGGGTACCCGAGCGGGTTTCTCATCTGTGGAACGGATCATTCCGCCTTGCCGCGGACGCTCCTGCGGTTCTTCCTCCCCATTTCCCGAAGCAGTTTTCGCCCCCCGGCGGATTGTCTCAAGAAGCCGATTTCAATCGCCGGGAGAGGGGTCGCATCCGAATCGTCCCGGGACGCCATTGTTCCATTCCGGCTCAACGCAGGGATTTTAACTCCGACTTCACCCACGAGGTAATCGTTTCGGGTTGCACCTCGGGCAGGAACAGGTATTGTGCCCCCAGCGCATTTGCCAATTGTCGGGCGTTGCCATCCGGGGCATAAATTTTCCGGGTATCGATCACCAGAGAAGCCACCAGCCGTCGGCGCAATTGCAGGGCCAGTTGTCGGGCTTCTTGCGACGCCCGAAGGCGCTTTTTCTGATGATCTTTCTGGGGTATCAGGGGTTCGTTTCCTCGACCATCGGTAATGAGTACCAGCACGGTGCCGGCGACATTCCAGCGGGCGGGGGCCTGGCCGGCCAGCTCCCACACCTTGAGGAATGCCGAAGGCAAAGGGGTACGACCGCCCGCGGGCATCTGCTTCAGAACCCGAGTGGCCCGGGCCAAACCCCAACCCGGGGGTAAGAGCAATTGCGCCTCTGTTCGGCAAAAATTGATCAGGGCGATCTTGTCTCGATAAACGTAGGCCTCTTTAAGCAGACGAATCGCGGCCTGTTTGGCCGCTACTAACCGGTTCAATACCATGGACCCGGAACAATCCACCGCAAAGACAATGAGCAAGCCCGAACGCCGCCGAAACTGTTTGATGCAAATATCCCGGGGCCGGATTTCAATTTTCCGATCGTGGGTTCCCGAAACAGGCTGTTCGCCCCGCAAAGCCGCTCGCCGCAAGGTGGCCAGCACATCGATCCGCCCCCTGGACCCATCTCCGATGACGGAACGGATGTGCCGGCCGCGATCCCAGTTTAAACCAGTCGCATGCCGACCCGAAACCCTCCCAGAACCCGAAGCCGGTACCTCTGGCATAGGGATGTTCAGCGGCAGGACCTCATTCCCTTCTGAAACGAAGGCGAGGGGTTGGGGGGAAACGGCGGCCTTGCCGGGAGTCCCTGCTTGGGATGAACCGGTAAGCGGATCGCTCGATTCTTGCCCGGCCGTTCGATCATCGAAGGCGTTTTTTTCGTTCCCATTCTCCCGGGAAGTCGAAGCTGCTTCCGGGGGGTGGTTGCGGGAGGCAAGGTGCGCCTGAACCGGCCCATTCATCCAATCGGCCGCGGGAAGGGATCGACCGCCGCCCCGGGGTAAAAAGATCAACCGGACGGCCAGATCCACATCCCCCTGGGTGACCATTGGACGCCGGTGCAAGGCGGCGTTGGCCCGGGCGCACCGCACGGCGAACACTTCCGCCCGATTGCCCGGTACGCCGGTCCGGGTGGCAATGGCGCAAATCTCCTGCACCTGTTTCGAAGAGATGGTCACCCGGGGCAAAAGGCGACGGGCATGTTCGACGGCAGCGATCATGTCCCGAGGCAACACAAGCCGCCGAGCCGCATGTCGGGCGATAAAATATCGGGTTTCCCCATCGCGCAGGGTGCGGGTGGATACGTGAAAGGCCACGCGTTCCCGTAACAGGGAAGGCAATTCCCCTTCCCGGGGATCATAGGTCCCTATCAAGCAAAATCGGGCTGGAAATCGCTGAGATATCCCCTCCCTTTCTAACATCACTTCCCCGCGATCCATGGTCTGGAGTATGACAGAAAGCAGCGTGGAATCCAGCAGATTGATTTCATCAACATACACCACCCCCTTGTGCGCCTGGGCCAATAAACCGGGCTGGGAGATTTGCGTTCCCTTCCGCCGGGTTTGCCAGAGGTTCAAGCCTCCCAGCAGCCGATCCAGGGTAACGCCCAGGGGAACGTCCACAAAAGGAACCTCCGGGGGCCAGAATGCCCGACCGGCCCGGGCAACCAGGGTCTTTCCCGTCCCCGGGGGACCGGCAATCATCACCCCTCCCAAACCGGGATCAATGGCCAGCAGGGTAAGGGCAAAAACGGGATCCCGCAGACCCAACAACGGTTTCATGGTGTACTTCCCACAAATAAGCCTTTCATGGCCTCCCGCACCTTATCTCCGCTGCTCACCTCGTCCAGGGGGTCTTTTCGTAACCGGTGCTGCAGGCACATCCCGGCAACCCGGCGGATATCTTCGGAGGTCACTTTCTTCCGGCCCTCCAGGGCCGCCATGGCACAAGCCGCTCGGGCCAGGGTAATCTCCCCGCGATGCCCATCCACCTCCAGGCGTAAACACAGTTCCACAATACGCCGTAACAGCCCATTCGGGATGCTCACCCGGGGTAAAAGCGCCCTGGCCCGCTGAATTTTCCGGCGCAAAGCCGCCTCCTTTTTTTCCCAGGCCTTCCCGAACGCCTCTGGATCTGTCCGAAAGGCCTCGCTCCGATACACCACTTCCATGCGCTGTTTGACATCGGTGATGGTTTCTATCTGAACATAACAGCCAAACCGATCCAACAGTTGGGGACGCAAGTCTCCCTCTTCGGGATTGCCCGATCCCACCAGCACAAACTGCGCCGGATGACGCACACTCAAACCCTCCCGCTCGACCACTTTTACACCACTCACCGCCACATCCAACAACAGATCCACCAAGTGATCTTCCAGCAGATTCACCTCATCGATGTACAAAAAGCCACCGTGAGCACGGGCCAGTAAGCCCGGCTCAAAAAGCTTTTCCCCACGAACCAGAGCGGCTTCGATGTCCAGAGTCCCCACGACTCGATCCTCTGTGGCGCTCAAGGGTAAATCCACAAAAGGAACCGGACGCCACCCCTCCGGATAACCATCGGAAGAAAACCGATAGGTTCTTTCTTCCACTTGGCCGCCCAGATTCAACGTTACGGGTAAGGGATGGTCGGGAATGGGAGGCAATAAAGCCGCCAGAGAACGCACTGCGGTACTCTTGGCCGTCCCGCGATGCCCCATGATCAATACCCCTCCAATGGCAGGATCAATTGCATTTAACACCAGGGCCCGTTTCATTTCTTCCTGCCCCACAAGGGCCGTAAAAGGGTAAACCTTCCGGGACACCGAGTTTGGTATAGACGTGGCCATCCAATCCATCCTGATTCTTTATTTTCTGAAAGGAAAAATATAAGCCAAAGATGGGAAGTTGCAAAGAACCAAACGCCGGAAAAGGCGATTTCTTACCGTTTCGGTTTCCGGCAGAGGTGTGTAGACCTGAGCAAGCGACTGACGGACAGCACCGCCCGTGTTAGAGAAAGGTGACGGAACATCTTTCGAGACCGGGGGCGTCAATCATGGCAGGGATCATTAAACCACCTTTTCCAGGAACCCGGTTCCAACTTTCCTTTTCCGGAAACAGAATTTTTCCCGCCCTTGCGGGCGTCCCGGCCGGCATATTGAGGGCGGATCATTCCGCCCGATGGGGACATTTTCGGGAACTTTCCCCCTAAGCCCGTTTCAACCCTTTCAGTAACGCCTGGGCCGGATGCCAGGGACTCCTTCCGGTAGCGTGGCGAATTTGTTGCCGACAACTAAACCCGGAGGCCACAATGATGGCCTTTTCCGAGGCCGACCGAACGGCCGGGAACAGCCGATGTTCACCCATCTGAAGAGAGATCGGGTAATGCTCGGCCTCATAACCAAAGGAGCCTGCCATTCCACAACAGCTGGAATCGAGTATCGTCACCCGGGTTCCCGGCAGCGCTTCAAAAGTCCGTCGGGTGGGTCCCATCCCCACCAGCGCCTTTTGATGACAATGCCCGTGAATCAGTACCTCCCGCTCCTTGCCGTCCCAGGGCAGACGAAGCAGCTTTTCTTGATGATCGACCAGGAATTCTTCCAGCGTTAAAAGATGAGAAGCGATTTCCCACAAGTCCTCTTCCTCGGGTACCAGGTAGCGATAATCATCTCGTACTGCCAGCACGCATCCGGGTTCCAACCCGATAATAGGCCGTTGACGACGCACATGGGGTCTCAGTTGTTGTAACAACCGCCGGGCGGTCTGTTTTGCAGGCTCCACCAATCCTTTGGAGATGAGAGGCCGACCACAACAATCCAGCCGAGGCACCCGTACCCGGAATTCCATTCGTTGTAACAGGGTCACCGCCGCCCAGGGCACTTCCGGTTCATGAAAGGCATTAAAAGTGTCCACAAAAAGCACCACTTCGGGTTGCTGGTCTTGGATGGATGCCGCGGGGGCATCCAACACCCCTGCTTTTCGGGCCCGGTCAAAAAAGGATTCCCGTTGATAAGGGGGCAGGGGTCTGTGCCGCGTAACCCCCAACCCCTGTTCCAGCAACCAGCGCACCGCCGGCTGGCGCAAAACCAGGTTAATAACCCCGGCCTGGGGACCGGTAGACCACTGTGCCCACCGACGGACATGGGCAAATAGACGAGTGCGCCAAGGGACCCCATGTTTCCGGTAGTACTGTGCCAGGAACTCCGTTTTTATCCTGGCCATATCGACCGAAGAGGGGCATTCCGCCTTACACGCTTTACATTCCACGCATAAGTCCAGCACCCGATACATCCGTTGGCCGGTAAACTCGGAGAAGGGCAGTTTTCCAGACAATGCGGCTCGCAGGGCATTGGCCCGCCCCCGGGTGCTATGCTCTTCCTCTCGGGTGGCCAAAAAGCTGGGACACATGGTTCCCGTGGTGCGCTTCCGGCAAACCCCGGCGCCGTTGCACATTTCCACCGCCCGCGCAAAACCCCCCTCTTCCCGAAAGTCCAGGTGGGTTTGTACCGGAAAAGTGCGGTAATGCGGCCCGTACCGCAAATTTTCCGTCATCGCCTGGCCATCGACGATGATCCCGGGATTGAACAATCCCTGGGGATCGAAAATGTGCTTCACCCGCTTGAATAGGGCATACAGTTCCCTGCCATAAAACCGCTCGTTGATCCAACTCCGGGCACGCCCATCCCCGTGCTCACTGGAAAAGACCCCTCCGTATCCACTAACCAGCTCCGCGGCAAACGAGGCTATCCGGGGCAGCTTTGCCACTTCCCCGGCCAGTTTGGTGTTGATTAACGGACGGATATGCAAACAACCCGCACCGGCATGGGCGTAATATGCCACTTTCGTGCCCAGTTCGTTACAAAAACGCTCCACCTGCTCCACATAATCGGCCAGATGTTCCACGGGAACCGCTGCATCTTCGATGAAGGGTATGGGTTTATAATCCCCTTTGATACTCATCAACAGTCCCAGCCCTGCTTTGCGCACCATCCAGACGTTGGCCTGCAATCGGGAATCGATCGCCGGAACCACGGTACATTTGATCCGTTTCTTCCGTAGATGATCGGTCAGATGTTGCACCTTGCGCCGCAGTTGGGGCTCGGATTCTCCATAAAACTCGGTGATCAGAATGCAATTGGGTTCACCCTGAACAAAGGTTTTCAGCTGTCGGGCGTATTGGGGCACTTCCCGGCAGAGGGTCAAGGCCAGCTGGTCCAACAATTCCACGGCCGAGGGGCCAGTTTCCAGAATGGTGGGGACCGAAGCCAGCGCCCGGTAAAGGTTATCGAACTGGACCAGCGCCAGCGCCGTGGTCACGGGACGGGGAACCAAGCCAAGCTTGATTTCCGTTATGATTCCCAGCGTCCCCTCGGCCCCGCAGATGAGTTTGCTTAAATTGAAACGAGCATCCCCGGAAAACCGGTACGAAACACCCGATATAAAACGATCCAGATTGTAGCCTCCGCAACGCCTCCAGTGCCGGGGGGTGCCTTGTCGAATGATATCCGCGTGTTCCTGAACCAATTGATGGATGTCTCGATAAATTTTTCCTTCCAGCCCCGGGCGATTCCCGTATCGCGTCAGCTGTTCTTCTGCAACCGGGCGAAAGTGCACCAGGGAGGCGTCCGCCAGGATGACTTTCATTTCCAGGACGTGTTCGACCGTCATTCCATATAAAATGGAATGGGCGCCGGTGGAATTGTTGGAAACAATCCCGCCCATGGCGGCGCGATCGCTGCTGGCGGGATCGGGCCCGTATTGCAATCCGTAGGGCTTCAAATGAAGGTTTAAGGCATCCAGCACGACCCCGGGCTGCACCCGCACCCAGCGCTCTTCCGCATTCACTTCCAGAACGGCATCGAGATGACGCGAAAAATCGATGATCAGGGCCCGATTGATAGCCTGGCCCGCCAGACTGCTGCCGCTGGTTCGGGCCACAATCGGAACCCCATACTCCCGCGCCAGCTCCACAGCCCGATGCACATCCTCGACGCTCCGGGGGATAAATACCCCAAGAGGCATCACCTGATAGATACTGGCGTCGGTACTGTAGAATATGCGGGAATAATCATCGGTGCGGACTTCTCCCTTTACCTGCTCCTGCAATCGGGCAAAAAATTGAGCCAATCCCGTTGTCAACCGCGTCTCCTTCCGGATTCGGTTCGCCGGATATCAATAATAACGACGAGCACCAAAAATTAAAAGAACAAATCCCCTCAGAGGGTGAACATTCACTTTTCCAGCGAATCCCGGACTCCCTTGGGTCGAACCGCTCATGCGCTGAAAATCCTTTGTGGAACCCGGACAGGCGGGGGCACCTATCTCAAAACACCGGGGCTTGTCATCGGTGGGCTGGAACGTTTCTGCATTCGGAACCTCGAAGAGACCGACTAAGGTGTACCCCGAAATTGCGGTTTCGTCCAAAAACCGCGGGAGGACATCCTCAGGGAGGTTCGCCCCGTTTGTTGGAAGATCAAAGTGCCGGGATCAACCCCCGTAGAACACATTGTCTCCCAGGTCTTTCAGGGTTAAAATCGCCTCATCGGGTCGGCCCTCGGGCATCTCCCGCACCACCGCTTCCACTACTTCTCCTACAAAAACGGAATGGTCGCCTTTTTCTATGGTATCGACTAAACGACATTCTACATAGGCCGGTACATCTTCCAGCACCGGGGAACCGGTTGTTCCAGAAGAAAAAGCCACTCCATTGATGGTATTGCCTTCCCGCTGTGTGGGTTTAAAGAAGACAAAAGCCATGCTTTGCTGGCCCTTCTTCAAGAAATTCAGGGCAAAATAGCCGCCATCTTTAATCAGCGAATGCACTCCAGAGCCGACTTTGACTCCCAGCGCCAGCAGGGGAGGCTGAAAGGCGACCTGAGTCACCCAATTTACGGTGGCCGCGGCCACTTCCTGCCCCCGGGCGGCCGTTAACACATACAATCCGTAAGGGATCATACGGAGAGCCGCTTTTTTGCTGTGTTCGTCCATATCTATGAATCCTCCATTTTTATCGAGTTCACTGACAATAGGCTGTTCAAAACTACCCACAGAGCCCTAAAAAATCAAGTTTCTATTGGGAAACGTCGCTGAACGGCCGAAGTAAGGCCGCAACCATTCGCCGTCCATCAAGAGCGCTGCATACCCTCGCCCCCGCCGGGAAGCACAACGGTTTCACCTCGGCAAAACTTTCGAACAATCCGCTGAAAGACGAATCCCTCCGGAATGCTTTACCGGGGAGGCTGCAGGCAAGAACATTAGAACACGAAACGGGCTTCGTGATAGTAAGAAGTTCCCTCGACTTCCCATTCCAGTTGCACTTTCCACAAGCCCGGCACCAGACGGGAAGTATTCACAATCTGGGTTCCGGTAGAATCCAGTTGAATGGGAATGGAAAAATCCAGGGCGGCATTGGAAGCCCGGTAAAACGTTACCCTACCCTGAACGGCCTGGTGGGGAAAATGGTTAAAACGGATCGTTAAAGCCCGGCGGGAGGGATCGTGTTCTAAAGCGACCGCCTCGCCCAGCGCCAGGGTACGCTGGATGCGTTGAATTTGCTCTTCGTACTGCAGGCCTTTTTCATAATAATTATCCGTCACCAGATCAAAGCGCTGGCTACTGAGGTAGAACAACAGGCCGAACAAGAAGCTCAAGAAGCCTACCAGTGTGAGGACTATCCCCAGCGGCCACACCCAGGCTCTGGATTTATGGGAACGGTTCCGATCTCCGTTTGCTTCGTTCATCAGATCATTCCTCCTATTTAGGGCCATCAGGCGCTTTTACTAATCTTCCGGACTGACAAAGCGACTGGTAATTTTTTCCAGCAGTTCCGACCCATGAAAGACGCCGATCACCACGGTGATTTTATCACCCGAAATCTCTGAACGGGGAATGCGAATAAAAAAGGCCGATTCTGCCATGCCGTCCCCCGGCACCCGAATGTTCTGCCCGGCAACCATGTAAATTTCTCCCCGGGGTTTCAATAACTTCAATTGAATATTGTAATCCCGGAAGGACTTGTTCACCACGCGAACGTTATAAAGGTTCTGAATCCGACCGCCTTCCAGCTCCTGATACAGCACCCCGGGAGTGCGTAAAATGGCGGTTTCCACCGGCGATCGGGTGAGCAACAGATAGGTCAACAGCCCGGTAACGACGACAAACAGAACGCTATAGGCTATAATTCTGGAGGTGATCTTCAGACCTTCCCCCCGTTCAATGGCATCCATGGATGTGAACCGGATGAGTCCCCGGGGTCGGTTAATCTTCTCCATCACCCGATTACAGGCATCAATGCAGGCGGTGCAATTGATACACTCCAGTTGGGTGCCGTTTCGGATATCGATACCGGTGGGACAGACCTGCACACACAACCGGCAGTCGATACAATCCCCCAAGTGAGTGGTGTCCTGCCCTTTCCGAAGCTTTCCCCGGGGTTCTCCCCGGTGATAATCATAGGCCACCACAATGGTATTGGCGTCCAGCAAAACGCCTTGCAGCCGTCCATAGGGACAGACCATGGTGCAAACCTGTTCCCGAAATCGGGCGTAAATTCCGTAAAAGATTCCACTGAACAGCAACATCATGCTCAGACCGGCAATGTGTTCCTGAGGCGGATCGGTCACAATTTCCCACAGCTGGTCGATTCCGATAATGTAGGCCAACAGGGTATTGCCAATAAGGAAGGAAATTCCAAAAAAGAGGCTATGCTTAAGGAATTTCTTAAATATTTTTTCTTTGCTCCAGGGAGCCCGATCCAGTTGGCGTTGCTTGTGTGCATCCCCTTCTATCCAGTATTCAATGCGCCGGAACACCATTTCCATGAATACCGTTTGAGGACAGGCCCATCCACACCAGATGCGCCCCAGCACCGAGGTAAACAGAATAATAAATACGATGACGGCCAGAACCGCCAGGGCAAACAGATGCATATCCTGGGGCCAAAAAGGAATTCCAAACAGAATGAATTTCCGTTCTACAACATTTAACAGGATAAAAGGTTGCCCGTGAATTTTGATAAAAGGCGCTCCAAACAGGACGGCCAGAAGAATGATACTGACAACCGTTCGGGCGTTGTACAAGACCCCGCTGGGTTTTTTCGGATAAATCCAGATGCGTTTACCGGACGCGTCGATGGTCGCCACCCGGTCCCGGAAATTCTCGCTGTGATCGGCCCTCGCGTTCATTCCCACCCTTTTCCCTTGATACGACCTTCCCTCATGCGTCGAAACAGCGGCTTTTTTTTACACATTTCAACTTTTCACAATCACGAAATGTCTTACCACTAAAGCAACTTCGCCCGTCATTCCGCTGACGGGCGAAGGCGACAGACCTCTTTTCAACCACCTCACCATGAGAACGATAACACCTGACTTCGATGAAAGCAACCTTCCGTTTTTAAATTTACTCCACCGCCTCGGGGATGTACTTTTCCCCTTCCGGCGCCTTGGCGTTGGGGGGATTGGTTCCTCGGAGGCTTTCCACGTAACTGGCCACCTTCACAATGTCCTCGGGTTTCAATACCGTTTTCCAGGCGATCATTCCTTTGGCGGGGACGCCATTGGTAATCGTACGCACCACATCTTCGAAGCGTCCCCCGTGAATCCAGTAATCGTCCGTCAAGTTGGGGCCGATCAGTCCTTCGCCCAACTTTCCGTGGCAGGGGATACAGTTTTTATCGTAAATCGCCTTTCCCTCCCTCAGGCTGGCTTCATCCATGCGCGGTTCCAGCACCGTCGCCGCAGGGGTCTGGGGAGCCGGTTGCCGGTACATCTGGGCGGCCCGGGCCATCTCCGCCTGATATTCTTCCAGAGAAGACGGCCCAATCCCCAAAACATGGTAGTAGATCAAATACGCCACACTCCAAACAATGGTGACGTAAAACAGGGTCAACCACCAGGGAGGTAGTTCGTTATCCAGTTCCTGAATCCCGTCAAAGTCGTGATCTAAAAGTTCATCCTTTACCTTCTTTACTTTCTTAACCATTACGGTCCCCTCCGTTATTTAATGGTTCGGAATCCAAAGGGAGATTTTTCATTTTATGAACAAATTTCTTATCCAGACGCACCGCCCATATCACAATGGCGAAAAACAGGGCCATAAAAATAAACATCGCGATAATGGGCCAGACGGCCACGCCGGTCATATTGGCAAACACTTCTTTAAACATGCTCGATCCTCCATGGTTTTCCCGGGAGGGATGCGTACAGCCCCTCCCGGGAATCATTTAGGGATTACGCTGCGCCGTTTTTTCGGCCTTAATATCGGTTCCCAGACGCTGCAAATACGCAATGAGGGCAATAATTTCTTTGTCGGGCTCAATGTCGATCCGGGCCGAGCGTAAATTGGCGGCAATTTGTTCCGCCTGGGCCATTAAATCTCGATTGGCAATTTCATCATATCCTTCGGGATACGGTACACCCAGGCTTTGCATGGCCCGTATTTTTGCCGGGGTGCTGGACGTATCCAGCGTATTGGTAATTAGCCAGGGGTAAGGCGGCATAATCGACCCTGGTGATGTGGAACGCGGATCTTTCATGTGATTAAAGTGCCAGGCATCGGGATATTTGCCGCCAACCCGATGCAAATCCGGCCCAATGCGCTTGGAACCCCATAAAAAAGGATGATCGTACACAAACTCTCCGGCTTTGGAGTATTCCCCATAGCGCTCGGTTTCCGAACGAAAGGGACGAATCATCTGCGAATGACAGGTGTTGCACCCTTCTCGGATGTAAATGTCCCGTCCTTGGAGTTCCAGAGGGGTATACGGCTTCACGCTGGCAATCGTTGGTACATTCGATTTAACAGTGAAGGTGGGAATCAACTCCACCAGGCCACCGATCGAAACGGCCACCACGGTCCAGACAAAGAACTGAACGGGACGGCTTTCCAACCAGCGATGGCCGTACACATTTTTGTAGTGATGAACTTCCTGAGCATGCAGCGGCGCCGCCTGGGCTTCTTCCTCCGGAACAAACTCTCCGGCCTTGATGGTCTTCACCAAATTATAAACCCCTACCAGGGCGCCGATCAGAAACAATAATCCTCCAAAGGCCCGCAGGGCGTACAGGGGAATCAACTGCAACACCGTTTCCATAAAAATGGGATATTGCAACAACCCATCCGGGGTAAACTGCTTCCACATCAACCCCTGAGTAATCCCCGCCCAGTACATGGGCACCGCGTAAAAGATGATACCCAGCGTACCGATCCAGAAATGGAAATTGGCCAGCTTAAGGGAATGAACGCGGGTGTTATAAATCCGAGGAATCAACCAGTACAACACACCGAAAGTAAGGAAACCGTTCCAGCCCAATCCCCCAATATGGACGTGAGCAATGGTCCAGTCTGTGAAGTGAGACAAGGCGTTAATGCTTTTTACCGAAAGCATGGGTCCTTCGAAGGTTGCCATACCATACGCTGTAACGGCAACGACCATGAATTTCAGTACCGGATCGTTTCGGACTTTGTCCCATGCTCCCCGCAGGGTCAGCAAGCCGTTAAGCATTCCTCCCCAGGAAGGAGCAATCAGCATGACCGAAAAGGTTGTGCCTAAGGACTGGGCCCAATCCGGTAAAGCGGTGTACAACAAATGATGCGGTCCGGCCCAGATATAGATAAAAATCAATGCCCAGAAGTGAACGATGGAAAGGCGGTACGAGTATACCGGACGGTTGGCCGCCTTGGGAAGAAAATAATACATCAATCCCAGATAGGGTGTGGTTAAAAAGAACGCCACCGCATTGTGGCCATACCACCACTGAACCAAAGCATCCTGAACCCCGGCAAACAAAGAATAACTTTTGAACAAGGAGACCGGGATTTCGAACGAATTGACGATGTGAAGCATGGCCACCGTAAAGAAAGTCGCAATGTAGAACCAGATGGCCACATACATATGGCGTTCCCGGCGCTTTAAGATGGTACCGATCATGTTAATGCCAAACACCACCCAGACGATGGCAATTAAAATATCGATGGGCCATTCCAGTTCAGCATATTCTTTGCTGGTGGTGTAACCCAGAGGCAGAGTAACGGCGGCCAGCACGATGATCAGTTGCCAGCCCCAGAAATGAAGGGTGCTCAACAGATCGCTGTACATTCGGGCCTTGCACAACCGCTGCAAAGAATAATAAACCCCCATAAAAATCCCATTCCCCACAAAAGCAAAAATCACGGAATTGGTGTGCAAGGGTCGGATGCGACTGAAGGTCAACCACGGAATACCAAAATTCAGGGAAGGGAATACCAGCTGTAAAGCAATGGTCAGCCCCACCAGCATTCCCACAATTCCCCAGAAGACGGTGGCCAAGGCGAACAGGCGCACAATCTTATTGTCGTAGCGAAACGTTTCCAGCTGCATACACCATACCTCCTTACATTAATCTTTTTGATTTGGGGTTTCTTGCTCCCTATCATCTATTAAAATGCGTACAGAAGGCGAGTGCGGATCATCGAACTGGCCGTTTTTAACGGCCCACAAAAAAGCCAGTAAAAAGCCACCCGCAATAACCAAACTGGCAATGATAAGCAAATACAATATGGCCATAGCAAAGCCTCCTGTTTACTTTGCCGATATCACCATAACCCCTTTATTCGGGCCCACAAATGGGTCATCCCGGTGGTAAAGGCCACCACGGAAATGGAACTCAAGGGCATTAAAATGGCCGAAATAACCGGCGAAAGCGTTCCTTGCACCGCAAAACTGAGTCCCACCAAATTGTACAGCAGGGAAATGCCAATGCTGGCCAGAATAATCCTGCGGCTGATTTTACCCAAACGGAGGAAATCGGGAAGCAACCGAAAATGACCGGCGTCCAGCAACGCATCACAAGCGGGGAAAAAAGCACTCCGATCTTCGGTCACCGCAACGCCCACATCGCTTTGTTTCAAGGCACCGGCATCATTCAATCCGTCTCCCACCATTAAAACGGTGCGCCCCTGTTGTTGCAGCGTGCGAATATATTCCAGTTTTTGCTGGGGACTCTGTTGAAACAATAAATCACTCTTGAGGGGAAACAACCGTCGAAGGTACTGTTTCTCCTGTTCGTAATCGCCGGATAACAGGGCCAGCTGGTAATGCCCCGCCAGGTTCTGGAGGATCTCTTTTAATCCCGAACGATACACATTCCAGATATGAAAATACCCTTTCACCCGGCCATCGATGGCCACGAACACTCGGGACGATTCCGCATCAGGCAGACCGCCCGCTTCTTTCTCTTCGGGGGGAGCAATCCCCAGAAACTTACCCGAACCCACCCGGATGTGACGGCCCTGCACCACGGCTTCTATGCCCCGGCCGGGAATTTCCCGATAATCTTTCACCGGCATCAGCGCCGTTCGAGAAAGGGCCTGACGAATCCGCCGACTCAGGGGATGAGTGGAATGGTAAACCAGGGAACGGATCCACTGCTCCTCTTCGGGTGCCAGAGGGGTTGTACCGTTCATGGGAACGAATTGAACCGCGGCACGGCGGGACTGGGTAAGCGTTCCGGTTTTGTCAAAAATAACAGTGTCCACCCGGGCCAGTACTTCAATGACATGGGTATTCTTCAAGTAGAAGTGCTTCCGGCCCAATATGCGCATGGCACTGCCCAGGGTATAGGGCACGGTCAGTGCCAGGGCACAGGGACAGGCAATAATCAACACCGCGGTAAAGGCATTTAAAGCAAGACCTGCATCCCGGGGCAACCAGTACAGCAGCGCCCCGGAAGCGACCGCCAACACAAACACCGTGAAGTACCTGGCGGCGACATTGATGATACTCTGAAAACGGCTGTCCCGCTGCTTTCGGAAAATTTCGTCATTCCACAATCGGGTCAAATAACTCTGAGAAACTTCTTTCACCACTTCCAGTTCTATGGTACTGGCCATTTGACGAGCGCCGGCATAGATCAAGTCCCCCGATTTCCGCGCCACCGGGGCCGATTCCCCGGTCACAAAACTGTAGTCAATCCAGCCATCGCCGGCAATCAATACCGCATCTGCAGGCACCAGCTCCTGATGACGCACCAGGATCCGGTCCCCCACCCGTAGACGAGACAAAGGGATGGTCTCTTCCCTGTCCCCCACTTTTCGGGTTACCGCAATGGGAAAGTACGATTTAAAATCCCGTTCGAAGGAAAGGGCGTCGTACGTTTTTTTCTGAAACAGTTTACCCGTAAGCAAAAAGAAAAGCAACGCCGCGAAAGAATCCATGTATCCGGGTCCCAGGCCGGTCACGATTTCGAACACACTCCGGCCGAAGAGGGCCAGAATCCCCAGCGAAATCGGTAGATCAATATTGATCGTCCGATGTTTTAATCCCGTCCAGGCGGAGGAAAAATATTCGGTACTGCTGTACAGCAAAACGGGAAGGGCCAGCAATATGTTTAACCACCCGAAAAATTGTTTAAAACCCGTTTCGATCTGCCCACCGGAAAAATATTCCGGCAAACTCAATAACATGATGTTACCGAAGGCGAAACCGGCCACCCCGATTTTTAGATACAGATCGCGTCGGCCGCCCCGGCGCGATCTTTTTTCCAAATCCGCCATACTTATCTGAGGTTCGTATCCCAGGAACGCCAACAGCTCCACCACCTGACGCAGGGAAAGGGCCTTCTGGGAAAATGTCAGGGTCAATTCTTTCCGCAAAAAATTTACCCGGGACGATAAAATACCGGCATTGATTTTATGCAAGCTTTCCAACAGCCAGATGCAGGAACTGCAATGCATGGAGGGAATAAAAAAAGTTACCCGGGCGGTTTGACCATCGGAAAAATCCAACAACCGGCGCTGAATGTGGGGATCGTCCAGATAGCCAAATCGGGTTTCGGCATCGAACTCTCCGGGAGAGTTGCCCGGGTTGCGGGAAAGATCATAATAACGGCACAGGTGGTTGGCCTCCAACAACTCGTAGACCATCCGGCACCCCCGGCAACAAAAGTATTTGTCTCCCAGAACGATGTCGCGGGTGGAACAGGTTAAACCGCAATGGTAACACACCGGTTGTTCCACGGCAACAGGTTGAGCCGATGTTTTCACTTCCATATCAATCCAACGTTACCTTGGCTTCACTTTAATGCAAACGTTTCACCTTTCATTCCTGTGTTTACAAGCCAATAAGAGGTTCTAATATGTTTTCATTACCATTTTTACGAAACCGGCCGTGGAACATTCGGCATGGGGCACCAATTACGCCGGTCAGGCGGCGGTTAAACGCGCCGGAAGTTGGTGTTGCGAGGGTACCCCGCCGAAGTCAACGTGTGGTAGCCTTTTATCATCAAAGGCGCCAAGGCATTTCCCGGCGTCCATCGGGTCCTCCTTTCTGGAATGGATGCGGCATAATAACAATTCTCATTAATAGAATAATTTTAATTTAAAAATTAACAGTTTCTTTCGCCTTTCAACATGAGCATCATCAGGTTAAAACCTGATTTATATCAACTTTTGAGATTTAAGAGTCTTAAATATAGAACAAATTTCATCCAAAACAACTCCCTTTCCATTTTCCGGGGGAGATGCTCTTTCCACTGCCGAATGGCGATGCAGGTGCGGCGTCGCCCCCTCGCTGCGAAGGGCCGATACCCCGCGCA
Organism: bacterium; assembly: GCA_015485355.1. Classification (GTDB taxonomy): domain Bacteria; phylum Calditrichota; class Calditrichia; order RBG-13-44-9; family J042; genus JAADJD01. The sequence continues at coordinate 5,251 of WFTQ01000005.1, read as the reverse complement.
TTACGGTCACGATGCCCAGAACAATCACCAATAGGGTGGCCAAGCGGAATAATTGATTCCGCCATCGCACAGAAATGAGGTTAGCACCCACCCCCACCAGCAGCAAAGCGGGCACCGTCCCCAACCCAAAAAAAAGCATGATGAGCATGCCGGAAAAGGCGTTGCCCGTGGCCGCGGCTTTGGCACCCGCCGCATATACCAGCCCACAGGGTATAAACCCCAGAATCATCCCCAGCTGAAACACATTCCTTCGATTGACCCTCTCCAACAGATGCTTCAGCCCCCTTTTAAAGGTATGATATCCGGGGAAATATGCTCCCCGGGAAATGGGCAACCATCCCCCCAAGTCCAAACCCATAACGATCATCATCAACCCGGCCAATACCTCCACGCTTCCCTGAAAACGGCGGATTTCCACTATGATTTTCAATGTTTCTCCCAGGGCTCCAAAAAATAATCCCAGCAACATGTATGTGAAAATGCGCCCTCCATTGTACAGGAGATGAGGCAGCAGTTGCATCCACCGGGAAAGCCCTCCCCGGGGAGGTTCCCGATGAATTTTGAGAGAATAAGTCATCACAAATCCCCCGCACATGCCAATACAGTGCCCCAGGCTGCTGAACAAGCCGATCAGAAATACGGTCACCAAGTCGATTGGCCAGAGTACCATGGCGATCGGGTTCCCGAAGCTCCCGGCTTCAACTTAACGGCCACTTTGTTACTTTTGTCTCAAACATCGGCGAAATATACGATGGGCGCTTCCGCTGACCAAATACAATTTTAAGTGGTGTTTGTCCGAAATAGGGTTTGGCACCCTGACCCCCCGCATGTTCCCCGAGGCCGTCTGTTGCCGGTTAAATGGCCGTTTCCAGGGAAGGTAAATGCTCGACAATTTGAAGGTCTTTCAGCCGCCCCACTTCCAGCACCGGTTGTTCTTTACGATGGCGCGAGATCAATTCCTCGGCCAGGGCCAGATAGGCGATGGCTCCGGAGGCTGTAATATCTACCAGGGCCACAGGCTTTTTAAGAAATGCCGAATAGCCGATAGCCGCGTTCTTAGGCACAATGGTTTTGAAGATCAGATCGGCATATAAGCGATGGGCCTCCTCCACGCTCATTCGGGACGCTTTGGTGCCCTTTTCATAGAAATTAAGCAAAATGCCTTCCAGGTAAAGGGAAGGATTGACACTGTTTTTAATGCGTTCCACGGTGGAAAACAAGCGTTCCATCACCTTCAGGGCGAAATACCCACACTGCAGCGGCACGATGACCGCATGGGCCGCGTACAGACCGGCCAGGGTCAGGTCATTCAAAGCAGGAGGGGTATCGATAATGATATAATCGTATTTATCCCGGCTTCGGCGCTGAATTTCTTCCAGCTTCAGTTTCAGCCGAATGCGATTCTTGGCCATTTCCATCAGGCGGACTTCGCGCTCGTTCGTGAAGATGTTGGCCGGAATCAGTTCCAGATTGGCCAGTTGGGGCTCCGGCACCGGATGCACCGTTTCCACACTGACAAAGGAGCCGGAAAACACTTCAAAAATGCCCGCATAACTATGCTGTTGCTCAAATCCCAGGCCTGCGCTGGCGGCCCCCTGGGGATCGGCATCCACCAGCAAAACTTTCTTCTCCGCAATTGCGAGACTGGCAGCCAGATTAATGGCGGTGGTGGTCTTGCCCACCCCACCCTTGGGATTGCTGATTACCATGATTTTGCTCATCCTTGTCGCCACCTGCTTTTTTCCCGATCTTTATATCATCGCCATCCCAAGAAAAAAATTAATATATCCATTTCCGCCCGGGATAAAAAGTTTTAAATACAGAATTGGATATTTCTGTGACTTTACTTATACTTTTGTTGAGAAACGAACCGAGGGGGAACGGAGATCATGCCCGTGAAAAAGATTGTTCTGATAACGGTCGTGACGTTCATTCTGATCATTGCTTTCCAGAATTTAAAGCCGGTACCCGTTCAACTATTGTTCTGGCAAATTCAGGTGCCTTTGATCTGGATTTTACTGTTCGCTTTTGGATTGGGATGGTTCTCCGGCGGGTTACTTAAATTATACTGGCAACGCTCCCGGGGAGCAGACACCGCGCCGCAGGCGACACCGTCCCCCCCGGATGCGTGACCCATCGTGGAACCCCTTCACCGGCACAACGTTCGTTGTCCCGGTATTTGACGGTGCCTTAATGATCGTTGGAACCTATGTCCCAATGGCATGACAACCGGCATTAAAACCCGAGGCGGAACATGAGCGACCATTTGGTTCCAATCCCGGAAACGGCCGGCCTAACGGCGATCAGGATTCTGCTCGCCGGTTCCTTTGCCGCTAAATACAGACCCGACTATACGGACAGCCGATGACTCTTCTTGATTGGATCATACTCCTTGTCTATATTCTGCTCGTGCTGCTGATGGGCTATGTGGTGGGCCGCCGGCAGGAGTCGCAAGAAGATTATTATCTGGGCGGCCGTCGGATGCCTTCCTGGCAGATCGCCCTGTCCATTGTGGCCACCCAGGTCAGCGCCATCAGCCTCATCGGAGCCCCGGCTTTCATCGCCCTGCGCACCGGCGGAGGATTGATCTGGCTGCAATACGAATTTGCCATTCCCTTGGCCATGATGTTCATCATGCTGACGCTGGTGCCCGTGTATCACCGCGTCAGGGCCATAACCATCTATGAATATCTGGAAAAACGTTTCGGAAGCACCACCCGCCTGGTGATCAGTCTGGTATTTCTACTGAGCCGGGGGTTGGGTTCCGGAGTGGCCCTGTTAGCCACCGGAATCGTCACCGCCGTTTGCCTGAACCTTCCCCTCTATGAAACCATTCTTCTGATCGGGGTCGTCTCTATTCTCTACACCACATTCGGCGGCATCAAGGCGGATATTTATTCGGATATTCTCCAACTGATCATTCTCTGGTCGGGGGCCTTCATGGCCATCGGCATATTGTGGACCATGTTGGGCGAACAGGCCCTGGTGTTCGCCCCCCCAGAGGCCTCCCGGCTCCAGGTCTTTCAATGGAAGGCCACCGGTTGGGGGGACGGCCGGACGTTCGGATTCTGGCCCATGCTGATCGGAGGTTTTTTTCTGTATCTTTCTTACTATGGCTGCGATCAGAGCCAGACCCAACGCCTGCTCACCACGGCCACTCCGGCGGAAGCGCAAAAAGCCCTGGTCTGGAACGGATTGTTGCGTTTTCCTCTCGTGCTGACCTATTCCACGGTGGGCATTCTGCTCATTCCCTTTCTACGGCTCCACCCCGATTTCGCTCTTCAGTTAGCGGACAAACAACCCGATTTTCTGGTCCCCTATTTTTTGATTGAATACATGCCTCGGGGATTTCTGGGATTATTAATCGCCGGCATTTTCGCCGCCTCCATGTCCAGTCTGGACAGCGCTATGAACTCCCTCAGCGCGGCCACCTACCGGGATTTTTTCATAAAAATCCGGCCCGGTCTGCAAAACCTTTCCAATCAACAGCAGGTGCGCCTTTCGCGCGTCCTGACGGTTTTCTGGGGCACGGTGAGCACCCTATTCGCCCTGGAAATGATCGGCGGCAGCGAAACCGTGCTGGAACTGGTGAACAAAATCGGCTCCGCCTTTTATGGACCCATCTTGGGCGTCTTCTGGATGGGCATGCTCAGCCGGGGTGTCACCCAGTGGGGAGCCATTGCCGGATTGCTGGCCGGAGTCACCGGCAACATCTATCTGTGGCAATTTCACAGCCCCCAGATTTCCTGGATGTGGTGGAATGTCGTCGGCTTTCTGGTAAGCGTGATCGTGGGGCGGGGAATCAGTATGCTGGATAAAAACACGCCCCGGGAAGTTCCCGATTCTCTACTCTTGTCCCGAAAAGATGTAGGCGATCTCTGGCAAACCCGCCGATGGTATTTCCTGTCCCTCATAGCCGCGTTTCTGGCCATACTGGCTATGAGTACGGCTCTGGAACGATGGCTGATCTGATACCCGTTATCCCATGCGAACCGGCCGCAAGATTCGATTTGGGTGATCTCATCCCTGTTCATCAGGATCGTGCCGGAAAGCCGAACTCCCGAACTAAAAACTCTGGAACACATTTAACAGCACCACGGCAATGATCAGGGGCGTCAGGTATTTAATAAACATTCCCCACAATTTTCCAAACGTGAGGGACAATCCAGGCAGGGAACGGCTCATAAAACCACTGCCTTCGTTAATTTCTTCCAAGGCCCGGTCGATGCCCCAAACCCACCCGATGAACAGGCTGAGCAAAAGGGCCCCCAGCGCCAGGGATACGTTTCCCCAGATGAAATCCATTAAATCCAGGAAACTTTTCCCTTTAAAAAAGGCCAGCGAACTCAGGGCCGGCACCGCTCCCTGAGACAAGGCCGAAGGTAGCCCCAACACAAATGTGGCGCTCCCCACAATCCAGACGGCCACCTTCCGGGGTTGACGCTTTTCGTCCACCAGGTAGGAGACGGCCACCTCCAACAAGGATATCGTGGAGGTTAAAGCAGCAATAGATAACAGCAAAAAGAAGGCGGTTCCAATAAGGGTTCCAAAAGGCAATTGCGCGAAGATCTTAGGAAGGGTAATAAACACCAGTTTAGGGCCGGCATCCGGTGCTTCGCCCAGGGCGAATAAGGCGGGGAAAATCATCAAGCCGGCCAGCAAAGCAATCCCTGTATCGAAAATCGCCACGGAAACACCCGAGGTAACCATATTGTCCTTTTTGGACAGATAAGAACCATACGTCACCATTGCGCCCATTCCCAAACTGAGGGAGAAAAAGGCCTGCCCTAAGGCGGCCAGAATCACCTGCCCATTGATTTTGGAAAAATCCGGTTGCAGATAAAAGGCCAATCCTTTACCGGCGCCCGGAAGCGTGACACTGCGAACAATCAACAGCATAATCAGAAAAAGCAACAAAGGCATTAATATCTTCGACCAACGCTCAATGCCGTTCTGAATTCCCCCGTATACGACCAGAACGGTAAAAAGCAGAAACAGCCCCAGCAAGGGCACCGCCAGCTTGGGATCGGAGATAAACGATTCGAACGCCATCGTATTGTGGAAAAGCGTTTTAAAAATGTATCCGAAGGTCCACCCGGCAATGACCCCATAATAACTCAAAATAAAGAATCCGGTTACCACACCCAGGGCCCCCACCCCCACCCAGGGACTGTTGGGACGGATGGCCTGGATGGCCCCCACGGGATTCCGCTGAGTGCGCCGGCCCAGCGCCAGTTCCCCATATAAATAC
>WFTQ01000004.1 GCA_015485355.1 bacterium | reverse complement strand
GTCGAGGGGGGCGGGCAAGATGGTATATAATTTATTAAAATTCAACCAGTTGCTTTCCGTTTCCCCCGCCGGGGCCAATGACAATTTTCTTGACAGGTCAGGGGGTGTTTATTATATTCGATTTCTGTTAAATAAATTGCGAAAACAAAACTTTCCACATTGCAGAAGGAGGAACCATCCTTGAAAGTGTTTAAAGCGGAACACATTCGAAATGTGGGCATTGCCGGGCATAGTGGTTCGGGGAAAACATCGCTGGCAGAGGCCCTCCTGTTTGGAATGGGCGTGATCAACCGGATCGGCAAAGTTGAACAGGGCGGCACGGTATCGGATTATAATGAAGATGAAATTGAGCGTCAGATTTCCATCAACACGTCTCTGTTGCATGGGGAGTGGGAACAGACCAAAATCAATTTACTGGACACGCCGGGATTCAGCGACTTTTTCGGCGATGTTGTGAGTGCCATGCGGGCGGTGGATGTGATGATGATTGTGGTCTCGGCGGCCTCCGGGGTGGAAGTGGGTACCGAACGCGTCCGCGAACTGGCCGATAAATATGGGTTGCCTCGCTTTTATGTGATAAACAAACTGGACCGGGAGAATGTCGATTTTGATGCCGTGTATGGGGAACTTCGGGATCGCTTCGGCAAGAAAATCATTCTGATGCAATTCCCTGTGGAGACCGGTCCCAATTTTTATAAGATTGTGGATGTCTTGAAAAATAAGCTGTTGACCTACGAGCACGATGGGTCGGGAAAAATGACCCAGACGGAAGTCCCCCCCGATCTGTCCGATCGGGTGGAGGAGCTGCACAATCAATTGGTGGAGGCCGTGGCCGAAAGCGATGATGAGTTGCTGGAAAAGTATTTTGACGAGGGCGATCTGGAAATGGCCGATCTGGTTGCCGGCTTTAAAAAGGCCATTATGCACCGGCAGGTGGTTCCGGTGTTGTGTGCCTCGGCGACCCATAATGTGGGAATCAGGGGATTGCTGGATTTTATGGTCCACTATCTGCCGGCATCCAACGAATTGCCTCCCATCGAATCGGTAGACGGAAAAACCCGGCAGCGTTCCGAATCCCAGCCCCTCACCGCCCTGGTCTTTAAAACGGTTTCCGAGCCCCATGTGGGGGAACTATCTTATATTCGGGTATTTTCCGGGGTGCTGGAGTCTGGAGAAGAGGTGCTGAACGCCACTCAGGATCATACGGAGCGCATCGGGCAGATTTATGTATTGAATGGGAAACAGAAAACCGGGGTGGATAAGCTGATGGCCGGAGACATCGGCGCCCTGGTGAAACTGAAATCCACCCACACCGGCGATACGCTGTGTGATCGTAAAGAACCCTTTCACCTCCCGGAAATCGGATTTCCCGAACCGCTGATCAGCATCGCGGTGGTACCCAAATCCAAGGGTGACGAAGACAAGATCGGTACCGGACTGCAAACCCTGCACGAGGAAGATCCAACCTTTATTGTGCGCTACGATCCAGAGTTGAAACAAACCATCGTTTCCGGTCAGGGAGAGATGCATCTGGACATCATCATCAAACGGCTCAAGCAAAAGTTCGGTGTGGATGTGGATATTACCGACCCGCGGATTCCCTACCGGGAAACGATCAAGGGCAAGGCGGAGGCTCAAGGGAAATACAAAAAACAAACCGGAGGACGCGGACAATACGGCGATGCGCATCTCCGTTTGGAACCTTTGCCCCGGGGGCAGGGATTTGAGTTTGTGGATGCCATTGTCGGTGGGGTGATTCCGGGGAAATTCATCCCCGCGGTGGAAAAAGGTGTGGTCGAGACCATGAAGGAGGGTGTACTGGCCGGCTATCCGGTGGTGGACGTGAGAGTCACCTGTTACGACGGTTCGCATCATCCGGTGGATTCCTCGGAGGTGGCCTTTAAAGTGGCGGCCTCCATGGCCTTTAAAAAGGCCTTTATGGAAGCCAGACCCATTTTGCTGGAGCCGATCTATGAAATCGAGGTTAAAGTGCCCGAGGAGTATATGGGGGATGTGATGGGAGACATCTCCAGTCGGCGGGGCAAGATCATGGGAATGGAGTCCGACGGACGTTTTCAGGTGATCAAGGCCCGGGTGCCGCTGGCGGAACTCCAAAAATATTCGACCGCCCTCCGTTCCATGACCCAGGACCGGGGAATCTTTCGACAACGGTTTTCTCATTACGAAGAGGTGCCGCCGGAGATCGCCGAAAAAATCATCGCGCAGGCAAAAAAAGAAAAAGAAGAGTCCTGAGATTTCACGGCGAAGTGAAGAATCGGAGCCCTGTGGGACCGCCGCAGGGCTTTTTTTGGGTAGAAGGAAGAGGTGGAATATGGCCGGGAAAAAGAAAATGGAAACCCTGTGGGCCCCCTGGAGGATGGAATACATCCTGAGCGCAAAAGAGGAAGCAAACACCGCCTGCATCTTCTGCGAACGCCTGCCTCAAACGGAAGATAAGAAGAATCTAATCCTGTACCGGGGGAGGCATCTGTTTGTGATTATGAACAAGTTTCCCTATAACAGCGGCCATCTCATGGTGGTTCCCAATCGTCACACGGGGGACTTACAAAGCCTGAGCGATGAAGAAAATCTGGAGTTGATGCGCACCATTCAGTTGTGCGTACGGGTATTGGATCGGGTGATGCAACCCCATGGGTACAATCTGGGCATGAATATGGGACGGGTAGGCGGGGCCGGTATTGAAGACCATCTCCATTTTCATATTGTGCCGCGGTGGAATGGGGATACAAACTTCATGCCCGTAATCGCCCATACGAAAGTCATTTCCGAGGCACTGGACAAGACTTATGATAAATTAAAAGTGGCTTTTGATCGCCTTGAACCCGGAGGGGGCTCATGATTCGGATATTCAAAAACTTGCAGGGTGTGATGACCCCGGCCGCATCGGTTTCGAGCTGGGAGCTTCTGGTGCTGGAGGGAGGCACCGTGGTATTTGACGACGACCGGATTGTGGAGGTGGGCCCCTTGCGGGAGCTGGAGCGCAGGTATAGCGAGGCTCAGGCGATTGATGGAATGGGTGGATGGGCTTGTCCGGGCTTTGTGGATCCTCATACGCATCCGGTGTTTTACCGAACCCGGGAAGCGGAGTTTGTGATGCGCATTCAGGGGAAGAGTTATGAGGAAATCGCCGCCGCGGGCGGGGGGATTCGCAACAGCGTGCGCGCGTTTCGGCAGGCCTCCACGGACGAAATCACCGAACAAACCTACAAACGCGTACGGAAGTTTCTGGAATATGGAACCACCACCATCGAGGCCAAAAGCGGCTATGGATTAACCGTCGAAGATGAAATTCGTAGCCTCCGGATTTTAAAAAAAGTGCAGCAGCTGGTTCCCATAACCATTGTCCCTACCTTTTTAGGGGCCCACGAAATTCCCGACGAATATCGGGACCGACGGGACCAATATGTGGAGCTGATTGTTAAAGAAATGATTCCCCGGGTGGCCGAAGAGAAACTGGCCGTTTTTTGCGATGTCTTCTGCGAGCAACATGTGTTCACTGTGGAAGAAAGTGAAACAATTTTACTGGCGGCGCGGGATCATGGGTTGCTGCCTAAGTTGCATGCGGACGAGCTGACCTATACCGGTGGGGCGGAATTGGCGGCTCGGGTGCGGGCCGTTTCGGCCGATCACTTGTTACGGGTATCGGATGCCGGCATACAGGCCATGAAGGACGCGGGTGTGATTCCGGTTCTGTTACCCGGCACCGCTTTTTTTCTGGGAAAAACCGAATATGCCCCGGCACGCAAAATGATTGCCGCGGGGCTCCCCGTAGCCCTGGCGACCGATTATAATCCCGGCAGCAGCACCACTCACAACATGCAGTTCATCCTGACGCTGGCGGGCATATACATGAAAATGTTGCCCCGGGAAGCCCTGATAGCCGCTACCTACCATGCAGCCCGGGCCGTTCAGAGGGACCGGCAGGTCGGTACCCTGGAACCGGGTAAAAAAGCCGATATCGTGGTTCTGGACATCCCCAATGTGGATTACTTGCCCTACCATTACGCCATGAATCATGTTAAAAAAGTGATTCGTCACGGCCGGGTCGTTTATCAAGTTCGGGAGTGATTTCGGCAGATCAGCAGAGGAAGCAATGGAGGCCAGCCCCACAGCATTCACAATTTTCCCGGAAACGCCCCGTTGGGTTTGCCCGTTTGGCAATCCCTGAAACCATGCCCGCGGGAAGAATGCGGACCGCAGGGAACCTTTCGACGGCGGATTCTGTTAGTGTTTACAGAATTTTTGATAGTTAAAAATTGAGGCGTTCAAAAATCTGAGAAGGCCATGGGTGTCCGGGCATGGTGCTCCCGTTGAAACAGAAAAGCATGGCGGAAAACGAATGTGCGGGATAGGAATCCCACAGTCTGTTTATGGGTTGATGAAGGCGGGTTAATAAAGGTGCAGAATTCACTAATAATGAGGTACGATGTATGAGAAGGTGGCATTGGATGATGGGTTTGTGGGTCAGTACAGTTCTGGCGGTGACCGTCTTTACCCAGCCCATTCAGGATATTGTGAAGGTCGAACTGTTCAGTTCGGTCGATAAACTCCAGCGGGGTTCCAGTGCAAGGCTGGCCCTGCGGATCCAGATGGCCGATGGATGGCATATCAACTCCGTTTCTCCCAACGAAGAGTTTTTAATTCCCACTCGGGTGAGTTTCGACGCCGTCGAAGGGGTAACGTTTGGGCGTTGGGAATTTCCTCCGGCGCTGCAAAAAAAGTTTGAATTCTCCGAAGTGCCCATGGCGGTATACGAGGGAACCATTTATGTATACACCACCGTGGCGGTGGCGCCGGATTATCCGAAACCCACGGTTCCGATTAAAGGAACGCTGTTTTATCAGGCTTGTGATGATCAGACCTGCTTAGCCCCGGCAGAGATGGCCTTCTCTAAGGAGTTGCCGGTGGCGGCACCGGGAGAGCCTATCGCTGCCCTGCATCCAACCATTTTCGAATCGGCACCCCCTCCTGCAGAGACTGCTGTGGGGGCGGTGGAAGAATCGTCTCAATTGGCTCGTACTATCGAGAGCAAGGGCATGCTGGTAGCGTTCCTGGTAATCTTTGTGAGTGGTTTGGCCCTGAATTTGACTCCCTGCGTGTATCCGCTGATTCCCATTACCGTCAGCTATTTTGGTGGACAGGCCGGGGGGAAGAAAGGCAATTTGATCCTCCATGCCGTTGTCTACGTGTTGGGTATGGCGGTAACCTATTCGGCCCTGGGCGTTTTTGCCGCCCTGACCGGCAGCATTCTCGGAGGATGGTTGCAAAATCCGGGGGTATTGATATTTATCGCCGGGGTGATGGTGGTGTTGGCCATGAGCATGTTCGGCCTGTACGAAATTCGAGTACCCGCCCGGCTGGCCAATTTCGCCGGCCAGAGTAAACAGGGCTATGGGGGCACGCTTTTTATGGGGTTAACCGTCGGCATCATCGCTGCCCCCTGTATTGGGCCCTTTGTGCTGGCCCTGTTTACGTACGTGGGGGAGAAAGGCGATGCATTTTTAGGCTTCTGGATGTTTTTTGTATTGGCGCTGGGGTTGGGAATTCCCTTCCTGCTGCTGGCTACTTTTAGCGGGGCGCTCAATCGATTGCCCCGATCGGGTGCCTGGATGGTATGGGTTCGAAAAATCTTTGGGTTTGTCTTGATCGCTGTGGCCATCTATTATATCAGTCCTCTGCTGGACAACAACCTGTGGTATCTGTGGGGCTTGAGCCTCACTTTCTTAATTGGGGGGGGATACCTCGCCTGGATCGATCCTTCCCCGGGAACGGGAAAAGTATTTTTGCTGATACGGAATCTTGTGGGTATCGGCTTTCTGGTGGTGGGTCTGTATCTGGCCATCGCCGGTGTGGAAGGCTATGTGGACGAACAGCTGGACCGGTTTGCCCGATCTCTGGAAGGAGGGGTGCAGGTAACCCGGGATGAAATTCAGTGGCAACCCTACAGTGCCGAAGCGTTGCAACAAGCCCGAGACCTGGGAAAACCTGTTTTTATCGATTTTTATGCGGACTGGTGTATCCCCTGCAAAGAGCTGGATAAATTTACTTTTACCGACGAACGGGTCATTGCTCTCTCCCGTAACTTCATTAACCTGAAGGCCGATCTGACCCAATTCAATGATCCGGAAGTGGAGGCCCTGCGTCAGCGATTTCACATTAAAGGTGTGCCTACCCTGGTGTTTCTTACCCCCGACGGGAAAGAAATTCCTGGAACACGGATCATCGGTTTCCTGAGTGCCGATGCCATACTCCCCATCATGCAAAAAGCCTTGCAAGCCGTTTCGGCGGGCCCATAACATCGCGGTGATGGGAAACCTGAGGACCAAATGTCAGTAAATTGGGAATGTTAACTAAACGGTGAGGAATCAAGCATGAAAAATCGATTGTTTTCCATAGGCGTTGTATTCGCGGCGGGCTTATTGATCTTTGGGGCCGGTTTTTCGGCGGCGGTGTGGTCGGAGGAAACGGATTCGGCCACGGTAATCGATTTTACCCTCAAAGACCTGGAAGGCAAGGAAATTTCTCTGAAAGATTATCGCGGTAAAATGGTATTGATTAACATCTGGGCCACCTGGTGTGGACCCTGCCGGGTAGAAATCCCCGACTTGATCAAAGTGCGAAACAAATACAAGGAGAAAGGTTTTGAGGTTCTGGGTGTGGTTGTGTCTTCTAAACCCCGGGATGTGCACGCCATGGTCAAACAGATGAAGATCAATTATCCGATCCTGTGGGGGACTCCGGAGGCCCTGGCGCAATTTGGCGAGATCAATGCCATCCCCCGCACATTTTTGCTGGATCGGGACGGTAAAATTGTGGAAGATATTGTCGGCAGCCGCAATTTTCAATTTTTCGATCAAATGATCGGGAAATACTTTAAAGATTGATCTCCGGTTTCACGGTCCATTCCCTTGCCGGGGTGGACCGTTGGGAATAAATCGCACCCGACCATCGTAAATGTCGGTCGGACAATCCCATGACAAAAACGAGGCGGGCATCGGTGCTTCTTCGTACGCATTATAAAGCCCGGAGGGGCGTTTTCCTCCCGGCGCTGGGACAGCGAAGAGTTGGATTTTGCCACACAGGAATGGGCGGGAAGAGTGATTGAACCGTTGAAAAAAATTCCTTCGATCGTCATCGAATGCCAGAAGGTTAGTAAAACTTATCGGGGACAGCCCACCCCGGCGCTGGATGCGGTGTCTTTCCAGATACGAAGGGGACAGCGGGTGGGCCTGATGGGCGCCAATGGTTCCGGAAAGAGTACCCTTTTAAAAGTGGTGATGAGTTTTCTGCGTCCCGACGGGGGACGGGTCCGCATTCTGGGCAGTGAGGATTTGGAAAACGCTCGTCAATATTTGGGATATGTATCCGAGCACCCAGTGGGTCTGGAAAATTTCACGCCCCGAGAACTGTTTACCTTTGCCGCTCGCATGCATCGCATCGCCGGGCAAGGGGCCCGACGCCGCACCGCGGAAATGTTGGCTTTCTCCGGTCTGACCCACGTGGCCGACGATCTGGTGGAAGGTTTCTCCAAAGGGATGATGCAGCGGTTGCAGATAGCTTTAGCCCTTTTCCATGATCCGCCCATACTGTTGCTGGACGAACCCCTGTCGGGATTGGATCCCCAGGGACAGGCTGACGTGCGGCGGATGCTGGATCGGATTCATGATCGTACCATTCTGCTTGCCACCCATCGGCTGGATGAGATCGAGGCCTTTTGTGATGCGGGAATTATCCTGCATCGGGGACGAATCCAGGCCGTCCTGGAGTTTACCGAAATGCAACAGGAAATTTTCCAGATCACCGCGGATCAAAAAATCCTTTCGGTGCTTCCCCGGTTACAGCCCTGGCGAGCCCGGCTGTTGCGGGAGGATTCCGATCGGGTGGTGGTTGAGGTGCATGCCTCGGCCGGGGACTTTCAGCGCATTTTACATCTTTTGCAACATCAACGGGTGACCATTCATCGGATTCGGTCGCGGGGCATCCTGGAAGATTTATACCTTCGCTATGTCCGCCGGGAGGACTCCCCTGCCCTTTAATCGCAGGCCGTTCGAATTCCATAATCCTTCTATGATTTATCCGCTTTTGGCCTTAAATTTATATGTTATTGAATATTTTCGAGTCCAGCGGGTAAAAGTACATGATCAAACTGGATGTAAAGAAAGGACGGCGCATTCTGGAAAAGATTCACCAGGTGGCCGGGGAGCTCGGCCTGAAGGTGTATGCGGTAGGTGGATTTGTTCGAGACCTGTATCTGGGAAAAGAAGGCACCGATATCGACTTTGTGGTCGAGGGCGATGCGATTGCCTTTGCCCGCGTTGTGCAAAAACGCCATGGCACCGCCCGTGTGGTGGCCTATCCCCGCTTTGGCACCGCCATGCTGATTCTGGAAGGTTATAAATTGGAGTTTGTGTCCGCCCGGGAAGAGCATTACGATCCCCATTCCCGCAAACCCCATGTTCGTAAGGCGGATTTATTTTCCGATTTAAGCCGGCGGGATTTTACCATCAACTGCCTGGCCATGCGCATCGATCCCCAACGTATGGGAGAAGTCATTGATATCTTTCAGGGCATACAGGACATCGAAAAGCGCATCATTCGTACCCCGCTGGATCCGGTGGTGACGTTTAATGATGACCCTTTGCGGATTCTTCGAGCGATTCGCTTTGCCACCCAACTGGAATTTCAGATCGAAGAAAACACTTATCGGGCCATTGTTTCTACCCGGGAGCGGCTGAAAATCGTTTCTCAGGAACGGATCACGGAGGAGTTCAAAAAGATTTTATCGGCTTCCAGACCCTCCATCGGGCTCATGCTCTTGAAAGAGACCGGGATTTTAAAAATGATTTTTCCGGAGCTGGATTTGCTTTCCGGTGTGGAGCAGCGGCAGGAGTACCATCATAAAGATGTATTCAAACATACCCTTCAGGTGGTGGACCACATCGCCCGGAAAACGGATAAGTTCGAGTTGAGGCTGGCGGCGCTGTTGCACGACATCGCCAAGCCTCAGACCAAGCGTTTCATCGAGGGGATTGGCTGGACCTTTCATGGGCACGAAGAACTGGGAGCCCGTATGGTGGAACGGATCGGACGCCGAATGCGTCTGCCCAGGAGCACCATTAAATATGTGCAAAAACTGGTTCGGCTCCATCTGCGTCCCATTCAACTGGCCGACGCGACGGTGACCGATAGCGCCATTCGCCGATTGATGGTCGAAGCCGGCGAGGACATCGAAGACCTGATGCTGCTGTGCCGGTGCGACATTACCTCCAAAAATCCCAATAAAGTAAAGCAGTTTCTCCAGAATTTTGACCGGGTGGAACAGCGGATGAAGGAGGTGGAAGAAAAGGATCGCTTGCGCCGATTTAAACCCGCGATGACGGGCAACGATATCATGAAGATTCTGGGGATTCCTCCGGGGCCGCTGGTGGGTCAGATCAAACAGGCCGTTGTGGATGCCATCCTGGATGGACGGATTCCCAACGAATATGCGGCCTGTTACGACTACTTGATGCAAATCAAGGATCGATTCCTTGGGCCCCATATCGATGCTCTGGAACAGCCGGAAAAGAAACAATCGAAATGAAACAAAATTTGTAAGATACACGTCCATTGCAATCATAATCGTAAGGAGGATCCCGATGGAGGAAAAGAAAGACCAGAAGGGGCAGAAACCCGAGGAAGACATTAAAAAGGACTTGGATGACATTCTGGATCAACTTTCCGAAAAAGGTGGAACCGAAGAGACACCCCGAAAACAGGAGCCTGGCCGTGTTGCTCAAACCCCCTCGCCTTCATCTTCGCCCGCCGAAGAAGAGTCCGCAACAGAGGGTGTGGAAGCCATTCTGGAACAACTTTCTGAACGGCCGGAAGAAACCGCGGGTGAAGCGATGGGGGTGTTCCAACGCATTATCGGCGTCTTTTTTCGGCCGGCGAAAGTCTTCGAATCTTTACGCCGCAAGCCCGACATTGTGGTACCGTTAATCCTGGTAGCCGTCGTTACCGTGGTCGTTTCCAATCTGGTGGTGGATATTGCTATCAACGATCAGATTCGTCAGATTGAACAAAACGAAACCATCCCGGACGATCAAAAAGACCTTATCATCGATCGGATGGAGGCATCTCGAACGGGAAGTTCCCGCTTTCTTTATACATCGATTATCCCCGTCCTCACCACCATGATTGTTCTGCTTGTGGTAACGGGGGTGTTTCTGGGAATCGGGAACTTTGTGCTGGGGGGTGCGGCCGGATTTAAGCAAATGTTTTCGATTTATTTGTATGCCTATTTGATCTTGGCCATCGCCGGGAATCTGGTAAAAGTGCCGTTATGGTTGACCCAAAAGACCCTGAAGGTGCAAACCAGCCTGGCGATTCTATTGCCAACGACGCAAAACAAAACGACATTGTATACCATTCTGTCCAATTTCGATGTGTTTACCCTCTGGTTCCTGGTGGTTTTTGGGATCGGTTTTGCCACTCTGTATCGCTTCTCACAACAAAAGGGAATAGCGGTCGTATTTTCCACCTGGTTGACCTGGGTATTGGTGAAAGTGGCTCTGGGCGGTCTGTTGTTGAGTCGGATTGGCGGAGGGGTATGAGGCCGAAACGGGGTAGAACAAGTGAAAGCCGGTTCCCGTTGATCGTTTTATCCGTGGCCGCCCTTTTTAAAAAGTTACCCTGAGGCCCGCAACCTTTTCGGGGGGAATTCGGGCCGCGGTACGGATGTCCCGGAAACCCCGCGGTTGGGGTATAGGGAGGGATGAGCGGTCGGTTACCGAAGGATGATCTCTCTTAAACGGTTTTCATAGAAGCGAGAAGTGATCCTGCGGAGGCGGTGAAAACGGCCTGCGCCGTTTGAACCCTGGAAGGGAGGACGAGGGAATCTTTGTGCCAAGCCGGCAAGAAGGGTACGGTTGTCAAATCATCGATCATTTGGGATGGGGAAGGGTAAATACAATGGAGGAATTATGAAAAGATTCTGGGTCTGGATGGTAGGGACATTGGTGATGGGATTCGGGCTACCCACTTTACCTGCTCAGTCGGCTCGACCATTGACGCTGGAGGATTGCATCCGCATTGCCCTCCGGGAAAACGCTCAGATCAAGGTTGCTTCCCAGCAATTGAGTCTGGCCCGCTATAATTACAAAGGTTCATTCCAGAACATATTGCCCAGTTTGCGGATATCCTACGGAATGTTTCGTTTCGAGCGTGGGCCGACCTCCTACCTGGGAGGCGAATATGTGGGCGAAGGCATCCCCGCTTTGAACCGGATTACCCGGCAAACCGACTATAGTTTTAGCCTGAATTTAAATCAGAATATATACGATGGGGGGTTCTGGTGGAACAACATTCGGAAGACCCGGGTGGATCAGAAGGCGGAAAGCTACAATTTTGAGTCCGAAAAGCAGAAAACCGTGATGACGGTGATGGAACGCTATTTTACCCTGTTGAAGGAACAGAAATTGTTGGAGGTGTATGAGGAGGCGATCCGTCGGAGCCAGGAGCAATTGGATCGGGCCCAGAGCATGTATGAACTGGGCTCGGTTGCCCAGGTGGACGTCTACCGTGCCCGGGTGAATCTGGGCAACGATCGCATCCAGTATCTGAATCAAAAGAACCTGGTGGAAAAGGCCAGGCAGGATTTGAACATTGCCATGGGACGGGATCCCCGGGAACCGCTGGAAATCGTTACCGAGCTGGAGTTCAAAAAATACTTGGAAAACATCGATAACCTTTTTCAAGAAGCCCTGGAGAAAAATCCCCAGTTAAAAAAATTAAAAATGGATTTGCAAAGTATGCAACTTCAGGCCAAGCTGGCATCGAGTAACTTTTGGCCTCAGATCAGTTCGTTCTTTAGTTATTCGCGTCGGGTACCCGAGTTCGAAGGGCTTTATCGCGAGCTCGAACGTGAATACACCTGGACGATCGGGTTGCAGTTGAGTTGGAACTTGTTCAATGGTTTTGCCGATTATATCAATGTACAAAAGGCGAAGGTGAATCAGAAGTTACTAAGGGAAGAGTTGTTGGATTATCAGCGGAATCTGATTTCCAATATCAAATCCTTGTATGACAACCTGAAGGCTTTTGACGAGATCATCGCTATCAATCAGGACAATCTGGAGGCTTCGCGGGAAGAATATCGTCTGGCCCAGGAGCGGTACCGCATTGGTTCGGGCACGGCTCTGGAGCTGCGGGAGGCGCAGTTAAATCTTACCCGGGCCGAGCAAATCCTGATCAGCGCAGAATACGATGCCATCATCAACTATGCCCGCTTGTTAGAAGCCATTGGGCGATTGGCGGAAATGTATTAAACGTGATCGGTTTGACCGCATACAAACGTAAGGATTGGAACCTATGAAAAAAATTCTGACAATTCTTGGGGTCGTTTTCGTCATTGGGCTGATGGTTTACCTGAACCTTCAACGGGGCGAAGCGGCCATCGAGGTGCAAACCGAAAAGGTGTTCCGCGACGACATTACCCAGATGGTTACCGGAAACGGGAAGATTTTTCCGGTGACCGAGGTCAAGATCAGTGCCCGCATATCGGGAAAGATTGAGGCGATTTATGTGGGTGAGGGCGATTCGGTAAAAGCGGGCCGGGTACTGGTGCGACTGGAACAGGCCCAGTACAAAGCGTCTTTAGAAAAGGCACGTTCTTCCTTGATGGAAGCCGAGGCCAATCTGACCCTGGCGGAAAATGAATACCAGCGTGCCCAGGAGTTATTTAAACAGGACTTGACCTCCAAGGCCGATCTGGATATTGCCGAGGCAAAATACCTGCAGGCACTGGGACGCTTACGGCAGATGGAAGCCAGTGTCCGGGAGGCCGAAGATGCTCTCCGTCGGACGGTGTTGGTAAGCCCAATCGATGGGGTGGTGATCAAAAAAAATAAGGAAGTGGGAGAAATTGCCCTGGGGTCGCAGTTCCAGGAAGATGTCATCCTGATTGTGGCCGATCTGTCGGAAATGGAAGCCCGCATTGAAGTGAACGAGAATGATATCATCAATGTGAATCCTGGAGATACCGCCCTGGTGGAAATCGATGCCTTCCCGGACACCGTGTTTCAAGGGATCGTGACCGAAATTTCCAATTCGGCCATCACCAAGGGTCAAGGCACGGTGGAAGAAGTGACCAACTTCGAGGTTCGGGTCAAGTTGTTGAATCGGTTGCCGGATTTTCGCCCGGGCATGTCGGCCACCGCCGATATCGCTACCGAAACCCACCGCAATGTGTTGAATGTTCCCATTCAGAGCGTCACCGTGAGGGAACGCAAGGTGCTGGAGCGTAAGCTGAGTCCCGAAGAAAAGCACATGCAGGCCTCCCTGGACACCGAAGGGGCCCGGAAAACATCGCGCAAGGCGAAAGACGATCTGATGGAAGTTGTGTTTGTGGTCAAGGACGGTATTGTGGAAATGCGCCCGATAAAACTGGGGATCAGCGACGATAGCTATTACGAGGTGCTTTCCGGTTTAACCGAAGGGGAGGAGGTGGTGACCGGACCGTATCGCGTATTGAGCCGGACCCTGAACGATGGGCATCGAGTGAAAGTCAATAACCGCAAGCGCGAAAGGGGCCGGGATTCCCGATGACCCTTTTTCGCGTGAGGACGTCACTTAAAAACGGGTAAAACGCCGATGGCAGATCAACCGATTATTCGTCTCCAGGAGATTCATAAAATTTACGTCCTGGGCCTGACCCAGGTGCACGCGTTACGAGGCGTCACCTTGACCATCGGCCGGGGAGAATATGTAGCCATCATGGGGCCTTCGGGATCGGGGAAGTCCACATTGATGAATATTATCGGCTGCCTGGATGTGCCCACGCGGGGGCGTTACTTGTTAAATGGTCAGGATGTCAGCCGGTTGAGTGATGACGCTCTGGCCAGAATTCGGAACAAGGAAATCGGGTTTGTGTTTCAAACATTCAATTTATTGCCGCGGGCGACGGCGCTGCACAATGTGGAGCTACCGTTGATTTATAACGGGTTGCCCGGCGGTAAACGCAAGGAAAAAGCCCGCCTTGCTTTGGAAAAGGTGGGGCTGGGCGACCGGATGCATCATAAACCCAATGAACTTTCCGGGGGGCAGCGTCAGCGAGTGGCGATTGCCCGGGCCCTGGTGAACGATCCCTCCATCATCTTGGCCGATGAACCCACGGGAAATCTGGACAGTAAAACCGGGGAGGAGATCATGGAAATTTTCGACCATCTTCACGCCCAGGGGAACACCATTATTCTGGTGACCCACGAAGATTTCATCGCCCGGCATGCCCACAAAATCATTCATCTGC
Organism: bacterium; assembly: GCA_015485355.1. Classification (GTDB taxonomy): domain Bacteria; phylum Calditrichota; class Calditrichia; order RBG-13-44-9; family J042; genus JAADJD01. The sequence continues at coordinate 52,445 of WFTQ01000004.1, read as the reverse complement.
GGGATGGAAAAATTGAAAACATTGAGGCGATGACTCAGTCCGTGGAGGAAAAGGCCTGATGGTTTTCTGGTCCCGCACACGGGAATACCTGCGCTTTGCCTGGGATGCGCTTCTGGCGAATAAAATCCGGGCGTTTTTAACCACGTTAGGCATACTCATCGGTGTCGCGGCCATCATTTTCATCTTAACGCTCATTCAGGGGATCAATCAGTACGTGGAAGGCGAATTCGCCAATCTGGGATCGACCACGGTGTACGTCAGCAAATTCCCCTGGGTGATTACGGGTAATTATTTTGAGTTGCGTAATCGTCCTCCCGTTACCATTCGGGAATATCAGGCACTGGTTCGGTATGCGACCTATCCCCGCTGGATGACGCCGGTCTTTGAATCCATGCGCGCCATCGAATATCGGAACCAGAGTCTGGAGGGCGTGTATGTCGTTGGTTGCAATGAACAGTATACCGAAACCCATAATATCGAAACCGAGCTGGGTCGTTGGTTCACCGCCACCGAGGTGCGCAGCGCCCGACCGGTGTGTATCATCGGTCAGAGTGTGAAAGAAGAACTGTTTGGCAAAGAAAATCCTTTGGGCAAGCGGATTAAAATCAATGGATTCCCTTACAAAATTATCGGGGTGTTGGAAAAAAAAGGAAGCTTTTTTGGATTTAATATGGACAATCAGGCCATTATACCCTATACCGCTTTTCGCGGCTATACCTTCCATCGACGGAGCATTACCATTGCCTTAAAGGTGAAAGACCCCGCCGATCTGGAACCGATGAAGGACGAAGTGCGAGGGATTCTCCGGCGGGTGCGCAAACTGTCTCCCAGGGAAAACGATAATTTCGCCATCAATCAGCAAGACATGCTGACCGATTTTTACCGCAAACTTACCGGCACGTCGTTTCTGGTGGTGATCATCATTGCGACTATTTCCCTGGTGGTGGGCGGCATCGGTATTATGAACATCATGTTGGTTTCCGTTACCGAGCGTACCCGCGAAATTGGCATCCGCAAGGCCGTGGGGGCTACTCGTAAGCAGATCATGTTCCACTTTATTACCGAATCCTTAGCCATCAGTCTGGTTGGCGGTTTTCTGGGAGTGGTATTGGGCATACTGGCGGCTCAGGTGCCCCTGAAGTACATGCATCTGGAAACGGGGGTCTCTCCGGTCACGGTGTTCATCGGTTTCTTTTTCGCCGCCGCGGTAGGGCTTTTATCGGGATTGTATCCGGCCTATAAGGCCGCCCGCCTCAATCCCATCGATGCATTACGATACGAATAAGCAGGTGACATCCCCATGGTGTTCGTCGAAATATTACGCACGGCCATCGATCAACTCTTTGCCAACCGGCTCCGCTCGATGCTTACGACCCTGGGCATTGTGATTGGAATCGGCACGGTCATTCTGATTGTCTCGGTGTTGGAGGGGTTTCGCAGTTCCATCGAGCGGGACCTGAACGTGTTGGGTGCCAATACCTTTCAGGTTCAACAATATGGGCCCCAGATATTCAGTACCGGGGGGCGGCGCGTGAAACCCCGGAAAAAACTGACCTTGGATCTGGTCAGAGCCATTCGGGAACGTTGCCCTTCGGTAAGGTTTGTGGGGGCCGAAGTCTATGAAGGCGGTGTGCGCATCGCTTATAAAGGGGAGGAAACCAACCCCAACGTCTTTGTTTTTGGCGCCACTCCGGAGTTTGCCGTCAACAATGGCCGCTTCATCGCCGATGGCCGATTTCTGATTGACCGTGATGTGCGCATCCGCTCCCGGGTGGCCGTTCTGGGTATGGATGTGGTCGATCGTCTGTTTGCTTACGAAGACCCCCTGGGAAAAATCGTGCGTATCAAGGGCCAAAAGTTCAAAATCGTGGGTATCTTTGAGAAACAAGGAAGTGCCACTTTTGGGCAAAGTCGGGATAATATCGTGGTCATACCCATTACCACCTGGCAAGAAATGTATGGAAAGCGCTCCATCGCCATTACTGTAATGGCCCGCAATCCGGAGTCCTTCGAGGCGGCCCAGGATGAGGTGATCGGTGTTTTACGGAAGGAGCGCAAGGTACCCCCCGGCGAAGAAAACGACTTCGATATCTTCTCCAACGAATCGCTGGTGGAATCCTTCAACCAGACGGCCGGGAAAGTGCAACTGGGCGGCATTCTGTTGGGTGTCATTTCCCTCCTGGTGGGGGGCATCGGGGTGATGAACATCATGTTGGTTTCGGTGACGGAACGCACTCGGGAGATCGGTGTCCGCCGGGCCGTCGGTGCCCGGAGGGGACATATCTTTCGCCAATTTTTAACCGAGTCCATTGTTCTGTGTCTTTTGGGGGGATTGTTGGGCATCCTGGGAGGGGTCGTCTTGGCGGCATTGATTGCCCTCCTGTTGCAATGGCCCATGTCAATCCCGGCATGGTCCGTTATCGCGGCGGTCCTGGTGACTACGGTGGTGGGTTTGATTTCGGGATTTTATCCGGCCTATAAAGCGGCTTATTTAAACGTCATCGATGCCTTGAGGTATGAGTAACCCGGTGGCGGAAGGAAAAACGGCTCTTTCATTCACCAGAAAACGGTATCTTTCAATGAATTCCAGTAACCGTCGGTTTGCCACCCGGATGGATACTCCCGTGGGAAACTTACTATTGGTGGCCGATGATCATCATCTGCGGGAAATCCGGTTTTTGAGGGACGAGTCTGCCCAAGGAGTTTGGGATGAGGAATGGGTTTTTCCCGAAGAACATCCGCTGTTGGAGAGTGCGGTATCTCAGCTGTGGGAATATTTCCACGGACAACGGCGGAATTTTTCTCTTCCCCTTTGGCAGGCGGGAACGGTTTTTCAGCAACGGGTGTGGCGGGCTTTGCAGCAGATTCCTTACGGGAAGGTCGTGTCCTATCAAGAGCTGGCACGATGGATTGACCGACCCAAAGCCGTGCGGGCCGTGGGACAGGCGAATCGCAAAAACAAAATCCCCATCCTTGTTCCCTGTCATCGGGTGATTTATCGAAACGGAGAAGTGGGGGGATATGCCGCGGGACTGGAGATTAAACGCCGATTGCTGGCTCTGGAGGGGGTACGGCTGTAAAACGCGCTTTTTTCTCCCACGGGTTGTCCCCCTGTTGATAAAATGCTAAATTGGTAAGCTTTAATTTTTGTCAAAGTCGGGTTTGAGTGAAACCGAACGCCAAGGGATCATTATTGAAGAGGGCTGTTATGAGATATTGGATAGGATGTTTACTATGGTTGGGGATTGCTGGAGGCATTATGGCCGATCGTGGGGATTCCGCCTTTTTTCCGTATCAATACGAAACCTACGATTTACCCAATGGGTTGCGAGCCATCCTGATCCCCATGTCGGGCAGCGGTCTGGTGGCCTATTATTCCATCGTGCGGACGGGAAGTCGGGACGAAGTAGAGCCCGGCCGAACAGGATTTGCCCACTTTTTTGAGCACATGATGTTCCGGGGTACCAAGCGTTACCCCGCAGAGGTGTACGATCGGTTGGTCACCGAAATGGGTGCCGACGCCAACGCCTATACCACGGATGACTACACTTGCTATTATCTGGTGGTTTCTCGGGAGAATCTGGAAAGGGTCATGGATCTGGAAAGCGATCGCTTTCAGAACCTCGCGTACGATGAGCTTTCCTTTAAAACCGAGGCCGGAGCGGTGTACGGCGAATATCGGAAAAGTCGAGTCAATCCGTGGGCGGTCTTGTACGAGGCCCTGCTGAATACCGCCTTTGATCGGCACACCTACAAGCATACCACGATTGGGTTTGAGGAAGATATTCAGAAGATGCCCACCGGTTATCAGTATAGCCGGCGTTTTTTTAAACGGTTTTACCGGCCCGATAATGTGGTGTTGCTGATTGTTGGCGACATTGATGTAGAGGCCACCAAGAAATTGATCGATCGTTATTATGGTCAATGGGAGAAAGGATATGTGCCTCCCGACATTCCCCCCGAGCCGGGACAGAAAAAGGAACGCTTTAAAGAGGTTACCTATCCGGGAAAAACTTTGCCGATTGTCGCCGTGGCCTATAAAGGGGATGCTTTTGATCCCACGAATAAAATGATTGCGGCAGCCTATCTTCTGGGCAACCTGGCCTTCGGGCAAACCAGTGAGATTTACAAGAAGCTGGTGATTCGGGAACAAAAGGTACAGTTTATTCAGAGCGATTTTGGTTTTCATCGCGATCCCAAACTGTTGACCATTTTTTCTATGGTGAAAAAGGAGGAAGATATACCGTATGTCCGTCAGGAAATTGATCGAACGGTGAGGCGTTTTCGAAACCAGCTGGTGGAGGCGGAGCAATTGGAACGGGAGAAAAAACACACCCGGTATTCTTTCTTGATGGGTCTGGACACGCCCGATCATGTAGCCTCGCGTTTGGCTCGATGGATTGCTCTGACTGCCGACCTCCGGGCCGTTGATCAACTTCATGCAAATATGGCTCAATTGACACCCGAAGATATTCGAGCCGCCGCACAACGCTATTTCGTGAAAGCCCAACGGACGGTGATCATACTGAAGGGAGAACAATGATGAAACAAACCATTACCCTACCCATTTTCGTAATTCTATCGCTGTTTTGGGGCTGTTCGTTGCAAAAAGGTGAGGAGAATATGGTGCTGTTACCCGTTGCGGACGATCCCACCATCTCTTTCCGCATTCTGTTTAAAGTGGGTTCCCAGAACGATCCCCGGGGCAAAGAAGGGTTGGCGGCTCTGACCGCAGCCATGATCACCAATGGAGCCACTAAAACACGCTCTTACGAAGCCATTCTGGATTTGCTGTATCCCATGGCGGCCTATATCAATAGTCAGGTGGACAAGGAGATGACCGTGATTTATGGCCGGGTGCATCGGGACAATCTGGACGACTATTATGCGTTGCTGAAAGAAGTGCTTTTTGAACCCGCATTTGATGAGAAAGACTTTCAGCGGGTGAAAAGCAATTTTTTAAACTATGTTCAGCGCACATTGCGTTATGCGGACGATGAAGAACTGGGAAAGGAAGTGTTGTATGAGTTTATTTTTCAGGGTACTCCTTACCAACATCTGGAAGAAGGGCATGTAAAAAGCTTACAGTCCATTACGCTCGAGGAGGTCAAGAATTTTTACCGGACATACTATACCCGGGAGAATGTATTGATCGGGCTGGGTGGCGGTTTTGAGGCCTCTTTTCCTGAACGAATGAAAGCCGATTTTGCGGTTTTACCGGCGGGGAATCCCCCGGCTGTTCCACCGCCCCAGCCTCGTCCATTCGAGGGATTGCACGTACGCATCGTGGAGAAAGCGGCCCGCGCCACGGCCATCAGTTTTGGTTATCCTATTGGGGTCACCCGAGGCAGCCGGGAGTTTTATGCTCTGGCGCTGGCCACCTCTTGGTTGGGAGAACATCGAAACTCCAGCTCCCACTTGTATCAGGTGATCCGGGAAAAGAGGGGCTTGAATTACGGCGATTATGCCTACATCGAACATTTTCCCAACGGGGGACGCCGACAGTTTCCCCCCACCAATATCGCCCGCCGTCAGCAAATATTCCAGATCTGGATTCGTCCGGTACCCAATGAAGCGCGATTGTTTGCCTTCCGGGCGGCCTTGAGAGAACTCCAGAAACTGGTGGACAACGGGATGAGCCGGGAAGAATTTGAACTCACCCGCAAATTCCTGAAAAACTACATCCTGCATTTTGCCCCGACCACCATGATGAAATTGGGCTATGCCATGGACGATGTCTTCTACGGCATCAAAGGCCATCACCTGGAAATCTTTCGAAAGATGATGGATGAATTGACCCTCCAGGAGGTGAACCAGGCCATTAAGACATATTTCCAGTATCGAAACATCAAAGCCGTGTTTGTCACCGCCGACGGGCAGGCCTTAAAGCAGGCCCTGGTAAACAATACGCCCAGCCCGATCCAGTATCCCACCCCCAAACCAGCCGAAATCCTGGAAGAGGACCAAGAGATTGCCGCCTATCCTTTACGGGTTAAGCCGGAGCATGTAGAAATCATTCCCGTGGATCGGGTGTTTGAGGATTAAATACAGGCGAAAAGGTTAAATGGGTTGGTGGTCAAAATCCACAAGCGTCCCGGCCGCTCGTGTTGAGATGAACAAAAGAGAATCCCCCGATAGATTGTTTCCCGGTAGGGTTAGGGCAATGGTGTCTTGCCTTGGTGCTCCCTGCTTCCCGAAATATAGGGAAAAAACGATTCGCCCGGATTTCCCGTGGCGGCCGGAATGGGGTGTACCGAGGTCGGTGGAAAATCGGCGGATCGCCATCGATGGTTGGAAGGGGAAGAACCCCGGCACGGGAACTTTCCCGGAATCGTCCCATTTATTAAATTTGAACGGCGAAAACACGAGGAGGGCCCGAACATGAAAATCATCTTCTGGGATGTGGATACACAGTACGATTTCATGATGCCCGATGGTAAGCTGTATGTTCCTGGTGCCGATCAACTCCTTCCCAACTTAGAGCAATTGACCCACTATGCCCGTCAGAAGGGCATTCCCATTCTGGGATCGGTGGATTATCACAATCCCGATGATCCCGAAATTTCGGATCGTCCGGATTTTAAGGAAACATTCCCCCCCCACTGTTTAAAGGGCGATGCCGGACAGGAAAAAATTGCCGCTACCCGTCCCCGGAATCCTCTGTGGATCGATTCCCGTCCCATAGAATCCCGTCAACTGAAGCAGATGGTCGAGGCTCATAAAGGGGAAATTATTTTCCGTAAGCAACGGTTTGATGTATTTTCCAATCCCAATGTGGAACCGGTTTTGGAGATTCTCAAACCCGAAACCATTGTCGTTTATGGGGTGGCGCTGGATGTGTGCGATAGGTACGCCATGGAAGGATTCTTGCGCCTGGGGAAATTCAATTTGTATCTCGTCGAAGACGCCACGCGGCCCATTTATGAAGAGCGGGGGCGGGAACTGATCGGAAAGTGGAAAGGACAGGGCGTACACATTGTACAGACCCGTGATGTGGTGGAAAGGGAAATCCTGTTCCGCTCAAAGGAAACCGTCTCTTGAACGGGATCGTTTTGCCCTCCGAAGTCCGTCCCGCACGTCTTTCTAGTGAGGCGGGACGGACTGTTGTATGGGGCCGGGTGGAGGAATCGGATATCCGTTCGGGGCGGTACGCGGATACGTCAGGGAGTCGCCGCCTTGAAGGAACGGCTTCAAAAGGGTGTTCCTCCCATCGCCGAACCACCGGATAAAACCGATAGCTGAATCCCATGGTCGATGCCGGGGTGGTGAGGGCGCGATTAACCCCGGGCTCCCAGAGCCAGCCGTGCCTCCTGAATCGCCTTTTCTAATCCCATTAAAAAAGCCCGCTGAATCAAGCTTTGACCGATGGTCACGTCTTCCAGATGGGGAAGCTGACGTAAGTCCGCCAGATGTTGATAACCAATGCCGCCGTAACAGTTGATTCCCAATCCCAATTTCGCCGCTCCCATGGCGGCGGTTTTCAGATTGTCTAACGCCACCAGCTCATCATTCGTATTGGTGGCATGTGTGTATTCGGTGCAATCCAGTTCCACATAATCGATTTCCAGTTTGCTGAGGGACTTTAACACATTAATGTCCGGCGAAATCAAGACCGCCACGGAGATGTTGTTGGATTGAAAATTCGGTAAAACTTCACCCAGCGTTTCGTTCAACACGGATGGAGAGAGAGGAAGCAGTTTATCCGGTTGGTTGTGTGGGGTTTCCACGAAGGTCACCATATCCGGGGCGATCGAGAGTGCCAGTTTAAACAACTCGGCATGGAAAGGAATATGCAGGTTTAAATAGGAGCGACGAAGGTCTTTGAGCAAACGGATGTCTTTTTCCGGAATGCCTCGCGCCGAATGGGTCAGGGTTACGGATAGTCCATCGGCCCCGTACGTTTCGCACAAAATGCCGTAACGCACGGGATCGAGAGCGTCATTTCCAAAAATTTCTTGAATACGAGCAATATCGTCCAGAGCCACTGTCAAGCGTTTCATCCCCATAGTTCTCCTTTGGTTAAATTTGCAGATCTTCCCATAGGGTAATATACCATCTCTTGCCTCGTTTGATGAATTTAAAGATCACTTCGCCATTGAGCGTGGGAATGCTCTTCCCTCCGTCGAAGGTCAGGGTGAAGGTTTTTTTCATTTCCGCCTCTGTTTTTGTAGAGTCGTAATACAAATAGATGGTGGAGTTCCAGATCAGATCGATCGTATTGAAAAACCGGAACATGCGGGCCGTTGTTCGCAGTTCGATGTCTCGTCCCCATTCAATGGGAATGGGCGGGGTCACATTGTAGTCCCAGCTTCGGAAAATAAAAGTGCTATCAAATAATTCACTGTATATCAGGGAGTCTTTATAGGTATATGCGTAACGGAAGTTGGTCAACACGGCTTCGGGGGTTTCCTGATTGGTGAGCAGTCGGGAATAGGATACCCCTTCATCCACGGCCTTTGGCGCAAAAGGGTTTACACAGTGGATCAGCATGAAATATCCGGTGACCAGGATCAGGAGAAACAGCTGTTTGCCGAATTCGCCGCGCATGGTTAATTATACCGATAATCGGCCTTTAGAGTGGACCAGGTCGCTTGTTCTTCTCGCCCGGGATGAAAATCTTCCCAGTGGTAGATATACCATTGGGACAAAGTAGACCGCAGGATTTTCATGACCGTTCGTCCCTGATAGGTCTCCACCCTTTTCCGAAAGATCAGGTTGATGCGATAGGCGAATTGAGTAGACAAGGTGTCGGTGGAGGTGGGTGCGGCGTTCCATTCCGCATGATCGTAAAATTCAATTTCAATGCGATCCAGATCGTTCTGGTTAATGAGGTTCGAAAAATAGTTGATCTCATCCTGCCGGGACCAGTTCGTAAAGCGGAACGATTCGTTTTTTTCGGGAACAAACACAAAATTTTTGCCCACCTCCTGGGAGTCCGCTAAACATTCCTGATAATAGATGCTGTTTTTTTGTAAAAATGCATAGCGCAATTTCGCCAGCAAAGAATCGGGGTGGTTTTGGAGGTTCTTGGACAATTGCTTTTCTCCGGTGAGAATGGGCGGTTCGGCCGTGCGAATGCTGAAGGGATTGGTACATTTCCAGAAAAGAAAAGTAAAATAAATGAGCAAATATGTAAGCAGTTTTTTTCTCATTAACTTTAATTTAATTTAGCAAACCGGCAATGGAAAGTAAAAAGTCTCTGGTGTGGACGATAAGTTGAGGAGGCGGTATGGAAGACCAAGAAAGAGTTCGCCGGGAAATCGAACGTTTGCGACAGGAGATTCGTCGTCACGATTATCTGTACTACGTGTTGGCTCAGCCGGAGATATCGGATTACGAATACGATATGCTGATGAAGCGGCTGGAGGCGCTGGAGCGGCAATACCCCGAGTTGATTACTCCCGATTCCCCGACGCAACGGGTGGCCGGTGAGCCGACCAAGGAATTCCCTGTGGTACGGCATCGGAAACCGATGCTCAGTCTGTCCAATACCTACAATGAGGAAGAAGTCCGCGATTTCGACCGCAGGGTTCGTTCCCTGTTGGCACCCGGTGAACCGTATGAGTACGTATGTGAATTGAAGATCGATGGGGTGGCCATGAGCCTGGTTTATGAGAATGGCCTTCTGGTGCGTGGGGCCACCCGGGGAGACGGCGAACAGGGGGATGATGTGACCAACAATATCAAAACCATTCGGGCCATTCCCCTAAGCATCCAGAGCGACCGGCCCTATCTTCTGAATATTGAAGTTCGGGGCGAGGTGTTTTTTTATCGGGATGCCCTGGAGCGGTTAAACGAAGAGCGCTTGGCCAATGGGGAGCCTCCTTTTGCCAATCCTCGCAATGCCGCCGCCGGATCCCTGAAGTTGCAGGACCCCAGAGAGGTTGCCCGAAGACCCTTGCGCATGTTTTGTTATTACCTGGACCCGCTGGTGGAACCCCATCCGATTCAGACCCAGTACGAATGCCTCCAGCTTCTCGAAAAGTTACAATTTCCGGTGAATCCTCATTACACCTTGTGTCATACCATAGACGAAGTGATCGAGTTCTGGAAGGAATGGCAGGCCAAAAAAGATACGCTGCCGTATGATATCGATGGAGTGGTGGTGAAAGTTAATCGTTTGGAACAACAGCACCGCCTGGGAACGACGGCGAAAAGTCCTCGATGGGCCATTGCATTTAAATTCCCTACCGAGCAGGCTGTGACCCGGTTGATGGATATTCAGTGGCAGGTGGGCCGTACGGGTACGGTCACCCCGGTGGCGATTTTGAGACCCGTGCGGTTGTCGGGTACCACGGTAAGCCGGGCCACCTTACACAATGTGGACGAAATTCGCCGTTTGGACGTGCGCATCGGCGATTTTGTGGTTCTGGAAAAAGGAGGCGAAATTATCCCCAAAATCGTCCGGGTGGTTAAAGAGAAACGGTCTCCCGATCTCGTGCCCTACGAACCCCCGCAAACCTGTCCGGCCTGTGGTTCCCCCCTGATACGCTACGAGGGAGAAGTAGCCCTGATTTGCGAAAATGTGGGTTGCCCTGCCCAGGTCGCCCGTCGTATCGAACACTTCGCCTCTCGCCGAGCCATGGACATTGAAGGCCTGGGGGAAAAGGTGGTGCAATTGCTACTCAATCACAATCTGATTCGCGATTATGGCGATTTGTACTATTTGAATGCCGGGGACATCGCCATTCTGGAACGCATGGGCGAAAAAAGTGCCGACAACTTGTTACAGGCCATCGAGGCCAGCAAACAGCGCCCCCTGGACAAAGTGATTTTTGCCCTGGGGATTCGCTATGTGGGTGAAGGCGCCGCCCGCTTGCTGGCGGAACATTTTCGCTCCCTGGATGAGGTGATGCAGGCCTCCGTGGATACTATCGCCCGAATCCCCGGTATCGGATGGAAAACGGCTAAAAGCGTATACGATTTTTTCCGGCGGGAAGAAAACCGGAAAGTCATTGAAAAATTACGCAGGGCCGGAATAACATTTGAAATCCAAGAAACAAAACCGGAAACCGTAGACCAGCGCTTTTACCAGAAAACCTTTGTCTTCACCGGAACCCTGAACCGCTTTTCCCGGGACGAAGCCTCCCGAATGGTTGAAGCCAGAGGAGGCCATGTAAGCCATTCCGTTTCCCGAAAAACGGATTATTTGGTGGTGGGAACAGAACCGGGATCGAAGTTACAGAAGGCCCGCAAGCTGGGAGTTAACATTGTGACCGAAGAAGAATTCTATCGCATGCTGAAGCAGTAGAACAGCGGATAAAGAAATGTGTTTTGGAATACAGATGAGCGGAAAAAAAAGATGAACTTGATGGGAACCACATCCCGATAGGACAATAAATATTAACATTCTGGATGTGGAAAATTGAAATTGGAGGAGATCGAGATGAAGAAAATAGGATTTGCCGTTCTGGCACTTGGGATGGTACTGTTGTTGGGGTGTGCGAAGGAAACCACCGGGCCCGAGCAGGAACCGCCCCAACTCCCCCCGAACCTGGAAGCCAATGTCACCGAAGTGCCCGCCGATACTCCCGATCAGGTGAGACCTTATGGGCAGATGTTGGGGAGCTTTCGCAACTCCTTTACAGAAATTTACCAGCGATGGCGAACACTGATTCAGAGTACCCAGGTCAAACGAGAAGACGGCAAATGGGTGTGGGAACAGACTCACAACACCTTTACGGTGCGCCTGGTGGCCTGGGTGGAAGACGATGGTACCCAGAAATGGGAATTGTACTTCAATGGTGTCGATCCTCAAACAGAGACTCCCTACAACAATGTAAAAATTTTGGAAGCTTCTTTAAGTCGTGATGGAAAGGCGGGGACTTTTAAAGTATTTGATCCCGTTACGCAGACCCTTCGCTTTACCTATAGCTGGACGGTGGAACAGGATGGTACCATTCGGGCGACGTTGACGACCGGCGAGAATCAGCGGTTGGACATTGTCAATAATCCCGATGGTTCCGGAGAGCTGGTGGTGTACATTGATGGGGTAAAACGGTTGGAAGCCAGCTGGAATGCCGACGGATCGGGCAGCTGGGCGAGCTATGATGAAAATGGACAACAAACCGGCAGTGGCAGCTGGGGGGCCGGTGGAACCGTCCCACCGGATATCTCCGCTTCCCTGGACAATGCCGTGGTAACAATACCCAGCAATACGCCCAGCCAGGTCCAATTTTTTGGTGCTCCTTATGTGAGTTTTCACAACTTATTCACAAGCCTTCATGGTTTTATGAGAGTTGTGATGCACCAGGGAAGCATGACGCATCAGGATTCCCTCTGGACCTGGGAAATGAATCAAGGGAATCTGAGCATTCGTCTGGAAGTCACGATGAAACCCGATAGCACTACGCAATGGGCGCTTTATATAGACGGTACCGATGCGGCCGGCAATCAATACGAAAACTGGAAAGCTATGGAAGGCCAGATCAGTGCCGACCGGAAAAGCGGTGTGTTCACTCTGTACGAACAAAACAGCACCAATATATTGAACACCTATGAATGGACTGTGGATGCCGATGGCAGCGTGAGCGCGGTTTTAAATACCTCCGATGGTTACCGGGTTGAAGTTCAGAAAAATGCCGATGGATCGGGTTCCCTGAAGTTTTATAAGAATAACCTGCTTCAATTCGAAGTGACCTGGAATGCCGATCATTCGGGCAGCTGGAAAGTTTACGACGAAAACGGCAATATTGTCAACCAGGGCAGCTGGAGTTAGGGTAAAGGGCCTTCAATGCCAATGTAAAAGCACCTGCCGTTGCGGCGGGTGCTTTTTTTCTGGGTGCGCCCGGCGGGGGCCATCCCTGGAAGGTGACCGGCTCTGGAATGCGGGAAGTCCTCTACCGGCCCGGTAAAGCTCCTTTCGGTCATTCTGAGCGCAGCGAAGCATCTCTCTCCCTTGCCGTTTCGGAGATGCTTCGTCGCCGGCGCTCCTCAGCCGGACACGCTGCTCCCTGTCAGTGGGCGAACCGCCGGATACGGAACCGTGCGTAGGGCGGTGTGAGTGGTCCGAGGGCGCAAGCCCTGCTTTGTCAGCCACATAACCGTTGAGCATGGAGGAAGCCAAGATGAAAGGTGTTATTGGAATCCGGAAGGAAACCAAAGATCACACCGAACGGAGAGCACCCTTGACGCCACAACAAGTTAAACGATTGGTGGAAGAATACCGAATACGGGTAATCGTCGAACCTTCAGAACATCGATTTTTTAGAGAGGAGGAGTACCGGGCGGCAGGCGCGGAAATCTCGACCGATTTAAGCGATTGCCATGTTATTTTTGGAGTAAAAGAAATTCCTGTAACAGATCTGCAAGCCCGACGGGTGTACTGTTTTTTTTCTCATACCATCAAAGGCCAACCGTACAATATGCCCATGTTAAAACGAATTCTGCAACTAAGGGATACGTTATTGGATTACGAGCTGGTGGTCGATGAAAAGGGAAAACGATTAATTTACTTTAGTGATTTTGCCGGATATGCCGGGATGATCGATACCCTTTGGGCATTGGGACGGCGTCTGTTATGGGAGGGGATCGAAACGCCTTTTGGCCGAATACGGCAGGCCATTGAATATGGATGCCTGGAGGCTGCCCGGCAGGCTGTCCGGAAAGTGGGGGAAACGATCGCCGCAACGGGCCTTCCCCGGACCATAGTACCGTTGATCGTTGGATTTACCGGACGAGGGCATGTCTCACAAGGAGCCCAGAGTATTGTTGATTTGCTGCCCCATGAGGAGCTGCAACCCGAAGAGTTGCCGGCATTCTTTGCCGCCGGACAATTCTCTTCCAAAAAGGTTTATAAAGTCCGTTTCTTAAAAGAACATTTATACGAGCCTATTCATCCGGATACCCCTTTCGATAGGGAATTGTTGATGACCCACCCGGAAAGGTTTCGTTCCCGTTTCGAGCATTTTGTTCCCTATTTAACCGTCATCGTGAATGGGATTTACTGGGAACCCCGTTTCCCCAGAATCTTAACCCGCGCTTTTTTACGGCAGCTGTTTAACCGGCAAAAGCGTCCGTTGTTGCGGGTGATTGGCGATATTACCTGTGACGTTGAGGGCTCTCTGGAGACCACGGTCAAGGCTGCCAATTCGTTGCATCCGGTTTATGTGTTCGATCCCCTGATCCCTCGTGTGGAGGATGGATTTGCGGGGCGAGGGGTTGTGGTCCTGGCGGTAGATAAATTGCCCACCGAGCTTCCGCGGGAGGCCTCCGAGGCATTCGGTAAGGCCCTGTTACCCTTTGTTCCGCGATTGGCCACGGTGGAGTTTGATCGGGTCTTCGAGCGGCTTGAATTACCTCCGGCCTTTCAGGGTGCCGTGATCGCCCATCAGGGGAAACTAACCCCGAAATTCCGGTATCTGGAAAATTTTTTAAAGTGAAAACGATACGAATCAGGGGTGTGAAATGGAAGCCTGATTCATTTTCCCATTTTGAAAATGGCTTGATTTTTTTGCCGCCCATGGTATAGATTTCAGGCCGCTATGGTTGAAGTTCTCCCGATTTTCCGGAAAGGATGGGATCCGACGCAACCGGGTCCCCGTGTATGTGTTGAATCAGGAGGAGCGGATGAAAAATGTGGTCATTCTGGGTGCCGGAAGGGTTGCCCGCCCGATGGTCAATTATTTATTGAATTTCCCTGATTATCGCGTTATTCTGGCCTCTCGCACCGTATGGAAAGCGGAAAAGTTGATTCAACATCATTCCCATGCCGAGGCGCTGCCTTTAAACATCCATAACGAAACCGAATTGGATCGATTGGTTGACCGGGCCGATCTGGTGATCAGTTTATTACCTTATACCTATCACGAAAAATTCGCTCGATTGTGCTTAACCTATCGAAAACCGTTTATCACCACCTCCTATCTTTCCCCGGCCATTCGGCAGTTGGACTCTAAGGCCCGGGAACACAAGGTGGTGATATTGATGGAAATCGGGCTGGATCCCGGCATCGACCATATGTCGGCAAAGCAAATTATTGATCAGGTTCATGCAAACGGCGGTAAGGTGTTGGAGTTTCGTTCCTATTGCGGCGGAATTCCAGCTCCCAGGGCGAACACCAATCCCTTGGGTTACAAATTTTCCTGGAGTCCCCGGGGAGTCCTCATGGCAGGACGGAACGGAGCTCGATTCCTGGAGCAAGGTAAAGTGGTGGAAATTCCCGGAAGCGATCTGTTTAATTATCACTGGAACATTCGCATCGATGATTTCTATTTGGAGGTGTATACCAATCGGGATTCCCTGCAATATATCGATTTATATCAGATACCGGAAACCCGGACCATGTTTCGGGGGACGCTAAGGTATCCCGGATGGAGCCAGGTGATGAAGGCCCTGGCAACATTGGGGCTGTTGAAGGAAGATGGGGTCTCGGGGATTAAGCAGCTGTCTTATCGGTCGGTATTGAAGCGGATCCTGGGCCTGGAAGAAGAGGAGGATTTAAAACGGTTTATCATTCGTCGACTTTCCATAAAAGAGCAGGATCCGGTTCTGCGGAAACTGGAGTGGTTGGGCTTTTTCTCCGATACCCCGTTCCCGGAAGATCAAACCACCCCTATCGATTTTCTGACCCACCTGATGCTGGAAAAAATGCAGTATCAGCCCGGAGAACAGGATCTGGTGGTGTTGTATCACGATTTCCGGGTAAAATACCCTGATAGGACAGAACGGATCACCTCCACCCTCATTGAGTATGGGCAACCGGATGGGGATACCGCCATGGCCCGTACCGTGTCTCTGCCTGCTGCCATTGCCGCCCGGTTGATCCTGGAAGGGAAATTCCAGCAGCCCGGTGTGCATATCCCGGTATGGCCCCAATTGTATCTCCCGGTGCTGGAAGAATTGGAACGCTTGGGTATCCGTTGTCGGGAGCACCGGGAAGTAGTGACCGATTAAATAAACCTTATTGGGTGTTCGAACTCTGTTGAATCCTTCTGTTCACCGTTGATCATCTCGATCCAGCCTCATCGGGAACGATTGTGCTCCCCAAAGAACGTCTCGCAGACCGGAGAAAGAAAATGACCGGCGGCTTTCTCATTGGGTTCGATCAGTGTTTTTGACCTTCCGGGTGGCGGGCATGGGCGGGTTCTATGCGGGATGTCTTGAAATATCTTAACCGTGCGATTGCCCGGATGAGGCACGGTACTTTTATGAGAAAGGGATTCCCCAGGCGGAAGACTTTTCACCTGCGCAATAAAGGCGAATTTCCTGTAGTATTCATTATCAAACGTATTTTTCGGGTCATGCGGCTGGGCAAAGTTCGACGGATGGTTGTTCTTAAACCAGGTTTTCGTGAGCCTGCGGATTCAGCGGCTGGGTTTAAAATCCGATTCTATGGTAAAAAAGTCACTCTGGAAGTAATCTCCGATCGCTTAAAATATCACCATTGTGGATAGAAATTGCCCGAATATCTTGTCATGGGGGGTATTGGGTCGATATTCATGGGCTCCGGCTGTATGGGAATATAGCGGTTACTTACCTTGGGTTCGGGTACTATGGCGGATTTCGAAGCCGACTACGGCGAACTTGATTTTATACAAAAAAATAAAATTTTCATCTTGAAATTAAAATTGAGGCGGTTTATCTTAAATTGCGGTCATTTATAGGTTGGCCGTGAGGTAATTAATTATTTCACTAAAATTAAAAAGGAGGTCCTATGTGGTCTGTGGCATGCCGTGGGGGCATCGTTGGGTTGTTACGCACTGTATTCCTAATGTTTTTGTTAACGGCCCTGAGTGTTTGGGCCCAGGAGAAGGGAAAGATCCGGGGGGTGGTAGTTGAAAAGGAGACCGGGGAGCCGTTACCGGCAGCCAATATTGTGCTAGTGGGTACGCTTCACGGGACCACCACGGATGTGGATGGCACATTTATCCTCGAAGTGGATCCCGGCGATTACACCGTCCGGGTTTCTTATTTAGGATACGAAACCCTGGAAAAGGAAGTGACCGTGGAAGCGGGCGAGACGGTGACGGTGAATTTTGAGGTTGCGGAAAGTGTGGCCGAGTTTGGGGAAACCATTGTGGTGATCGGTTCGCGCGCCGAACGCACGGCTGTGGAAACGCCGGTGCCTGTGGATGTCATCCCGGAACTGGAAATTCGGGAATCGCCCCAGTTCGAGCTGAACCAGGTCTTGCGGGATGTGGTGCCTTCTTACAATGCGTCTCACCAGACGATTGCCGACGGGACCGACCATATCAATCCCGCCAGCTTGCGAGGACTGGGTCCCGATCAGGTATTGGTATTGATCAACGGCAAGCGTCGGCATCCCAGCGCGCTGGTCCATGTGAACGGCACCTTCGGTCGAGGGACCGTGGGAATTGACCTGAACGCGATACCCAAGTCGGCCATCGAGCGGGTGGAAGTATTGCGCGACGGTGCCGCTGCCCAGTACGGTTCCGACGCCATCGCCGGTGTCATCAACATTGTGTTGAAAGAAACCACCGGAAAAATCAATATCAATGCCATGGCGGGGGCCAACAATTTCTTGTTTCAGCGCAGTATTCAGCTGTCTCCAGAAATTCAAAGCGTTCGCACCGCAAAGGGATTACCGCCCGATGTGAAATTCGATGACATCGACGGTCAAACTTACAGTTTTGATGTGAATTACGGGTTCCGCATTGGCAGCAACGGTTTCTTTAATATCACCGGCGAATATCTACAGCGTGGACGGACCAATCGTTCCACGACCTGGACCGGGAAAATTTTCAACAGTGAGAGCACCCCGATCACCGTTTTCCGGGATGGACGGGAGTGGACGTTTTTACCCGATGATCAGGAACTGCAAAAGCGCGGATTGAGTCGCGATGATTTCTCGATGAAGACCGGTCAATCGGAAGCCCGCGTAGGCGCATTGTTTTACAATACCCGTATTCCCCTGAGCGATAACGGGGAGTTCTATTCTTTCGGCGGGTTGACCTACCGGGATGGTATTGCCACCGGATTTTACCGTCTGCCTTATCAGGAAGCCCGGGTAAACTTGAACGTCTATCCCAATGGCTTCTTGCCAGAGATCCATACCAAAATTCGCGACTATTCGGCGGCCTTTGGGTTGAAAGGCATTCATAAAGGATGGATTGTGGATGGAAGTTTAACCGTAGGGGGCAATTCCTTTACCTTTAATATCGAAAATTCTATCAATGCCTCCATCGGGGAGTCCAGTCCCTTATCTTTCAATGCGGGGACGTTGCGTTTTCGTCAGATGGTGGGGAATCTGGATTTTCTCCGAAGCATCGATACCGGTGGTGCAGTCAAATCCTTGTCGGTGGCTTTTGGTGCTGAGGTTCGTGTGGAAAATTATCGAATTGAAGCGGGACAATTTGAATCGTATTCTTTGGGTAACGGCGGGGATCGTCCGGGAATTGATTTTGACACCACTTCTTCGGGGTCTCCCAAAAATCCCGGCTCTCAGGTTTTTCCTGGTTTCCAGCCTTCCAACGAGGTGGATCGCTATCGCAGCAGCATCGGTATGTATGCGGAAGTGGAAAGCGACGTGTCGGATCGCTTCATGGTCAGTGCCGCCGGACGATTCGAAAATTATAGCGATTTTGGTAGCACCCTGAACGGCAAGCTGGCAGCCCGGTTTGAATTGCTGCCTCAGCTGGCCTTCCGGGGCGCCGTCAGCTCCGGCTTCCGTGCCCCATCCTTGCATCAGGTATGGTTCAATAATGTCAGCATTCAGTTTGTTATTGACCCCAACACCGGTCAGCTGGAACCGGCACGGGTGCTGAGCGCCAGCAATAAAGACCCTGTGACCCGCGCGTTTGGTGTCCCCGATTTGAAGGAAGAAACCTCGGTTAACTTCAGCGCGGGCTTTACCGCTCGACCCGCGTCCAATCTCTCCATCACTGCGGACGTGTATTATATCACCATCAACGACCGGATCGTGTTAACAAGCCGCTTTACCAATGCCGATCCCATTGTGGCGCAAATTCTGGAACCGTTTAAAAAAGCCGGTGTCAACCAGGCGCAGTTCTTTGCCAATGCGGTGGACACCCGCACCCGTGGTCTTGATATCGTCATGGCCTACAATACCCGCCTGGGCCCCGGCCGACTGTATGCCACGGCATCGGCAAACTTCACCCGAACCGAGGTTTTAAGAACCAATGTGCCGCTGAAGATGGCTCAAATTTTTACCGGCGGTGACATCGAAAAAGTTAAGAATACCCTGTTCAATCGGGAGGAACGGAATCGGCTGGAAGATGCGCTTCCTCAACAAAAAGGAGCCTTTACTTTGCGATATAGTATGGGGCGGGTCTCCGCCATGGTGCGCAGCAATTATTATGGTAAGATTTATTACAAACCCACCAACCCTGCCAACGACGAAGTATTTGGGGCCAAGGTGCTGTTCGATTTGGACGTTTCCTATGAAGTGATGGAAGGCCTGCGGGTTTCTGTGGGAGCCAATAATTTGCTGAATACTTTTCCCGATCCTCACACGAAGGCTTCCAACTACAGCAATGGCCGGTTTGTGTTCAGCCGGCGGGTGACCCAATACGGAATGAATGGTGGTTTTTATTACATTCGGACGTCCCTTACGCTATAGTGAGCCGTGTGCCATTTCGAAAGCCCCGCAATCGCCGCATTGCGGGGCTTTTGGTATGTGTGCGCCCGCCCGGGCGCTGTCACTGGGAGGTGACCGTTTCAGGGGGAGCTGGAAGCCTCTACCGTTCTTCCCCTGTCATTTTGAGCGCAGCGAAGCATATCCACGGCCGTTTTGCCGATGCTTCGTCGCCGGCGCTCCTCAGCATGACACTTTGCCCCCTCTGTCGGTTTGCGAACCGCCCTATACGGAACCGTACGTATGGGGATGTGAGAGAACGGGGAGCGCCAGCCCTTCTCCTACTCGATTAAGGAAGGAACGTGGGAATCCTGTATTTGCAGGGCAAGCGGACAGCCTGATTACCCGTGGGCTGAATTGTATAGCCAATCGATAACCCGATCGATCGCCACCACGCACTTCTCGCAATACTGTTTCAAGAAATCTTTTCCTAAGGGCTTGGCCGGCGCTGTCTGTTCCGCGGCGGTCAGTGCCCGGGCTCCATCAAAATCCACATAAGCCAAACGGGCGGTGAATTCATCGGGGGGGCGCCCGAAATTCACCCCGGCCAACACCGCCACACCGGTTTCCTGCAGCAGTCGTTCGGCAAACTCTTCGCTGGTGGTAATACCCCGACGGTAAAGCCTTTCTTTGAAAGGACTGAAATCCGGAAACAGGTAAAAACCGCCCTTCGGTTCGGGAACGATAACCCCCGCATCTCGCAATTTTTGATACAGATATCGGCCCAGGCTCCGCAAAATTCGGCGGGAATGCCACAGGTAGCGTTCAATTTCCAGTCCCCCTTGAAAAGCCCTCACCGCCGCATACTGGATGGGAGCCGAGGTGGAAGTGAAGGTTTCCGAGGCCACCACGGCCATGGCATCCCGTAACCAGTGCAGCGACTTAGGGAATAAAAACGTGCCCAGCCGCCATCCTCCCGCGCCGCACCACTTGCTCAGTCCACCGCTGATAATGGTGCCCTCGGGATAAAATCGGGCGATAGAGACGTGTTGCCCGTTGTGATGCAATTCGCCATAAATTTCGTCGGAAAGCAGCACAACCCGATAATACCGAGCCACCCGGGCAATGGCCTTGAGTTCTTCGGTGTGATAGGTACATCCGCTGGGATTCGAAGGATAGTTCAAGATGATTAACCGGGGTCTTTCCGGATCGGACTGGCAAAGGCGTTCGATGTCGGTGGGAGTAATGCGCCAGCCGGAGGTGACGCGCGTTTCCAACCAGCTGATATGCCGTCCGATGATGTGAGCCTGGGGGGCATAAGAAACCCAGCTGGGATTCGGGATCACCAGATCCCCATAATAAACCAGCTGCAGGATGAACATCAGTTCTTTGGAGCCGGGTCCGATCATCACATCCTCGGCAGAGCAGTGAAGTCCCTGGGTGCGGTTGTAGTAATTGGCCACGGCACCGCGTAGCTCTGGCAAACCCAGAACGGGCAAATAATCCTTTTGGTGAGCATTCGCACGCAGCTCTTCCCGCACCGGATGAGGGACTGGAAAGGGGGATTGTCCCAGCCCCATCTTATATATCTGTCTGCCTTCTCTCAGCAATTGATTGCTGATTTCATTGATCCGCAGGGTGGCGGAGTGCGTTAAACCCCGAACATTGAGATTTAAATGAATCTGAGGCACATTAATGCGGACGGCACACATTGCTCGATTCCCTGTGATTATGGTTCGGTTAAATCCATTCGTATTCCAGGTTGGCCGATAGTGTCGTGATTCCCGATTCGCACCTGACGCTCATCCAGTTTTCCGATAAAAGTTCTTTGCTACACGGATCTTTTTTATCTCACCGATTCGATAGGAGAGATGGGGTGGAAGTTGTCGATGATGTTGGGTGTTGAGATTTGGGCTAAAGCTGAAGGGATACCGAGGAAAGGTTAAAACGCACGGGCCTGGAACGGTTTTTAAGGGCGGGATGTCCGGATCCGGAGGCTCTCCTTCGTTGATCAACGATCGTGCCAAGTATTTCAGCACTTCCTTGCCCGTATAATTGAAAACTAACACTCGCTCCTCACATTCAAACCATCAAGATCATCGAAAATTTAGCGCAAAGTATAAGCAATTTTGTTAAAAAAAACAACTTTTCCGTTTTAAAAATTTAAAAATTTTTTGGAATTCCAAGGGGGGAGGCTTTCTCTCGTTGAAAGGGAACTTTTTATACCGTGTACCGCAGCCATTTGTAGGATCATGGGAGGACGATAAAACCCGAAACATTTATTAAAACGCTTGCTTTCCATGGTGAATATCGATTTATTTTGGTGGTGATTTTATTGAGCTATAAAAGAAAAAAGGAGATTGATTGTGAAGGATGTCATTCAGGGTTTGGAGCCGCAATGGCTGTGGGAACATTTCTATCAGATTGCCCAGATTCCCCGATGTTCCAAGCATGAGGAGAAAGTTCGGGAGTATGTTATCGCAGTCGCCGAGCGCAAGGGTGCGGACTATCAAGTGGATGATGTGGGGAACATTGTTGTTCGCAAACCCGCTTCTCCAGGCAAGGAAAATAAACCCATTGTTGTGCTACAGAGCCATTTAGACATGGTGTGCGAGAAGAACAAAGATGTACAGCACGATTTTAGCAAAGACCCGATTCAATTGGAACGGGACGGCGATTGGTTGACGGCCCGGGGAACCACGTTGGGTGCAGATAACGGTATTGGTGTGGCCGCCGCCCTGGCCGTGTTGGATAGTAACCGGCTCTCCCATGGTCCCCTGGAATTGCTCTTTACCGTTGATGAAGAAACCGGTTTAACGGGTGCCAATGGTCTGGGAAGTGATATGCTGGAAGGCCGCCTGCTTTTGAATCTGGATTCCGAGGAAGATGGGGCGATCTATATTGGGTGCGCGGGTGGCCGGGATACAGAGTTTTTTCTCCGGTTGCAGACCGAGAAGGTTCCTTCGGGATATCAACCGGTCCTGATTGTGCTCCGGGGCCTTCAGGGGGGGCATTCGGGGTTGAACATCCACGAGGGGCGGGGCAATGCCATTAAATTGCTTGCCCGTTTCTTGTGGAATGTCGCCCCCGGGTTGCATTTACGTCTGGCCGCCATTGAGGGAGGTAATAAACACAATGCCATTCCCCGAGAGGCCGACGCGCTGGTGTTTTTACCCGGGGAACAGATGGGTCGACTGACAGAGGCGGCGGAAAAATTTCAAGAAATTTTTCGGGATGAGCTTCGCCTGATCGACCCCGGCGTAAAAATCACCGTGCAGCACCATGGTTTCCAGACTCCGGAAACGGTGTTCACCCCCTCGTTCCAGGAAAACCTCTTGAACCTGCTGTATGCCCTGCCCCATGGGGTGATCCACATGAGCCTGGCTGTGCCGGGTCTGGTGGAAACCTCGACCAATTTAGCCGTGGTGAAAACCGAGCCGGATACCTTACGCATCCTGACCAGTCAGCGCAGTTCGGTGGAAAGCCGGCTGGATGAGATTTGTGAGATGATGGCGGCGGTGGGGCGATTGGTTCAGGCGGAAATCCGGCGGGGAGACGGCTACCCGGCCTGGCAGCCCGATCCCGATTCGTATCTACTTAAATCAGCCCGGGAAGTCTACAAGAACTTGTATGGCAAGGATCCAGAGGTGAAGGCCGTGCATGCAGGGCTGGAAACGGGCATCATTGGAGATAAATATCCTGGAATGGACATGATCTCTTTCGGTCCCACCATTCTGGGCGCCCATTCCCCGGACGAACGGGTTCAGATATCCACGGTGCAAAAATTCTGGGATTTTCTGTTGGCCTTGTTGGATCGATTGGCGGCTTGAAAGGTTTATAGGGGCTCAGGGGTACTCCTGAATCGGGCGGGGTGCCTTTTCCCCTCGGGTTCTTCGATGGGGAGAAGCCCGGGACGGTGATCGGTGGAACGGCTCCGGACGTACCCATCGGCTTCCTGTCGGGAGAAAAGACAGGCAGGGATACCATCCGGAGGAATCGCGTCATTTCGAAATGGGCTGTGGAAATCGCGCCGGTATGGCGAAGGAGGTGTTATGTTTCACAAAGAAACATTAAAAGGCAAAACCATTCTGGTGACCGGGGGAGGCAGTGGGCTGGGTTTGGCCATGGCCGACCGGTTTGCCGAGCTGGGTGCCGATGTGGCCATTTGTGGACGCACCGAAGCGAAGCTGCAGGTTGCCGTGGAGCAATTGAAACGGCATGGCCGCCGGGTGGAATATGTGGTGTGCGATGTCCGGGATGATGCGGCGGTTGAAGCGATGTTTCGGGAACTGGAATCCCGCCTGGGGGTGCTGAATGGGCTGGTCAATAATGCCGCGGGAAACTTTTTATCCCCCTCAGAAGCGTTGTCCCTCAATGCCTTTCGGGCGGTTGTCGATATTGTGTTGATCGGCACATTCAATTGTACCCGGCATTTCGCCCGCCGTTTGATGGCGGAAAAGAAACCCGGCAGCATCCTCAACATTGTTACCACCTACGTTCATACTGGCTCCGCATTTGTAATGCCCTCGGCGGCGGCCAAGGCAGGCGTTTATGCCATGACCATGAGCCTGGCCTATGAATGGGCGGAATATGGAATCCGTGTGAACGCCATTGCCCCGGGAGCGTTTCCCACGCACGGGGCCTGGTCCCGGTTGATGCCCGATGATACCTTTGAGCAGTTTTATCTGAAGCGGCATCCCTGGCATCGATACGGCGAAAAAGCCGAGCTGGCCAACCTGGCGGTTTTTCTAATGTCCGACCTGGCGCCTTATTTAACGGGAGAGTGTATTGCCATAGACGGTGCGGAACGTCTGCAAGGCGGTCAGTTCAATTTCATCACCCAACTTATGCCCCGGGAAAAATTAAAAACGATTTTTCAGGCCATGAAAGAAAAGGCGAAGCCATCTGGAGGATAGCCATCCCCGCCTGGGGAGGTCTTAGGTGCAACGACAACCATCCGGCACTGTGGTAATGGGGGTGGCCCTGATCCTGGTGCTTCAGTGTATCTCGACCCGCCTTGCTCGGGAAGCGAGTGGGCCGCTCCCGGATCTGATCATTCAGAGGGCTCATGTCCATAAACAGGGCACCGCGGTGTTGCGCAATCCGCTGTTCCCGGGGACAAGAGTAACCTGGGCGGAGTATACGCTCGAAGTGGTGATATACAACCGGGGAGAGGCCGACTGGGAAGGAGCACTGTACCTGGGAATGACTCAGACCGACGAAGACTATCGGCAGCATTATTATGCCAAATATTTAAAAATTGCCGACGAGGATTTCCGCCTGCCATCCCGGGAGACTCGTCGGTTTGGGATTCAAACCACTTTACAGGATGGGTTACGCTATTTGCGCCTGATTGTGAGTTACCGGGCCGATTTGCCCCGGTTGGAAGAGGAACGAGAGGCTTTTACCCACAACAACGAATGGACGATTCGATTGGGGAAGTAGAAAATTTGAAAACCCATCGTTTGCTATCGGTGCCGGGTCCTTCCGCAATAGCTTGTTTGTCGGGTCAATAACCGTTATATTGAATCTTAGAGAAAATCCAGGGTATATGAAATATCCGAAATATCATGCAAGTTCATAAAAACAAAAGGGGTCATGTATCATGCAAGACGATATGCCGATTGATCTGAACAAATTTATTCCCCGCCGGTTTACCCCTCGTAGCATCCGCTGGATTGTGCTGGGATTTTTTCTGCTGGTGGTGCTTTTGTCTTCGTTCTTTACCGTGGATCCCGAAGAAGTGGGCGTGATCCTGCGATTCGGGAAATTCAACCGTGTGGTGAATCCGGGGCTCAATTTTAAGCTTCCTTTAGGCATTGAGCAGGTGTATAAGGTGCCTGTGGAACGGCAGTTGAAACTGGAGTTCGGTTTTCGAACGGAAGAGGCGGGGGTGCGCACCCGTTATTCCACCCGATCCTTTCAGGAGGAATCCCTGATGCTGACGGGAGATTTGAATGCCGCCGAAGTGGAATGGATTGTCCAGTTCCGGGTGAAGGACCCTTATAAATTCCTCTTCCGGGTTCGCAATACCATTCAAACGTTTCGAGACATCAACGAGGCCGTGATGCGAGAGGTGATTGGAGATCGGACGGTAAACGAGGTACTGACGATCGGTCGGCAAGAGATTGCCGACGCGGTAACGCAAAAATTGCAGCGATTGTGTGATCAATACGAGACGGGCATTAAAGTGGATCAGGTGGTATTGCAGGATGTGAATCCGCCGGATCCGGTGAAGCCGGCCTTTAATGAAGTCAACGAAGCTCAGCAGGAAAAGGAAAAACTCATCAATCAGGCCTGGGCGGAGTACAATCGTGTGGTGCCCAAGGCGAAAGGGGAGGCCTTGCGCATCATTGAAGAGGCTCGTGGATATGCCCTTGCCCGGGTGAATCGGGCGCGTGGAGAGGCGGCGCGGTTTGAATCCATCTTCCAGGAGTATGTGAAAGCCCGGGAAGTGACCCGCCAGCGCATTTATCTGGAAACCATGGAAGAAGTCCTCCAGAAAGTGGGAAAGAAACTAATTATCGATGAGAAAGCCACCGGTATTTTACCGCTGTTTCAATTGGATAAAACCGTAAAATCCGGGGGGAAACCGTAATGCAGACAAAATATTTTGTACTGGGTGCCATAGGCTTTCTGGTATTTATTTTACTGGTCTCTTCAATTTTTATCGTGAACGAAACCGAGCAGGTCATCATCACCCAATTCGGTAAACCTGTGGGGCAGCCGATTGTGGAGCCGGGGATTCATTTCAAGCTCCCTTTCATCCAGACTGCCCATTTTTTTGACAAACGTTTTCTGGAATGGGATGGAGATCCCAACCAGATTCCCACTAAGGACAAGCGTTTTATCTGGGTCGATACGTATGCCCGTTGGCGAATTAAAGATCCATTGTTGTTTTTCCAGCGGGTAAAAGACGAGCGGGGTGCTCAGTCCCGATTGGATGACATCCTGGACGGGGAAACCCGAAATGCCATCGCTTCCCACAACCTGGTGGAACTCATTCGTACCACCAATCGGGAATACATTCCCAACGTGGAGCTGGGTGAGAGCGAGACCCCGGAGATTACGATGCAAATCAAATTTGGACGGGAGAAATTGACCCGGATGATCATTGAAGCCGCTGCACCGCGCTTGCTCGAGTTGGGAGTTGAGTTGTTGGATCTGCGATTTAAGCGCATCAATTATGTGGAAGAGGTCCGCAAAAAGATTTTTGAGCGCATGATTTCCGAACGCAAACGAATTGCGGACAAGTATCGTTCCGAAGGGCAAGGAGAGGCTTCCAAGATTCTTGGGGATAAAGAACGCGAATTAAAACGGATTGAATCCGAAGCCTACAAAACGGCCCAGGAAATAATGGGCAAAGCCGATGCCGAGGCCACGAAAATTTACGCCCGGGTATACGACCGAAACAGAGATTCGCGCGATTTTTACCGCTTTTTAAAGACCCTGGAGATGTACAAAAATACGATGTCCGACAAGGACTGGCTGGTCATCACCACCCGAAGCGATCTGTTTCATTATTTACAAAAGCAGGCCGGTAAATAATTGGGGAATCGGGCGGTGGAAAAAGCCACCGCCCGAATGGATCAACCGGTAATGCGTAAGACGATCTTGCCCATATTTCGGTTGGCCTCCATGTAACGGTGGGCTTCTCGTACCTGTTCCCAGGAAAAAACCCTGTCGATAACGGGTTTGAGAATCCCTTTTTCAAAAAGCGGCAGCATTTGTGTTCGAAATTCCTGTGTAAGGCGAATCTTATAATCCAGGGAGCGGCCGCGTAAAGTGGTGGCGGTGATTTGAGCGCGTTTCCGAAACAGATCCTGTAGGCGGACTTCCGAAACCCTGGTTCCTCCCATGGTGGCGATGAGAATGATTCGACCGTCCTGGGCCAGGCAGGCCAGATTCGCCTGCCAGTACGGCGCTCCCACGGGATCGATGATAATGTCCGCCCCATGGGCATTCGTCACCTGGAGTACGGATTCCGGGAAGGAGTGTCGTTGGTATGAAATACCGGCGAAAGCTCCCAGCCGTTTGCAAAAAGCGACTTTGATTTCTGATCCTGCGGTGACGATGGGGAAGGCTTGTGCCTGTCTTACCAATTGGATGGCTGCCGTGCCTACGCCGCTGGCACCGGCGTGGATCAGGACATACTCCCCCTTTTGTAATCGGCCGATCCAGTGCAATGTCTGGTAGGCGGTCAGAAACGCCTCCGGAATGGCCGCCGCTTCTTCAAAGGAGAGGTTTTCCGGAATGGGCATCGCCATGGCTTCCGGTACGGTGGTGTATTGCGCATAGCCTCCTCCCGGCAGCAGGGCAAACACGCGATCGCCCGGTTTCCACATCGTGCATTGCCGCCCTACCTCCCGAACCACACCCGCCGTTTCCAGGCCCAGGAGGGGACTGGCACCCGAGGGGGGAGGATATTTCCCCTCCCGCTGCAGAATATCGGCGCGATTCAAGGCCGTGGCCTTTACCGCCACCAGAATCTCTTTTTCGCCCGGACGGGGCGTGGGATATTCCCCCAGAACCAGCTGATCCACTCCACCGGGGGATGTCACCAGAATAGCTTTCATCCGACGATCACCTTGTGTTTTTCCCCGGAATAAAATAAATGGTGAAAAAGACATCCCCAAATCCCTTTTGGAAAATAGGGGAACGGGTAAAGAATTGGGGCGTTTTGGGGCCATACACCGGTGATTCTTGTCGGCACCGTATCCGACGCCGATGCCTTTTGCCCCGCCGTTGCTCTGTGAAGGGAGAAGCCCATGCGACGGTGGAATGAAATTGTCGTCGCTTTTTCGGAACATGACCGGAAGAAAATGATTGGTGTTTGAACCTTCAGGCGGACGCAGTTTATTTTTTTGTTCTCCTTGTTGTGGATTGAATCACGCAAATATTTCTTGCCGAGCACTTATAATAACAAAAAAAGGGTTAAGGACGGTGTTTATCATCGTATCGATTTTTAACATATTCAATCCGTTTAGAAAAAGGGAATTTAATTAAATTGGGAGGTATATAATGTCACAAGGACGGCAGGTAACCCGGTTCGCCTATCTTCTTTTTTTGTTGTTTTTTTTCACCTCCTGTACCAGGGTGTTCGATCCGGTGGAAAATACTGCAGATGATGAGCGTAAAAAGTATCAACCCTCCATTGAGGAGGCTCAGCCTTATGCAGCCACCCTTTTTGACATGACGTTGAAACTGGCGGCAAACGGATTAACGGATTACGAGAAATTAAAAAGCTCTTCTCAACCTTCTCTTTCGGTCAACACGTTGCTGGGGGGCGAGGATGCAGATACGCAGTCCTATGAATTCGTCGATGGTCTTCATATCTGGAAAGGGGTCCTGGAGTTCAATCGTTTTAAAGATACCCTTTACATCGCTTTCGAACGTAAAATTCAATTTCGCTCCCGCCTGAATGGCGATATCCTGATGCATTCCGACGGTGCCGACTACATGTATCAATTCTTCCGGGTCTACGGTCATTTCGGGTTTGTGAACGGCGAAAAATACGGAGAAAGATTTGATCATCAGATCGAAGGAGAATGGGTCGGATTGGTCGATGGTGTTCCCACATTCAATGCTACAGGAAAGTATGATGACGTCTGGAGCGGAATTTATAATGGCAACGATGTTGTGTTTTACTACCTGGTGAACATAGCGATCACCGATTTGCAATTTCTATACGAAAATGCTGAGGTGGGCTATCGCTTAAAGGGCGGGGTTCAGCTCGATATGGAACCCTACCGGGCTAACGCCGCCATGGATGGCTCTCCCTTTGCCACGGTTGATGTATTTAAGGCCGGAGAAAAGGTCAGTCGCTTTCAGTTCCGCATTCCCAATCTCTACGGCTGGGATATTTTCACCAGCTTTCCGGGAATTTCCCGGTCCGTAGAACGGCTGGATATTTTCCGGCCCTTGACCGGCATTTACGGAAGATAATAACACTTTTGAAGAAAGGTTTTAGTGGTCTGTCCTCCTTCCTGATCCGGATGATGATCAGGGAGGAGGGTGTTGCCTGGGTCGTCCTTCCCGTATCCGGTTGATGCCGTTCCACCCGATGGGTGGAAAAAGGAAACCCCGCCCACAGCGCAGGAAATTCTCTTTTTCCCGGCAGTAACGGTGGCCCTGTGCCGTAAAAACAATCTTTACCCCGTCTTTCTCCCGCCGAAAAACTTTTTTAAATTTTCCCGCAATAGATGAAGTCCTGTTCGGGATTGAGATTTTCAGGACAAATGCCTTAGCAAAGGGAGGCCTGGCAATGAGAATTGGTTTGATTTCCACCTTTCCCCCCATTGAATGCGGTGTGGGTACATACACCCAGTATTTGACCGAAGCATTGAGAAAAAAAAAGACCGATGTGTACATTGTGACCCATCTGGGTGGAGCAGGGAGGCAAGTGTTCCCGGCCTTTGATTACGATGATGCCGATCTGCCGGAAAAAGCATTCTCTGTCATGTCCCGTTTTACACCGGATGTGGTGCATATTCAACATGAGTTCGGTTTGTTCGGCAAAAATTACGGAGTCAATGTAATCCCGCTGATTCTCAATTTCCGCCTCATCGGGGTTCCTGTGGTGACCACCTTACATACCGTATATGCCCACATCAAGGAACATCATGGGATCATTCTGGAATCGATTTTGCTGAATTCCAATAAAATCATCGTCCACGAGTCGTTTCAACGCGACAGCCTCAATAATCAATATTCTTTTCGGTATGCGGATAAAATCCAGGTCATTCCCCACGGCGCCAGAGAGGTGGAACCCGTTCCGGGGGCCAAACAGAAATTGGGGCTGCCCGGTGATAAAAAAATCATCTTGATGATTGGCTATTTTCGGCCCAGTAAAAATTTTGAGCTCATCATCCGGTTGCTTCCGGAAATTCTGAAGCGGTACCCCGATGCCTTGCTGGTCGTTGCGGGAAAGATTCGGGGCAGGGAATATATCGATTATCGCAACCTGCTTTTCCGATTGATTCGAAGCTCGCCGGTCAGGGATAGAATTTTCCTTATTCGGGGGCAATTGCCTCAGGAGACATTCGATACCATTCTTTCAGCAGCGGATGTCGTTGTGTTGCCCTATAAAGTCACTTCTCAGAGTGGCATTTTGGCTCACAGCATGGCCATGGGTAAGCCCGTGGTCACCAGCAACAGTCCTTCCATGCAACAAATTCTGGAAAAGTCCGGCGCCGGATTGATTGCCGATCGGGAAGAGGAGTTTGTATCCCAGATCGTTCGGTTGCTGAGCGATGCGGATTTGTCCATGGAACTCTCCACTCGGGCACGGCATTATGTTCAAAAGGAAATTTCCTGGGCCATTGTGGCGGATCGCCATCTGGAATTGTATCGCTCGGTCATCGAGGGCCCTCAACTGGAGTTGCAAACCATCTGGGTGGATTAAAATAGAGGAGGGGGCTTATGAACCGCAATTTGCATCCCTTCAAGCGGTACGGGCACAATCCGATTCTGACCCGGGAGGAAATCCCCTATCCCATCAACACCGTGTTCAATGCCGCCGCCTGTAAATTTAACGGAGAGTATTTGTTGCTCCTGAGGGTGGAAGATTTCAGCGGAATCAGCCATTTAACATTGGCCCGCTCCCCTAATGGTTACGACTTTACCGTGGATAAGCAACCCTGGGTGGTGCCCTCCAAAGATCCCGATTACGAGCCTTATGAACGATATGGTGTTGAAGATCCTCGAATCACTCCCATTGAAGGTTGCTACTATATAACGTATACCGCATTCGGACCGTATGGGCCGCGGGTGGGCATTGGACGGACCACCGATTTTGTTCATTTTGAACGGGTGTGCCTGGCCACGGAAGTGGAGAATAAAGATGCGGTGTTATTTCCGGAGAAGATCGGCGGCGTTTACGTGATGATCGATCGACCCAGTGGGTGGGGTGGGCAGCAGGGGTCTATTTGGATCCAGTATTCTCCGGACATGATTCATTGGGGTCGAGCGAAGGTGCTGCTTTCGCCGGAACCGGGATGGAGTCATGCCAAACTGGGGATTTCCACTCCCCCCGTGAAAACGGATAAGGGGTGGTTGTTGCTCTATCACGGTGTTCGCGAAACAGGTTCCGGACGCCTTTACCGGGTGGGCGCCCTGCTGCTGGATCTGGAAAATCCCGAAAAAATTGTCGGTTATACTCCCCATTTTCTGTTCGGACCGGAGGAAGTCTACGAACGTACCGGGGATGTGCCCAACGTGGTGTTCCCATGTGGAACCATTCTCGAAGATGATGGGACGTTGAAAGTATATTATGGGGCCGCCGATACCTGTATTGCCCTGGCGGAGGCGAAAGTCGACGAGGTGGTGGAATTGTGCCTGCTCGAAAGGGATTTGCTGCCCAAATCGCCATAAACGGGCAAGCATTGAGGGGTGAATGGTTCCCCATGGTCAGCGCCACCGAAACGGCAGGGAACGAGATGGATGGGATTATCAAAAAATACGATGTTTCTTTGTCCGTTACGCCGGAAACGCCCGTGTGGCCCGGAGACTCGGCGCCCAGGCTTCCGTCGATCCAGCGTTTGCATCGCGGTGATCCGGCGAACCTGTCCGCCCTGGACGCGACGCTACACCTGGCCACCCTTGTCGATGCTCCGTTCCATGTGTTTGAAAGGGCGAGGACGGTGGATGCGCTTCCCTTATCTGTTTTGATCGGGTCCGGCCCTGGTGGTGGAAGCGCCACCTCCCCGGCGGATTGATCGTCGGGAATCGGAGTTGCATTCTTTTCGCGCCGTTCTCCGGGTGCTTTTCAAAATAAACAATGGGGTTTTTGCCACCGGGTGGTGATGATTGCATAAAAAAAAATCATTTTTCGGAGGAGGCATCATGAAGAGATGGATCGCTCTGTATGTGGGGATAACCGGATGGGCGTTTTTAGGGGCTCAACCACCGGCGGGCGAGCCGCTGGTGCACACGTATTCCATTGTGGCGGTGGATTCAGTGACCGGGGAGATCGGTGCCGCGGTGCAGTCGCATTGGTTTTCTGTGGGGAGCCTGGTGATCTGGGCCGAAGCGGGTGTGGGGGCCGTTGCCACCCAGAGCTTTGTCAATGTTTCTTTCGGCCCCCGGGGATTGGCCTTGTTGAAGGCGGGTAAATCCCCCCGCCAGGCGCTGGAGCTTTTGATCGCTCAGGACGAAGGACGGGATTTCCGCCAGGTGGCCATTATCGATGCCCGAGGAAACAGCGCCGCCTTCACCGGTAAAAAGTGTATTGCCGAAGCCGGCCACCTCACCGGGAAATGGTTTTCCGTACAGGCCAACCTGATGTTAAAGGCCACCGTGTGGGAGGCCATGGCCCGGGCGTTTACCAACACCTCCGGCCCTCTGGCGGAAAGAATGCTGGCCGCCCTGGAAGCCGCAGAGGCCCAGGGAGGCGATATTCGAGGCAAACAGTCGGCGGCCCTGTTGGTGGTATCGGCAAACAGCACGGGAAAGGTCTGGGAAGACCGTCTGATCGATTTGCGGGTGGAAGATCATCCCGAACCGGTTAGAGAATTGAAGCGCTTGTTAAAGATTCATCGAGCCTATGAACATATGAACGCCGGCGATGTGGCGGTGGAACAAGGGGATGTGGAACGGGCCCTTAAGGAATATGGTACGGCCGGGAAAATGCTGCCGGACAATCTGGAAATTAAATTCTGGCACGCCGTGGCCCTTGTCAATGTGGGGCGTTTTGAAGACGCCCTACCGATCTTTTCCGCTGTTTTTCAAAAAAACCGCAACTGGCAGTTGCTGATACCCCGACTGGTTCCCAATGGGGTCCTCAAAGTCACCAACGCGCAACTGGAACGGTTAAAAAAGCTGTGACTCGCGGAAATAATGGGGATGAATGCCTTCCCCTTTGCAAGGGGGAAACCCGGTTTGGAATCAATATCCGGTTGACCCCTGGTGGATGGAGAAGGGGTTTTAAACTCGATGTTCAAAGCATTGATCCGGGTAACCATGGGCGAGGCTCCCTCGGAGCGTTTGGGCACCTCCAGCCGAATGCCGTTGGGGTGATCGGTCCTTGAACACCCACAACGGGTGTGAAGATCGAACCGGTATGTGTGAGGGATGCTTCGACAAGGTTTATCTTTTTGCGTTACTTGGGTGGGACGAATGGCTTTTCCGGCACTCGTCTCATCGTTATAAGGGGAATGGGTGAACCTTCCGCCTCCCTTTCTATATGCAGCAAAATCCGGGCTTCTGTTTCAAAATTCAGCACTTTTTTATTTTTCTCTTCTTAACAATTCGGGGATTTAACCGATTACAGTTTCGGGGAAAAGGGAACGGATTTTTGAAGATGAGGACGTAAATGCTTCCAACAAAGATCGCGCAGCGCCTGTCCCGGGTGGACAACATTGCTACCCTACCGCACGTGGCGACGGAAATCCTTTCGATAATTCGCCGGCAAAACACCACTATGCGTCAGATTGCCCGCGTGATTGAACAGGATCCCAGCATCACGGCAAAGTTGCTCCGGATTGCCAATTCACCCATGTGGGGATTTTCCGGACGGGTGGACAATCTCCAGCGGGCGCTGGTGTTATTGGGGTTAAAGCAAGTGTCGCATATCGTCATTGGGGTAAGTCTGTATACCACCTTTGTGAAACTGGCCCCCAATCCCGAATTTGATCGGGAAAAGTTCTGGCTTCACAGTATTGGTACCAGCCAGATTGCCCGCAATCTGGCCCGGCAGATTGGACTCAATTTTCATGGCGAAGAATTTGTCGCCTCGATTCTTCATGACATCGGGAAAATCGTATTAGATCAATTTTTTTCCCGGGAGTTTGTGGAGATTCTTAAGAAGGCTCATTCTCATGGTGATAGTGTTTTAATGTGGGAGCGCCGGATTCTGGGATGTACCCATGCCGAGATCGGGGCCTGGCTGTTGTCTCACTGGAATTTCCCGTCCTCCATCGCTGCTGCGGTGCATTTTCATCATTCTCCGGAGCAGGCCCCCACGCATAAAAGCCTGGTGTCTATTGTACGGCTGTCGGATATCCTGTGCGAGATGTGGGGAATCGGATTCGATGATGATATCCGGGCCTTTTCCCCCAATGATGACACGGCCTGGAAAATTCTCAACCAGCATTCCGATGCCCTCAATCAACTGGACGTGGAGCGCTTTCTGTTTCAAATAGATAAAGAAATGGATAAAGCCAGAATGTTCATTGAAATTGCCGAATCATAGGCATAGGCAGGTGTATGGGACTACTTTTGAAAACAGGTTTGAGGCCGATGGAAAAGGGGCATTTACCCGAAGGGATGACGCTGGATGATGACACGTTTTATCATCTGAGGGATATCATCTATCGGGAAAGTGGAATCTTTATTCAGGAACAGAAAAAATATCTCCTGGAAACCCGGCTGGTCAAGCGCCTGAAAACCCTGAAGCTGGACTCTTTCCAGGAGTATCTGCGGCATTTGAAAAATGGAAATTTTAATGCCCAGGAATATCGCCATCTTCTGGATGCCATAACGATCAACGAAACCAGTTTCTTCCGTAATGCGCCACAGCTTCAGGCATTCGAATCGGTGGTTTTCCCGGAGCTGGTGAATCTGGCGAGGGAGAGAAGACAGCGGCAGATTCGTATCCTGAGTGCAGGCTGTTCCAGTGGAGAAGAACCTTATACCCTGGCCATGATTCTTCATCGCCGTTTTCTTTCCATTTTGCAGGAATTTCAACTGGAAATTGTAGGTTTCGACATCAGCCAGGAAGTTCTGCAAAATGCTCTCCGGGGAGAATATTCCCAGTTTTCCATTCGCAATGTGCCCGAAGAGTACTTTTCGAATTACTTTGTCCGCAATGGGAATCGATTTCTGTTGAAAGAGGAAATTAAAAACAAGGTGAAGTTTTATCGCGCAAATTTGATGGATGGCGTGCAGTTAAAACGGATGGGGATATTCGATTTGATTTTTTGTCGCAATGTCCTGATTTATTTCGATAAAGAGTCTAAAAAGAAAGCCATCCAGAACCTTTATCATATTTTACATCCAAAGGGATATTTGTTTATCGGCCATTCCGAGTCGCTCCACGGTGTGAGTCATGCGTTTAAGCTGGTGTTATTCAACAAGGCCATTGCCTACAAGAAGGAATAAAATTCATGGTCTTTGCATAGGTGATTGTGCGGGTTCTTATGAAATTTTTAGTCATTGATCAATCCTACACAATGCGGCAGAACATTTTGACGATCCTTAGAAATCTTGGTTACAACGATTTTATTGAGGCCATCGATGGGAGGGATGGTTTCGAAAAACTGGTGACCCACCGCCCGGACCTGATTATCATGGATTTGAATATTCCCGACGTGTCTTTAAAAGATTTCATCCAAGCCGTACGCACTTCCCCGGAGTTTCGGCATCTGCCCATTTTGGCCATCACCACCCGGGAATTGAAGCGCGATCTCCTGCGTAGGCTGTATGCATTGGTCGACACCTACTTAGAGAAACCCTTTACTCCGGAGATGATGCGACAGAAAATTCATCAAATCCTCAATTTTGGATAATCTTCCCACTTCAGCCTTCCGATAATGAATGGGGATAAAAACCACGGATTGTTGGATCCAATGAGTCCAAAGCGAACATCCGCCGCCGTATTGAAGTATGAGGTCGGCCGGGATGCGGCGCCCCGGCTGGTGGCCAAAGGGTATGGTGAGATTGCCCGACGCATAATTGAATTGGCTCGGCAGCACCAACTTCCGGTGATTCAGGACGCCGCCCTGGCCGC
Source organism: bacterium (assembly GCA_015485355.1). Classification (GTDB taxonomy): domain Bacteria; phylum Calditrichota; class Calditrichia; order RBG-13-44-9; family J042; genus JAADJD01. The sequence goes on along the minus strand of WFTQ01000004.1, from coordinate 16,224 downwards.
CCTGCTGATGAAACTGGAGGTGGACGAGACCATACCGGCGACGCTGTTTCAGGTGGTGGCCGAAGTCTACGCCTTTCTTATGCAACTGGAGGGCCGGCCGTGAGGGGTGTGGCCTCCATCCGGCTGGTATGGCTGGGGTTATGGCTGATCCCGCTGTATCATTGCGGAGGCAGCCGGCCGCTGGCAGAAAACCGCCTGCCGTTAGCCTTCGTTCCCTTTGCCACCACTCGATTAACTCCCGATGCCGAAGCGCTAAACCGGGATCTGATGCAGGCGCTGATTTCCAGCGGCAGCTTCGACGTTTTGCTTGTAGAGTCGCCCGCCGGCCGGCGGGACGCCCGGCACTTAAGAAACCTCCCGATTGAGGAGGAAGTCAAATACATTTTAACAGGAACTTTTGTGCAGGAAACGGAACAGGTCGGGAAGGGAAAAAACATCCCCATGGTGGCCTATTTGCCCCGCAAAGAAGTTAAGGTGAACCTGGAAGTTCGGGTATTCGATCGGGAAAAGATGGGCTGGAAAACGATTCGGCGATTGTCGGCCGTGGAGGGAATCGCCTCCGGGGTGCAGGTGACCGCCTTCGATCCTTCCGATCCGGATCTGGCACTTACGGCAAAAGAACGCGCACGGCTCCGGCAACAGGCCTATGCCCGCCTGTTTCACCAGTTGGTCCGGCTCTTGGAAAAAGAATTGGACATTAAACGGTAATCGATATGAGCGATTCTCGGGAAAGAACATCCCTGTTGGACGAGCTGGAAGAAATCTCGGATGTCCCCACCTTACCCCATGTTGCCACTCAATTGATTACATTGCTGGATGATCCCAACGTTTCCTTCAAACAGATCGCCACGTGGATTGAAGAAGACCCCCCGCTGGTTGCGAAAATCCTGAAATTGATCAACAGTGGATATTATTCCTTGGCCGGAGAAATTAAAGATATTAAACAGGCAATCGTGTACCTGGGCCTGGACGAAATTCGAAATCTGGTATTTGCGATGAGCGTTTATAGCACCTTTTATAATGTGAAGCGTAGCGAATATTTCGATTACAGTCAATTCTGGATCCATTCGGCGGGAACGGCCAAAATGGCCCTGGTGCTGTCCAAATATTTAAAAATGCCGGGTTACCATGCCACGTACATCGCCGCGTTGTTGCACGACTTTGGTCGTCTGGTGTTGCAATTTTTTTTCTCGGAGCAATACCATCAGGTGTTCCAGAAAAGCGTGGAAGAACGGCTCCCCCTCTACGTGGCCGAAAAACAGGTGCTGGGGTTAACCCATGCCCAGGTTGGTTTCTGGCTGGCCGAAAAATGGGGTTTACCCCAGAACATCGCCCTGGTCATGTTAAATCATCACGAGGTTACGGATAAAGACCTGGAGCAAAATCCTTTATTGCTCCTGGTATATTTTGCCAATGCCATCACCAACATCTGGGGGGCCACGTTGGAGCCCAATCCCCCGTCTCTGGGATTGGAAGAGGATCCGTTATGGTTGGAGTTTTGTCAGCAGTATCCGGAGCTGAGTGCCTTACCCATGCTGGAAATGTTACAGGTTTTTGATATGCATCTGGAAGAGGCGGAACGGTTTGTAGAGCAGATCGAGCAAATGAAAACAAGGATGGAATGAGCCGTGTTGGCACGGGTTAAAGCCAAAGATATATTCTGGGCGTTGTTTGAGACCAATCGAATGATTCAGCGGAAACATGCCCGTAACGGCGAGCTGTTCGATCGGCTGCCGGCGATCATGAAAAATATTTTTGCTTTGGATGTGCTGTCGGTCTTTCAATTCGATTATCAGAGGCGTCGGTTGCGGCTCCGATATTTATACGGTCAACCGACAAATTTGCTGGATGCGGTTCATTTTCAACTGGGGAAGGGCGCGGTGCGTTGGGTTACCGATCGCCATAAAGCACTGCTCATTCCCGATGCTCATCGACAACCGTTGCCGGGACGACCCCAAAAAGTGGTCAACTCTTTTCTGGGTGTGCCGATTATGGTCAATGGTTATTTGATCGGTGCGGTTGTGGTCGGCAGTTTTCGGCCCAATAGTTACGATAAACGCGATCTGGCGGTACTGGAGTTGTTCAGCACGCTGATCGGTTCCCTGATACTCAAGAATCAATGGATTGAAGAAAAAATTAAACTGGAAGTGGGGATTTAAAAGGGATTTTTTCCATGATCAAAGGATTGTTCATCAGCAAGGCAGGGATGCTTCCCCATCAATATCGCCTCCAAATCGCCACCGCTAATCTGGCCAACAGCAATACCATCGGTTACAAGAAAGAAAGGGTATACTTTCGAGAACTGATGGATACGATGTTAAATGCTTCGGAAAATGAGAGGAATCGGGGCGTTACCGAAACGGACTTCTCTCAAGGCGTGTTGAAGGAAACCCATAATCCATTGGATGTGGCCATTGTGGGCGAAGGGTTTTTTGTGGTCGAAACCAATGAGGGCGAGTTGTACACCCGCAATGGCAATTTCACGCTGGACGAGGAAGGGCGGTTGGTGACCTCAGACGGCTATCCTGTGGCCACCGATGGGGGGCGGTTGCAACTTACTGACAAGTCGATGCAGATTTCCGAGAAGGGGTACATTCTTGTGGACGGCCAGATTGTGGGCCGTCTCCGCATCGTTACATTTGAGGATCCCCAGCTGTTGCATCGGGTGGAGAACACCTATTTTTCCATCGGGGATGCCGCCCTGATAGAACTGGACGAGAATGAGGTCGAGCTGCGCATAGGGTATCTGGAAACCAGCAACGTGAATGTTTTAAACGAACTGGTGACGATGATCGATATCAACCGGATATATGAGCTGGGGCAGAAAAGTATTCAAGCCCAGAACGAAACCCTGGAGAAATTGCTGAATCAGGCAGGACGCTTATAACTTTTGAACAGGAGGTTCAACCATGGATAAGGTATTGCAGATTGCCGCTTCGGGCATGCAAGCCCAGAAGTTGTATATCGATGTTATTGCCAACAATCTCGCCAACGTCAACACCACCGGCTATAAGAAGATGGATTTGCAGTTTCAGGATTTGTTATACGAAACGCTGCGGGAAGCCGGGGAACCTACCAACGGTCTGTTTCGACGCCCGACCAGTTTGGAACTGGGCAACGGCGTGCGGGTGGTGGCCACGCAACGGAGTTTTCAGCAGGGTTTGATCTCCGAGACGGGAAACCCGCTGGACATTGCCATCCAGGGAGAGGGCTTTCTGGTCGTCCGTCTTCCCGATGGACGCAACGCTTATACCCGGGATGGCAGCCTCAAGATTACAGCCGACGGCACGCTGGTAACGGCCGATGGTTATCTGGTGGAGCCCGAAATCACCATCCCGGAAGATGCCCAGCAAATTACCATTCGCCAGGATGGACAGGTGGAAGTATTGGTCTACGGCGAAAAAGAGCCTTTACCGGTTGGTCAGATCGAGCTGGCCCGGTTCATCAATCCCGCGGGGCTTCGTAGCCTGGGACGCAATCTGTTCGAAGAAACCATCGCCTCGGGTGCGCCCTTTATTGGCCTGCCGGGTGAAGAAGGATTTGGCGAAATTCATCAGGGATTCCTGGAGACTTCGAATGTGGATGTGGTGGAACAGATGGTACAGATGATCGAAGCTCAGCGGGCTTACGAAATCAATTCCAAGGCGATCAAAACGGCCGAAGATATGTACCGGGTGGAGAATCGTCTCAAATAACCACCGGTGGTTCTATCATGACATGGCTTAAAACAAACATCTTTGGGGCCGTATGGATCGGTATTCTGGTTCCGTTTTCTCTATGGGCTCAAAGCCAGATCATTCCGGTGGCGGTGCAACAACAATGCATTCGGTCGCTGGTGGAGCGGTGGTATTCGCATACGGCGATTCGTTTTCAGATTGAATTTTCCCCCGGCCTTCGTCCCTGGAAGGTCGAGGCGTTTGTGGATTCGGTGGGGGCTGAGTATCGTGGCCCGAACCGTCCCAAGGGCCATTCGGTTTTTATCCTGAAAGCCTTTCGACAAGGGCGATTGGTTCGAACCCGAACCGTATCCGCCCGGATTCGCACTTATCAGGTTGTATGGAAATTAAAACGTTCCTTAGAAAGGGAGGCGGCCATCCGCCCGGAAGATGTATTTCCGGACACGGTGGAAACAACCGGCCTACAGGGCGAACCGCTGGAGCGTCTGTCCACAGCAACACCCTGGTTCGCCCGACGATATCTTCGGAAAGGGACCATTTTAACGCATCATCTGGTGCATCCGGGCTTTCTGGTTCGGGTGGGCGAATCCGTCACCCTGGTTCTGGAGCAAGGACCCTTGCGGATTCGACGCCAAATGAGGGCATTGCAGAACGGGATTCGCGGGGATCGGATCTGGTTGGTTGATCCCCAAACACGAAAACGAGTTAAAGGCCGGGTGGTGGGGCGTGCCCTGGCTATTGTGGTGCCATAAAAACGTAAGGAGATGCGCCATGAAACGCATTCTCGTTTTGGGGGGCATAGGGTTCATCGGAGCCTTGATTTCTCTCGTATCGGCGCAGGACATGGGCAAGAGTGTGAGTCTGTTTGCAGACATTAAGGCCGACCGCGTTGGAAAAGGGATTACCGTCCTGGTAATGGAATTTTCTCAGGCCAGCAACGATGCGCAAACAGAGGCCCGTAAAAGCAGTGATCACAGCCTGAGTGTGGGTGATGGGCAGGGTTTACTAAAATTTCTTCCCGAAGTTGGCGTTTCGGGCAATGTTCGAAACGACTTTCGGGGCGATGCGCGAACCGTCAAACGGGGCGTGTTGAAGACGAAAATTGCTGCTCGAATCGTTGGATTGAATGAGGCCGGCGATTACATCATAGAAGGCAGGCGGGTCATTGAAATCAATAATGAGAAAGAGGTTTATATTTTAACCGGTGCCGTGCGTCCGGAAGATATCATGTCCGATAATACGGTATATTCGTACAACATTTACGATGCCCGAATCGTGTACAAAGGCAAGGGAGAAGTTTCTCGGGCCCAGCGGGCCGGTATTCTGACGCGTTTGCTGCAGTGGATTTTTTAACCCCGGGAGCCCTGTCATGAAGAAAGTGTTGACCGTCTTTATCGTTCTGGTGTGGATCACCCATTCCCTCTCCCAGGTGCGTGTCAAAGACCTGTCCCGTCTTCAGGGGCTGGAGACGTACCAGATTGTTGGTTATGGGTTGGTTACGGGATTAAATGGTACGGGAGATACCCGTCGGGTGACCTTCACCATTCAGTCGGTGCTGAACATGCTGCAACGGTTTGGTCTGAATGTACCCAAACAGTACGTCCGTATGCGAAATGTGGCGGCCGTGATGGTTACGGCGGAAGTACCGGCGTATGTTCAGAAAGGGGACCGGCTTCCGGTAACGGTTTCGTCCATTGGCGACGCCCGGAGTCTGGAAGGGGGTGTTTTGTTATTAACGCCCCTGGTGGATCAATCCGGACGGGTGGTGGCCATGGCCCAGGGGGCCCTTTCGGTGGGGGGATTTGCCGTGCCCACCACCGGCGGCGGAGGGGTTCGTCAAAATCACACCCTGACGGGCCGAATCCCCAACGGCGCGGTGGTCCAGTCAAGTATCGGTAAACCCTTTGCCCTGAAGGATACCCTCCATCTTTCCTTGACTGAGAAAGATGTAACCACGGCCCAGCGAGTGCTCCAGGCCATCAACCAGCGCTTTGGCGAAGGTACAGCCAGACCCATCCAACCCTATACGATTCAGGTGGCGGTGCCGGAGGCTTATCGCGAGGCCGATAGGCGCTATGCCTTTCTGGCTGAGATCGAACAGTTGGAGGTGATGCCCGACGTACCCGCCCGGGTGGTCATCAACGAGCGTACCGGTACTGTGGTGGTAGGGGGCAATGTAAAAATCCTTCCCGCCGCGGTGGCTCATGGAAACCTGAGCGTAGAGATCCGCTCGGAACCTATCGTTTCTCAACCGGCGCCCTTCTCCCAGGGAGAAACGGTGGTTTTGCCCAACACCCAGGCTACCGTTTATCAGGATGAAGGGAAGATGGTGACCATCGAAAATGCCACAACGGTACAGGAAGTGGCCCAGGCCTTAAATTCCCTGGGTGTAATGCCCCGAGACATTATCGCCATACTGCAGGCGCTGAAAGAGGCGGGTGCCCTGCGGGCGGAGTTGATCGTTATGTAGCAGAAAAAACAAGGGGAACAAATAAAATAGTAAAGATCGGGAATTTCCCGTCGAGGCTTAATAGTAAACAGGAGCAGGCCCTTCGGGGAGGACGACACCGATGAGCGATAGTGGGACAAGCTTTCGGAGGGGTACCATGTGTGGGGGTCAATTAACGGTACCCAAAGGTATAAAGGGGGATAACGATGCGTTGGTTTTGGTTCGTACTGTTACTCGGATTGGCCTGCTCGGCTCCTATCGATCCCATTCAGCATCCTCAGCAAATCAATTATTCTTCCATGAAGGGAGAACCCGGCGGTTTCCTGAGGGGGGAATGGCAGGAGGAACATTCCCAGTCGTACAATACTCGTTCGGGACTGTACCATGGGTGGGGACAGAATCAAGTGGACGAGCTGTATTCCCATTGATGGATACACCAAACCGGGAGCGTTGAATGAGCGATCTGGAGTGGAAACTTAAGCTGTTGACTTCCCGGTCGTTAATGGAACAGCAGTTGAAGCGTGTTCGGCAACCGTCCGAAGGCTCGGACCGGGAGCTGCGCCGAGCCAGTGAAGAGTTTGAGGCGCTTTTCGTGCAGTTTTTATTGAGGAGTATGCGAAAAACCGTGATGAAATCGGGGCTCCTGGATACCGGCCTTCAGGGCGATATTCTGCAAGCTTTGTTTGACCAGGAGCTGTCCCGGCAGGTGGCGCGTTCGGCCCGCCTGGGTATTGCGGAGATGGTCCAACAACAGCTGAAACCAACGCTTTCCCCTCAGGGAGATGCCAGCAATCCGGTGCATCCCTGGCAACAAACGCCCCGTAGACTGCCTGGGAATGTTTTGGAAAAACCGGCGGTCCACCGACTGAAACCCTTTGAAGCTTTCATCGAAAAGGCGGCGCGGATCCATAAACTGAATGCCAATCTTATTCGTTCCGTCATTCTGGCGGAGTCTTCAGGCGATCCGAAGGCGGTATCGCCGAAGGGAGCCAAGGGGTTGATGCAGTTGATGGACGGCACCGCAAAAGCGTTGGGCGTGCGCGATGTGTTCAACCCCGAGGAGAACGTCCTGGCCGGCAGCGCTTATCTGGCCCAGCTTTTGGCCCGCTTCGGCGGAGAGCTCTCTCTGGCGCTGGCCGCCTATAATGCGGGTCCCTCCGCTGTGGAAAAATATGGAGGCATTCCCCCGTTTTCGGAAACGCGCCTCTACGTGCGTAAAATTTTCAATTACCTGAAATATCTGGATGGGCGTTAGTCCTGCTCCGCCCGCCCGGCTCCCCTGGACAAAATACAAGGGCACCATTCGGTCCCTACTCTTCCCCCGGAACGCGGGGGGGAAGAACAAAGGCTTTCAGGACGGGGACAACATTGTGCAACCGGGGACGTCCCGTCAATCGAGTAAAGTATTTCCTGGTTCTGAGAAAGGGGCAGCAGGCCCGCTGCCCCTTTTCCCAGAGCCAAAGACAATGGATTGATTATTTCAGGTAAATCAGTTTGATGGCATGCCGGTAATCCCGGGTCTTTAGAACGGCGAAGTAAATGCCCCCCGGTACATCCTTCCCGGCCTCGCTGCGACCGTTCCAGTGCACCTCATACCGCCCGGCTTTCAGGTTGCCCTTTATCAAAGTATTCACCCGTTGCCCCAGGAGGTTAACTATGGTCAACTCCACTTCAACGCCGCCCACATGCTTGGGGATATCGAAACGAAGGGTGGTGCGGGGGTTGAAAGGATTGGGATAATTCTGATACAGATGGTAGCGTTCGGGCAACCGTGGGTCTGCTGCGTTTTCGATAGAGGTGGGGGTTTCGAAATCGTTAATGGAACGTGGTAAAATTTGATAGCTGTCCAGGTAAGGAAGGTTACGGTCGTATTGGGAAAAAATACCGATCACGTCCCGAGGCCACTGAGGTTCGGGAGTCCCATCGATATCGGTGTCTTTATCCACCCGAAGGGTGAGAACCGAGGTGCCGTCATCGGTGATTTCCAGATTGGCATTTTCTCCCTCAAGAGGCCAAGGATCACCGTTGCCGGTATTCTCTACATGTTGCAATCGTACCAGCATGCCTTCATAGGTTTCGGGAGAGGCCAACAGGTCGGCGATGGCGATGATTTGCGGGTCTATGGGGGTGGTTGGCCCCATATCCAGAATATCGGTTTCCTCGTCCGGCATGATCTCTGTCTTCCCCCGATATTGGGCGACTTTGCCCACCACGCGATATTGATGCCCGATGTGAATGTCCATAAAAGCCATATTGAATTGAAACAGGTTGATACCGGCGGTGGTGTCCTGTAGATACACATCCAGATGGGTTTTGTTGAAGGTGCTGTCGGCCACAGTTGCCACCCCCTGAAGTCGGGCATAATAACCCGAATAAAGCAACACCCCATTGGAGTCGGCGGCGTGGGTCATGGAAATGGGAGTGGTACCGGCGAAAAATCCGGATTCATCACTGGTGGAAGTCTGGTTGGCGTTGTCCTGGGCATAAACCCGGTAAAGCACCCGGTCGCCGTCGGTGTACGAATGGGCGGTGATTGCGGCGGTGAAAGTATCGCCGCCGGTTTGGGTCATGGGAATGGTTTGCAGGGTTCCCCCGTTGATGCGATAGCGTAACTCTATTAGGGTGAGTTGGTTATCGTCGCTGACTACAGCGGTGACCAGGGTGTTTTCGTTGGCGGAAGGAACTTTCGGGCTGTGCCGGACAAGTTCAATGTTCGGAGGATAGTCGACCTTGGGGATGGCGATCAGGTCTGTAGTAAAGCGAGGCAGAATCTGGTAACCATCGGTATACGGGGAGGAGCCGTCGTATTGTCCCAAAATGCCGACTAAGTGAATCGGCCAGTCGGGTTCCGGGGTACCGTCGATGTCGGTATCCCGATCGATGCGCAGGGTAATGGTGTCGGTGCCGTCGGTAACATGGATGTTGGCATTGTTACCCGCATCGGGCCAGCTGCCTCCTCCGGGAACCGTATCCACCTGATTGATACGAATCAACCGCCCCTCATACAATTCCGGATCGGCCAATAGATCGCTAAGGCTCAGGAGCAGCGTGTCGGCCATCGTGGTGGGACCCAGGTCGACGATTTCGCTGGTGTCGTCCGGTACGACCTCGCTTTTTCCCTTGTAATGAGCCAGTTTCCCCACGATCTGGTAGAGATTGCCGACGATTATGGATTTATTTCCCCCTCCGCTCTTGTAGATGTTAATGCCCCCCTCGGAATCCTGGACATAGATATCCAGGCTGTAAGAAGAAAAAACGCCATTGGGTACGGTGGCCACGCCGCGGACCATCACATAATAATCCTCGTATGCTAAAGCGCCGTTCTCATCCGGTTCTTTGATGCTGCCTGCGGCGTTCGAAATGGGACTGACTCCCCAGAACAGGCCATAGGCGGCCGATGTGTCGGCGCCGCCGGCATTGTCGGTGACCCCGATGTAGTATTCCATACGGGTGCCGTTCCCTAATGGCGCTATGCTTGCCCGGTAAACCTCTCCCTGCACGTGGGTCATGTCTACCGGCGTTTGTTGGACCCCATTGACGGTGTAATTGAGTTGGACGGTATAAGGCGCTGTTCCTCCGATGACGGTGCACTCCACGATTAGGGTAGAATCGGCGGGGGGTACTTTGTGATTTCGCGAAACGGTTGTGATACTGACTTCCTGCACCTCCGTTTCCAGACACGCGGCATGGTCGACATAAAGGGTGGCCTTTCCGTTCCAATAGGAGCTTACATCATAGAGGCGGATTTGCACATAGGCGGTGTCCGCACCCGCTGGGGCTTTGACGGTACCTGTGGTTAACAGGCTCCAGGAATGGGAATCGGTGGAATAGTTGCTGTAGTCGGTGGCGATGTACCCACCCGAACTGTCCAGCCAGCGGATGGAGATGCGAGCCCTTCCGGCCGAATCGGCGTCAAACACCCAAACCTTAAATTCGTAATCGTATCCCGCGGTTACATCCACTTTCTGTTCCAAACGAACCGTACTGGTGCTGGTCCAGGTTAAGCGCACCGCGTAGCCGCCCTCATGGGTGGTGTCGGCTGTTTGTTGGGCGGTTAAGCTGCCGCTGGAAAGCGACCAGTCGTCGGGAGGGCCGGACGGGCCGTTCTGTGTCCAGTTCTCAAATCCGCCGTTGCTCAAAATATTGGTTTGGCCGTTTACCAGTAAAGGTAAAGAAAATACCAGTAAAAATACCCAGAATGCGTGTCGGGTCATGACAACTGTCTCCTTCTTTTTTTAACTGGTTTTGAAAAGATCAAAGAATGGTTGTTGAATAATACGGCGGGGAGGAATAATAATCAAATGATTTTGGGATTTTTTAATTTTCGGAAACCGAAGGATGCGATTTGACAACGGGGTGTTGTAACACTGCAACGGTGGAGGAGCGGCGGGCCGAATGCCACAGAGGTTTTTGAAAAAGGAGTTTCGAGGAAGGGGGGCTCATTATTCGGGGACTTTACGATTTAATATTGTAGGGGTTGCAGATTGGAAGGAAGGGGCGCTGCGATGAACGGCATAGCGGCGAAGTTCGGTGGTATGATCAACGGATGGTACGGTTTTTGTAATAAATGATAAAGCTTAGATGAGGGAGGAAGGGCGAAGGGCCCCACCAATCCATGAGGGATGGAACCGCGAGGAACAATGCCCGGGGCTTTAATGATCCGGGCATTGTTATGTGCCGTTTTCCCCTGCGATTCCCGGATCGGTTTTATTGGATGTCGAGGAGCCCCCGGCATCAGGCGTATTCCGATTGATTTACAGGGAGACCCGTGGTGTTAAGTATTCACGGATCCGGTCTACGGCGATGCGTTCCTGTTGCATGGTATCTCGGTTGCGGATGGTGACGGTTTGGTCTTCCAGAGTTTGAGAATCCACGGTGATGCAAAAGGGAGTTCCCACCTCGTCCTGGCGACGATAGCGCCTTCCCACGGAACCGGATTCGTCGTAAAACACCTTAAAGCACTGTCTCAGCTCTTCTTCGATTTTATGGGCGATTTCCGGCATGCCATCGCGCTTGACCAGGGGGAAAATGGCCGCCTTGATGGGCGCCAGGTAGGGTTTGAATTTCAGGACGACCCGTTCGGGTTCTTCGGTATAGGCGTCCACCAGGGTGGTCAGCAACAGCCGGTCCACACCGGTGGAAGTTTCCACCACGTAAGGCACGTATTTTTCTCCGTTCTCTGGATCGTAATATCGCAGATCCTTTCCGGAATATTGTTGATGGCGGGAAAGATCGAAGTCTGTGCGATTATGAATCCCCTCAATTTCGTTCCATCCAAAGGGGAAGTGGTATTCGATGTCGAAAGCGGCTTTGGCATAATGGGCCAGTTCTTCTTTACCGTGCGGGTGGAAACGCAAATTTTCTTTTCGGATCCCCAAGCGGTCGTACCACCGAAGGCGCTGCTCTTTCCAGTACTCGAACCATTCTTCATCGGTGCCCGGTTTGACAAAATATTGCATCTCCATCTGCTCGAATTCCCGGGTTCGGAAGATGAAATTGCCCGGGGTGATTTCGTTGCGAAACGCTTTACCCACTTGGGCGATCCCGAAAGGCAGTTTTTTTCGGGTGGATTCTCGTACATTGTGGAAGTTGACGTAAATCCCCTGGGCCGTTTCCGGTCGTAAATATACGACATGGGCCTCGTCTTCCACCGGCCCCATAAAGGTTTTAAACATCAGATTGAACATCCGGGGTTCGGTGAGTTCACCGCCGCAATGGGGGCATCCCCGGGAAGGATCGATCTGATCGGCCCGAAAACGCATTTTGCACGTTTTACAATCCACCAGTGGATCGGTAAACCCTTCCACATGTCCCGAAGCCTCCCATACCCGGGGGTGCATCAGGATGCCGGCATCAATCCCTTCGATGTCCGGGCGTTCGTAGACCATGGACTTCCACCACAAGTGTTTGATATTGTTTTTCAGCTCCACACCCAGGGGGCCGTAATCGTAGCAACTGTTTATCCCTCCATAGATTTCGCTGCTCTGAAAAATGAAGCCCCGTCGCTTGGATAAGGATACCAGTTTATCCATCAGGTTGGATGTCTTCCCGGCCAATGCATCACCTCGTCGCTTTTATTGAAGCGTAAATTTATACATTAGTGGAACCATTTCAAAGATTTAAGTTCCAAAGAAATATCGGTATGATAAGCCAGATGCTTTAACAGGATTTCGGTGAAGGCCTCTTCCTGTCCCTGAAGCGGGGCGCCGGGAAACTGATCCAGCTTATCGATCGCCGGAGTTTGTAATTGTTGTACCGTCTGCCATTGTTCCCGATTTAACCCCGGGCCTTTGGGCGGTTTATGAAGGGCACAGCGGGCACAGCAAAGGCTCCCGCTGATGTGATCCAGGAAAACCGGAAACGCTTGCGGAGAACCGCCGCATATACGACAGGTGGTTAGTTGCCAACCGAATCCTAATATCTGGCTGAAGTGAAATAGGAAGTGCCAGAGAATTCCCCAGGGTTCGCGGATTTGGGCGGCGTCCAGCTTCAGCAACAGAGCCACCAGATAACGATAGAACGGCTTCACGGGTTCGTGGGTACGGAAGAGTTGTTGCACCAGTTCGAAAATCGCCAGGGCTGTGGCGGTTTTAGGCAAATCCGCCCGGATGTTCATGAAGGCATGGAGCAGAGCCACCGAGGTGAGAACCTGTAATTCCCGGGATTCTTTTACCGATATGATGGCCTCCACTTCGTTCAGGGATTCTAAGGTGCCCCGGAAGGGGCTTCTCGGCCGAAGGGCCCCCTTGGCCACAACTTTCATGTAGCCTTTGCTTTCGGTAAACAGATGCACGATTTTGCTGGATTCGCTCCAGCGGACGGTATGAATAACAAGGGCACGGGTTTTGAAAAGATCGGCCATTTTACGAAAGGATGAAGTGAAACGATAGGGTCAGCAAACTGAAATAGATAAGCAATCCCACCACATCGTTGAAGGTTGCCACAAACGGCCCGGTAGCCAGGGCGGGATCGACGTGAATCTTTTTGAACAGGAAGGGGATAACCGCCCCAAAAACGGAGGCGTTCAGGATGACGATAATGAGTGTGCCTGCCAGCACGGTCGCGAATTTTACCTCGCCCTGCCAGATACTCACAATGGCGAAAATGAGGATTGCAAGGACCCATCCGTTGATCAAAGCGGCGCGCATTTCGCGCCACAGCCGCCGTCGCACGTCTTTCAGGCTGATCTCCCCCGTGGCCAAACCCCGCACCACGATGATGCTGGACTGCTGGCCGCTGCTGCCGCCCATGGCCATCACGATGGGTATAAAAAAGGCCGAGGCCACAATCTGTTCAATGGTGGCGGAAAAGAAATGCAGAATAAAGGCCGAACAGATTTCCCCAACAAAGGACATGATTAACCAGGGTAATCGCGCCCGGGAGATCTTGACCACACTCTCTTCCAGGATCTCTTCTTCTCCCGTTCCCGCAATTCGGGCCAGGTCCTCGTCGGTTTCCTCGTTGATCACATCCACCACGTCGTCGATGGTAATGCGGCCGATCAGTTTGTGGCGTTGGTTTACTACCGGAGCGGAAACCAGATCGTATTTCTGAAAAAGGCGGGCGACTTCTTCCTGGTCCACATGAGAGTCGATGGCGATGACGTCTTCTCTCATGATCTCCCGGATCTTCTGGTGTGGATCGGCCAGAATGAGGTCCTTCAGAGAAACCATGCCCACCAGGGTACCAAAATCATCCGTCACGTACACCAGATACAGGTCTTCGATTTCGTCGCTTTTTTTGCGCAATTCTTCGATGGCTTGCTGCACTGTCAGGTTGGCGTTCACGGCCACAAATTCTTTGGCCATGATGCCGCCGGCGGTGTCCTCGTCGTAGTGGAGCAGCTCCTGTATTTCCTCGGAACTTTCCTCCTCCACCTTTTCCAGCACTTCCGCGGCGCGCTCGGTGGGCAGCTCGGAAACCACATCCGCCGCGTCATCGGAATCCATTTCGTTCACCAGCTCGGCGATGCGGTTGGTATCCAGCGCTTCCAACAGGTCTTCTTTCAAAACGTTTTCCAGTTCGGTCAAGACTTCGCTGGCCTTTTCCGGGGGCAGCAGGGAAAAGACCTTCTGGCGTTCCTCCGGTTCCAGATGCTCCAGCAAATCCGCAATGTCCGCCGGGTGCATGTCCGCCAGAATGATCCGCACAAATTGAAGCTGGTTCTGGTCCACCAGATGACGAATGTCATCCAGAATGGGTTCGAAATCCTTCTCCAGTTGAATCCGCGTCATGGGCCCTTCACATTGAATACAACCGGTTTAACTGATTGGCCAGGTGGATCCAATCGCGAATTGGAACTTGCTCCGGCCGTAAATGGAAATCAAAATCCAATTTATTGAAAACTTCTTTCGGGAACAATACAGATAAGGAATTTTTCAGCATCTTGCGCCGTTGTCGAAACGCCGTTTGGACAAGCCGCTGAAAAAGGGCCGGATTGTGGATTTGCCGGGTGGCATTGTTCCGGAAGCGAAACCGTACCACGGCGGAGTCCACCTGGGGACGGGGAAAAAAACGCCCCGCAGGCACCGTCCATAAATACTCCGTGCGAGCATACAATTGACTGAAAATGGACACAATTCCATAATCCTTACTGCCGGGAGCGGCGATAATCCGCCGGGCCACCTCTTTTTGAACCATCAGAGTAGCCTGAAATAGCCGGGAATGATACTCGAATAATTTGAATAGAATAGGGCCGGTGATGTTGTAAGGAATATTTCCGACCACCACCGGCGTATGGCCGGGATAGGCTTGAAAAAGGGCGTCCAGGTTGAGGGTCAGAAAATCTTCCTCCAGCAGACGAAAGTTCGGGCGATGGGCCCAAGCGGTACGCAACAGTGCCGCCAGTTCCGGATCGATTTCCACCCCCACATACTGAACCGGTTTTTCCAATAGATACCGGGTTAAGATGCCTTTTCCGGGACCGATTTCGACAACCAGCACAGGCGGTGGCGCTTCGATGGTATCGGCGATTTGGCGGGCCAAATGCTGATCGGCCAGAAAGTGCTGACCCCAATATTTTTTGGGACGGGGTGTCATTCAATCTCCCCTGAGTAGGGTCAATGCCGGACTCTTTTTCATGCTCGCTCTTGAGTAAGGATGTCCATCCTGGGGCGGTGCCTTCTGCCCAGCACTTTCCCCTGGTGCTCCTGCAATGCCCTCCCGCCGGAGAAAAGTCGACCGGAAGGACGGGGTGCTTTCGGGGGTGAATCCCCACCCGATTGCCCGTATATCCCTATTCATGGAAATCCCTATGGAACGATCATCTTCAGATTCCTTCCTGACCCGGCAGCCGGAAAAGTGTTCGGGCGTTGTGGGTCGTCATTTGAGCAACGGCGTCCAGAGAAACCCGATGAATTTCGGCGATTTTGCGGGCCACGGCTTTCACCTGCGCCGGCTCGTTGCGTTGTCCCCGGTAAGGCTCCGGAGGAAGAAAAGGACTGTCGGTTTCCAACAACAGGCGTTCTAAAGGAACCGATTTGACTACCTGGGAACGAGAAAAATCTTTGTAGGTGATGTTTCCGGCAAAAGAGATGTACATGCCCAGGTCCAGGAAGAATCGGGCGTCCAGGGTGTCGCCTTCGAAGCAGTGCATGACTCCTTTGAGCCGGGTAAAGCCCTCTTCCTGGAGGAACCACTCGATTTCGCGGATGGCCGCTCGGCTGTGAATGACCACAGGTAAGTCCAGTTCCCGGGCGATCAGAAGCATGTCCCGGAACACGCGGTACTGGTTCTCGGGTGGCCCGTTGTTCCGGTAGAAATCCAGCCCGATTTCTCCGATGGCAACAATTTTCGGGTGGTTTTGGGCCAGATGCTGGATGCGGCGCAGGTCTTCGCTGCGGGCCCGTTGCGCTTCGGATGGATGGATGCCGGCCGCCGCAAAGATGAAATCATAGCGTTGGGCGATTTCCAGGGTGCACCGGCTGGACGCCCAATCGGTCCCCAGCGTCAAAATGGCCCCCACACCGGCCTGCCGGGCCCGCTGGATGACCGCATCCCGGTCTGCGTCGAATGAGTCGAAATGCAAATGGGTGTGCGAATCGACGAATATCATGACCGTTGAATTCACCAACCTTTTAACCCATCAAGTTAGCGCCG
>WFTQ01000003.1 GCA_015485355.1 bacterium | reverse complement strand
TCGAAAGAGATGTTTCCAGAAACCGTCAGACCCACCTGATCGCCGCCAAAGATGCGTTTGAAGGCCTTGCTGCGAATGCGTACGGGAATGTTGAGCTCGATGCCGCCGCCCCCCCGCCGAACCACCCGCTCCAGGTATTTCAGTACGGTATGGCGCAAGCTCTGTTGATTGCGATAAGCCAGTTGGGCGCCGATATAATCTTCCAGGGACATCCGGACCGGCAGCAAATAATCTTTACCGTAAATGATTTCCCGAATATCCACATACTCCTGGGAAGAATCGAAAGACACGATGCGGCGAAAATTTGAGAATTTGCTTTGGAAAAGCGTGGAATCGATGTAGAAACGCTCCAATCCCCTGAACACGGGAACGCTTAGGGAAACCACTCCGGGGGGAGCAGCCGGTGGCACCAACCCCTGTGCCTCAAGCCGGGAAAAGCTGATTGCAGTGGCAAACAGCAGGAGGTATTGTAAATAAGCTTTCTTCCCGAAAATGTTCAATCTCATCAACCGCTGATTAAATTCGCTTCCGTATCAGTCCGAGCTGCCGGTCACCTCCTTACTGTTTTGTTTGTCTTTATCTTGTAAATATATGTTTTCGGACAAATTCAATCAAGATGAATAATTACTTTTTCACATTCCCCAATGCCCTTTTCGTCGTTTGAAACCGGTATCGATTCAGCTCCGGCTTTCACCGGCCCCGGAGCAGGTTCCCGCATCTTCCCTTTTCTTACCAGGGTCGATATCATCGGCCAATAGGGAGAACAATTCAGTGATACGAGCGCTTCTATTAAATGCCGTAGCAACCCGGGAGGTTTCATCGCAGGTGGGCCCTGTGCGGCCGTTTCCTCTCATCAGCCACCCGGCAAATTCCGGGTCATCCGGAACGGGCACGAATGTCTTCGGCAAAATTTTCGGGAATCTCCATACCCCCTTTATCCCAAAGCCCTCTTCCGGAGTTTTTTATCCCTCCCATGCCCCTTTCTCTACCCCTTTTCCCGCTGAACCGGGTTCATCCGCAGAATGATTCCGCGGGGACCCGCCCGAGGTCTTCTTTACCAAGAATGAAAACACCCGCATCACAAGAAACCGGCTTACAATGTTGTTATGGATAGGGTTATCGCTTTCACGGAGTGGTGCCGTTACTTTCGGTATGTTTTCGAATCCACCGGCGCAACAGGAGCAGGTCTTCGGCATAAGCGGCATTCCCCCCGGGAACTTCCAGGATCATGGGGACGGCTTCAAGCCGGGGATCATTCAACAGCACCTGAAAGGCGGAGCGTCCTAATTCTCCCTGTCCGATGCGAGCATGACGATCCCGCCGGCTTCCCAGTGGTTTCAGGGAGTCATTCAGATGAAAAGCATGCAATTTTTCTCGTCCGATCAGGGCATCGAACCGGGTAAAGGTTTGCTCCCAGGCTTCAGGGGTGCGTAAATCATAACCCGCAGCATACAAATGGCAAGTGTCCAGGCACACCCCCAACCGCTCTTCGCATCCGGAGGCCGCAATGATGTCCCGCAGATGTTCGAAACGATATCCCAGGTTGGTTCCCTGTCCGGCGGTGGATTCCAGCAAGACGGTGACCGAGTCCACCCCGGAGGCTTCGAACCCTCTTCTCAGCTGACGAGCCACCGTTTGGACGCCCTTGGGTTCCCCTTCACCCAGGTGGGATCCGGGGTGCAACACCAGGAACGGCACCTTCAGGGTGTGCGCCCGCAACAGTTCGTCTACAAAGGCTTCGAAAGAGCGGCGGGCGACCGGTTCCTTGACGCTGGCCAGATTGATCAGGTAAGCCGTGTGAATGGTCACCGGCCGAATGCCCGTTTCCTCGATCAGGCGGAAATACGTTTCCAGTTCTTCGGTGGAATACCAGCGCCCCCGCCATTGCATCTGGTTTTTGGAAAATATCTGTACCACATCGGCACGAATCTCCCGGCCCGCACGGATGGCCTGGAACACGCCGCCCGCAATGGATGTATGTGCACCCAGCGGCGGTACTGAACCAAACGCGTCGCTCACACCGTTATCCTCCCGATTGGCTGACCCCAAATTGAATATTCGGCATTCCCGGCATCGTTTCAAAAGGTTTCCACCCAGGCACTGATTTCGTTCATATAAAACCGTTTTCGAAAAAAATTCACCTTTGAAGCCCCGGGAGCGTTCTTTATATTTTGCCGGTAATTTGGGGTGATTTTTTATGAAAAGAAACCGAAAATCAGAGTCATCCCTGTCGGGGTCATCCGGGCCTGGATGGGGAGGAATCGCAGAGCCGGGATCGAAGCTTGTCCCCGGCCTGTATGCCACCAAGAGGCAAGCGCACCCGGAGGGAAATTGAATGAGTAAAGATTTTTTGTTCACGTCAGAGTCGGTATCAGCCGGGCATCCGGATAAGATCGCCGATGCCATTTCTGATGAAATCGTCGATGCCATTTATCGTCTGGAAGGCCGGGTCCACCACAATCGCGCGGCCGTGGAAACGCTGGTCACTACGAACACCACCCTATTGGCGGGGGAGGTCTCCATCCCCGAGGATCAGGTCATTGATTACGAAGGTATCGCCCGGCGGGTGATCCGGGAGATCGGATATCGGGACCGCTCGCTGCTGTTCGACGATCGTTGCGAGGTCATCGTAAAGATTCATAAACAATCGCCGGAAATAGCCATCGGAGTGGATCACGGCGGAGCGGGCGATCAGGGAATGATGTTTGGTTACGCCACCAACGAAACGCCCCAGTTTATGCCCATGCCCATTTCCCTGGCCCATCGTATCATTCGGGCCATCGACACCGCCCGGCAAAAAGGCAGTATTCCCTTCCTGAGGCCCGACGGAAAAACCCAGGTCACGGTGCGCTATCAAGACTGGAAGCCCGTGGCCATCGAAAAGATCGTGGTCGCCGTACCCCATGACCCGGCCGTCGATCGAAACACCGTGGCCGATACGGTTTATCAGGCCGTTATTCAACCCTTGCTGCAGGAGGTGGAATTGCCCTTCCAGCGCAAGGAATCCACCTACATTGTCAACGGCACGGGGATTTGGACGATTGGGGGGCCGCATTCCGATACAGGATTAACGGGACGCAAAATTATTGTGGATACTTACGGCGGGATGGGACGCCATGGCGGCGGCGCCTTTTCCGGGAAAGACCCCACCAAGGTCGACCGGTCGGCCTCCTATGCGGCCCGCTACGTGGCCAAGAACCTGGTGGCCGCCGGCGTGGCCGATCGTCTGGAAGTGCAGGTGGCCTACGTCATCGGACATGCAGACCCGGTCTCCATCATGGTGGAAACCTTCGGAACCGGAAAAATCCCCGAATCCCGGATTGTGGAAATCATACAGCAGGTGTTCGATTTGCGACCCGGCGGCATTATCCGGACGCTGGATCTGCTGAAGCCTCGTTACCGGGCCACCGCCGTTTACGGGCATTTCGGACGAGAAGAACCCTCGTTTACCTGGGAACGCCTGGATCAAGTGGAGGCCATCCAGACCCTCTTGTAAGATCCATGGGTCCGAATCCCAAAAACCAACGACCGTAAAACAGCATTATTTCCTGAATGGATAGCCCTCTCGTCCGCGGGGGCATCATTGAAACTGACCGCCCCCGTCCGCCGGGATGGGGAACCGGAAAAATGAGTTTCGCTCCGGCCATTAAGAGTTCGCCACTTGTGCCGATTACCAGTACTTACTAAAAACAAAACAAGGCTTATGATTGGTCCACAAAAACGTGTCCTGCTGGTTGACGATGAAGAAGACCTGACCTGGACGCTTTCGAAAAAGCTTTCCAAAGACAGCGATAAATTCGAACTCATTACGGTGAATTCCGGCCGAGAAGCCATCGAGGTTTTGAACCAGGTTCCCGTGGACCTGGTCATTACCGATGTGCGCATGCCCGAGGTTTCGGGTCTGGACTTACTGGTCAAGATCAAAGAAACGTACCCTCAGACCAAAGTCATCATCATGACGGCTTACGGCTCTTCCGACGTGCACAAAGCGGCCACTGAACGAGGCTGTTTTCATTATATCGAAAAGCCTTTCGAAATCAATGAAATCCGCCAATTAATTCTGGATGCGCTGAAGGAAGAGCGAGGCTTCCGCGGCAGTGTGGCGGACTTTCAGCTGAGCGACATCATCCAGCTGAACTGCCTGGGTCGGCTGACAACCGCCCTGCGGGTGCGACGGCAAAACGAAACGGGTACGATTTACTTCCAGGAAGGCAATATCGTCCACGCCGAAACCGATCGTCTGGAAGGCGAAGAGGCGTTTTATTACATCATGAGCTGGGATGGGGGTGAGTTTTCTGTCCTGCGCAATCAATTCCCTCCACGGGAAACCATCCACAAAAGCTGGCAAAACCTGCTACTGGAAAGCTTGCGGCTCAAAGACGAACAATCCCATCTGGTTCAAGAAGAGCAGGAGCGGGAAAAACGGAAGCGTCAGCGCCGGCTTCAGCAACTGCTGGACAAAGTGTTTAAATCCGAAGGGGTGGAACATATTTTCATTCATACTCACGCCGGATTCCCCATCTTTTATCTGGGCCGTTTTTCCGGGAATGTGGACCGCGTTTCGGAATTGGGGGACAGACTGGGCGACCTGATCTCCGGAATCGAAAACGCCACCCGTAACGTTTTTGGCAAGGAAATCCTTTTCTGGGAAGGCATTTTTCGAAAGCACATTTATCTGTTTATCGCCCTCCCGGAAGAAGATGCTTACCTGTCGGTCATCGGCACTCCCCGTATGAACACCGGGTTTGTACGCTTGGAAATCAAAAAACAGCTGCGAGCGATTGTATCGTTGATTGCCAATCAATCGCTTTGATGGGCCCATCGCTCCCGCAATGAGAGGTTGTGATTTTCGGCCGGCACTCTCTGAAAAAGTCGCCTTCAGCACCACGGGTACCACCTTCCTCCGGTGCTAAGACCGCAGACGGTTACCGTTTCTGCCGGCAGGGACATAGGTGGTTTCTGTGCCGGTTCCCAAAACCGTTTTTCGCCGGCCCGGATCAATCCAGTAAATGAACGACCAGACCGCTTTTAAGCTTGGGCTCAAACCAGGTGGACTTGGGCGGCATCACCTTCCCGGCATCGGCAATGGCCATCAAATCCCCTATGGCGGTGGGATAAAGGGCAAACGCCACGGCCCAATCCCCACAATCGACCCGCCTTTGCAGTTCCTGCATCCCCCGAATGCCTCCAACAAAATCAATCCGTTTATCCTTCCGGGGGTCCTGAATACCCAGAATGGGTCTCAGGATATTTTCCTGTAAAATGCTCACGTCCAATCGTTGAACAGGGTCGCGCTCATCAAAAGTGCCCCGCCGCGCGGTCAGTTTATACCATTTACCCGAGACGTACATCCCAAAAGTATGGGGCTTGTTGGGTTTATAGACCTGTCCCGGGGGTTGCTCTTCCATCAGAAATTTTTCCCGGAGCTTTTCGAAAAATTCCGTCGGCTTCAACCCCTTCAAATCCCGCACCACCCGATTATAATCCAGGATCTGCATCTGATTGTGGGGGAAAATAACCACCAGAAAATAATTGTATTCCTCTTCCCCGGTATGATGGGGATTTTCGGCCTGTCGTTTCCGCTTCACCCGCATGGCCGCGGCCGAGCGATGATGGCCATCGGCCACGTAAAGAGCTTCCACCCGACAAAAAGCTTGCTGAATTCGTGCAATGAGCTCCGGATGCGAAACCACCCAGAGGGTGTGGCGAACGCCGTCCTCGCCGGTAAAATCGTATTCCGGCTCCTGTGCAACAATCCCTTCCATCAGGCGATCTATCTCCTCCCTGGCCCGATAGGTCAAAAACACCGGCCCCACCTGTGCATTCAAATGATCGATGTGACGGACCCGATCATCCTCTTTCTCAGGACGGGTATGTTCGTGCTTTTTGATCAAACCCGCTTCATACTCTTCTACCGAAGCGCAGGCCACTAATCCCACCTGCCGGTGCCGCCCCATCACTTGTTGGTAAACGTAAAAACGAGGTTCTTGGTCCTGAACCATCACGCCTTCTTGAATCAGGCGCTTCAGGTTTTCCGCCCCTTTCCGGTAGACGCGGGGATCGTATAGGTCAATTCCCGGTTCCAGATCAATTTCGGGCTTATTGACATGTAAAAAGCTATAGGGATTATTTTTCGCCATTTCCCGCGCTTCTTCGGAACTCAACACATCATAAGGCGGTGCAGCCACACGGGCAGCCAATTCTTTTCGAGGGCGCAACCCCTTAAACGGTCGAACGGTAACCATCTCTTTCTCCTCCATTCAGTTTGAGCCGAAAACGGTAGCTCCGCACCCCTGGCCTTGCCAGAGCTACGAGGTATTTTTTTCCCGCCAAAACATTTCGATGAATCAAACCCGTTTCTGTTTTGAAGAAACGGGACAATCGCTTTCGTACCGGTAACCCCGTAAAAAAATCCACCACAGGGGAAAGGCATCTCCATAAAAGTGGCCCCGCCGGACTCTGTTTCCGGCCGAGGCGGCGCATCAACAGGGTAAAGCCGCTGCCTGCATCGCTACCGAAAGGCGAG
The DNA here is from genome assembly GCA_015485355.1 of bacterium. Taxonomy (GTDB): domain Bacteria; phylum Calditrichota; class Calditrichia; order RBG-13-44-9; family J042; genus JAADJD01. The sequence continues at coordinate 28,255 of WFTQ01000003.1, read as the reverse complement.
CGGCGGCTGACCGATACGGTTATCGGTTCTTCACCCTCTAAAGAATCGGTAGCGAAAGTCTTCGATTTCCGCCCGGGCCTTCAGCTGTTCGTACCAGGCCTGGAAGACCCGGAATTGTTTCTGTTGCAGCAGCCGCTGCTTAATGAACTCTCGTTGTTCGGCGAAGCTCTTTTCATCAAAATCGGTCCGTTCCACCACCCGGATGTAATAGTACCCTTGGTCGGCCTCCAGCAGTCCCGAGGCCTTGCCCACGGGGAGGCTGAAAGCGGCGGCATTGATGTCCAGGGAGCGGCCTAATTTGGGAATGGGAGCCCCATATTTAAAAAATCCGGTGGAATCATGAACCACCTTGCCGCTGGTATCCGCCCGGGCGATTTCGGCAAAGGGTTTTCCGGCGGCCACTTGCTCTGCAATTGCTTCGGCAAACTGACGAGCCAATGCCTTGCGGCGTTCGCTGATGACCCGATTTCTACAGATGTTTTTGACTTCTTCAAAGGGACGATACCCTTCGGGCTGCACTTCCGCCATTTGAAAGACCACATACCCATTGGCCGTACGATACACTTCCGAAACCTCTTCCACTTCGGCCTTGAAGGCCCACTTTACGGCCCCTTCCAGCTGTCCCAGGCCCGGAATAAAATTGCGATTCACAAACGGGGGGGTGGTTTGAATCTCCCGCTCCATCTCGCGGGCCGCCGCTTCAAATCCTTCTTCTTGGGCGATTTCGGCAAACAGACCGGCCTCATCCCGGGCATCCTCGATGGTGAGGGCGCTGGGCGAAAATTTCAGTAAAATGTGAAAGGCGCGCACCTTATCGATCCCGTCTTCCCTTTTTTTATCCACTACCTTGATCACATGGAGCCCAAACTGAGTTCGCACCGGCCCGATGATTTCGCCCGGCTTGGCTGCAAAAGCCGCCTCGGCAAATTCGGGTACCATGTCGGATTTTTTAAAATAGCCCAGGTCGCCATGGTTGGTCTTTACCGAAGGGTCTTCGGAATATTCATCAGCCAGTTTGGAAAAATCGGCGCCCGCCCGGGCTTCCTCTAAAATCTCTTCCGCCAGTCGGTATACATTGGCGGTATCTTGTGCCGACGGGAGTGTAGGAAAGAGAACATACCTTAATACCCGTTTCTCTTCAACCTTAAACTCCTCTTTCTTATGGTTTTCATAATACTCCCGGGCTTCCGCTTCACTTACCTGAATGCCCTGGAAATCGATCCGGGAAATGGGTACCCCCACATATTCCAGACGTGCCCGCATGGTCTCCCGCATGAACTGATCCTTTACTTCCTCTTCGGTTACCATGACCGATGCGTTGATCCGATCGACCAGCTTTTGATAGGGCAAATTCTGGGCAACAAACGTTACGACATTCGCTTCGAATTGCGGATCGCGTAACGCTTGCCGATATTTTTCCAGATCAAACCGGCCGTCGGTTTGCAATTGAGGGATTTGCTGAAATACCTGGGGCGGATTATTCACGCTGTGATAAGCAATTTCGCGGCGGGTAATGATGATTCCCAGACGCTCGATTTCCTTATCCAGCAATATTTGCTGCACAAAGTTTTCCCACACCTGATCCTGTATGCGTTTATAATCCGCATCTTCCAGTTCCTTTCCCAGGCGTTGCCGTTCACTTTCGTAGGCATTTTGAAGGATTTGGTTGAATTCTTCGATCGTAATCTTCCGTCCATCCACCTTACCCACAATGTTTTCCTGGCGGGAGCGCCCGGTAATATCGGCCCCCCACTCCAACACCATCAATCCCAGAAAGGCGAACACCAGAATCCAGAGAAAAATAAAGCTCATCTCGCGCATTTTGGTCATCATAAGGCGGTCATCTCCTTTCCCTTAAATTTCTCTTCATGGCATTTTTTGTTCTATAAACCATAAAATTTAAACGTGTCCTCTTGAAAAATCAAATCAAATAAAAGATGCCTTCCCCCCTCTCCGTTAACAGATTTACGTCTCAGGCGGGGGAAAATTTCCATAAACCAATACCAAATGCCCAATTTATTTTTTATTTTTGAACGCCAAACAAAGATAGCTAAAGCAAAAGGAGCGGAACAAACCATGCGTTTATTTCAGGATAGTTTTGGTACTTTCGACAAACTTTCGGTGGGAGAACGGAGCTATGGTTATTTTCGTCTCCCCAAATTAGAACAGGCCGGCCTGGTGTCCCTGGACCGCCTGCCTTTCTCCATCCGGGTGTTGCTGGAAAATGCCCTGCGTAACGAAGACGGCCGATTGGTCACCCGAGAAGACATTGAATCCGTTTTGCAATACGACGCCCGCAAGGTTCCCTCCCGGGAGTTTCCCTTTATGCCGGCCCGAGTCATTTTGCAGGATTTTACCGGTGTACCGGCCGTCGTCGACCTGGCGGCCATGCGCGATGCCATGGCCCGATTCCAGGGCGATCCTCAGAAAATCAACCCCATCGTGCGTTCCGATCTGGTGATCGATCATTCCGTGCAAATCGACGTCTTCGGCATTCCCGAGGCTTTCCAGATCAATACCCGAAGGGAATTTGAACGCAACCAGGAACGCTATCTGTTGCTCAAATGGGCTCAGAACGGTTTTCACAACTTCAGCGTGGTGCCTCCGGGGACGGGCATCGTTCATCAGGTGAATCTGGAATATTTCGCCACTGTGGTGATGCCGCGGGAAACAGAAGGGGGCTGGATGGCTTATCCGGACACCCTGGTGGGCACAGACTCTCACACCACCATGATCAACGGGCTCAGTGTTCTGGGATGGGGCGTAGGTGGCATAGAGGCGGAAGCCGTTATGCTGGGGCAACCCTATTACATGCTGCTGCCGGAAGTCATCGGCGTGCGTCTAACGGGTGAACTTCGAGAGGGTGTTACGGCCACAGACCTGGTTTTGACCATCACCGAGATTTTGCGAAAGAAAGGGGTGGTGGGCAAATTTGTGGAGTTTTTTGGTGAAGGGCTGGCTCATCTAAACCTTCCGGACCGGGCGACCATCGCCAACATGGCCCCGGAATACGGGGCCACCCTGGGGTTCTTTCCCATCGACGAAGCGACCCTGGATTATCTGCGCATGACCGGGCGCCCGCAAGAACAGGTGCAACTGGTGGAACAGTATGCCAAGGCACAGAGGCTTTTCCGGACGGCCGATACGCCCAATCCGGTTTACACCGATGTGGTGGAGGTGGATCTTTCCACCATCGAAACCAGTCTGGCGGGACCGCGGCGCCCTCAAGATCGCATTCCCTTACGTCACATGAAACACCATTTTGAAACCGCCTTGAAAGAGCTGTTTCATAAATCGCCCGAAGCCGTCAAACTCACCAACCAGTGTGATGAAGAAGGGGGTGCCGGCCATAATGGGAGCCGCTCTTCGAGTGCGGCCGGGGCCGTCGCTGCGGAAAAGAAGGCGGTCCTGAACCACGGAGCGGTGGTCATCGCCGCCATCACCAGTTGTACCAACACCTCCAATCCTTCGGTGATGCTTGCCGCGGGATTGGTGGCTAAAAAGGCACTGGAAAAAGGATTAACCACGAAACCCTGGGTAAAAACCAGCCTGGCTCCGGGATCCCGGGTGGTGATCGATTATCTTCAACGGGTGGGCTTGCTGGAAGCCCTGGAAAAGCAACGGTTTTACTTGGTGGGATTCGGATGCACCACCTGCATCGGCAACAGTGGTCCTCTGCCCGAGGAAGTGGCCCGGGAAATTCAAGAAAAAGACCTGATAGCCGCCGCAGTGCTCAGCGGCAATCGCAACTTCGAAGGACGCATTCACCCTCTGGTCCGGGCCAATTATCTGGCCTCCCCACCCCTGGTTGTGGCCTATGCCCTGGCGGGGAATGTGTACCTGGATTTCGAGAAAGATCCCCTGGGAAAGGACAGAAACGGCCAACCCGTTTATTTAAAAGACATCTGGCCCAGTATGGCCGAAATCCGCGAAGCCATGAATCGGGCCGTGACCCCGGAAATGTTCACCCAAAAATACGCCGCGGTGTACCAGGGGGATGAGAACTGGAAATCCTTGAACGCGCCGGAAAGCGAAATTTACCAGTGGGATCCCCGATCCACATACATTAAAAAACCACCTTTCTTTGAAGAGATGACCCTGGAACCGGAACCGCTTCGGGACATCCACCACGCCCGGGTATTGGTGCTGCTGGGCGATTCGGTCACCACCGATCATATTTCTCCTGCAGGCGCTATCCCGGTGGACAGCCCTGCCGGGCAATACTTGATGGCCCGAGGTGTGCAGCCCAAGGATTTCAATTCCTACGGTTCCCGTCGCGGCAACCACGAAGTGATGATGCGCGGCACCTTTGGAAACATTCGATTGAAAAATTTACTGGTGCCCGGGGTAGAAGGGGGTTACACCATCTATTTCCCCACCGGCGAGCAGACGTTCATCTACGACGCTGCGATGAAGTATAAAGAGGCGGGGATTCCCCTTTTAGTGATTGCCGGTAAAGAATATGGCACCGGCAGCAGCCGCGATTGGGCCGCCAAGGGAACGGCCCTATTGGGCGTTAAAGCCGTGTTAGCCGAAAGCTTTGAACGCATTCATCGCAGCAATCTAATTGGAATGGGCGTATTACCCCTGCAATTTAAATCGGGGGATAATCGAGAACGATTGGGATTAACCGGAAAAGAGGTCTACCATATCGAAGGTCTTCCGCACCTGGAACCGGGGAAAGAAGTCACGGTGCGGGCCGAAAGGGAAGACGGTGTGGTAACGACGTTCAACGTTCTGGTACGTCTGGACACCCCGGTGGAACTGGAGTATTATCGCAACGGCGGCATTTTGCAGACCGTATTGCGTCAATTTCTAAAGCGTTAGTTTCTGTGTGGAATGGGGCCGGATGCCTGTCGAGGCCGGCCCACGAATTTTTTTGTCACAAGAGGCGGTCGGGGCATGGTCGGAGGGCATTATGGATCATCGCTGGAGGCTGGAAGGTAAAAAAGCCCTGGTCACCGGGGGCAGCAAAGGCATTGGACGGGCCATCGTTCAGGAATTGCTGAACTTCGGTGCCGAAGTGTTTGTTGTAGCCCGGGATGAACAGCGCATCCGTCAGCTCCTTCGGCAATGGCGGCAGGAAGGCCGGCGGGTGGAGGGACTGGCCGCAGACGTGACCCACCCGGAAGATCGACAATTGATTTTCGATACCATCTCCCAGCTCTGGGGCCAACTGGACATCCTGGTTAACAACGCGGGCACCAACATTCGGAAAAAAGCCATAGAATATCGGGAAGAAGAATATCGCTCGTTGCTGGACGTTAATCAACACCAGGTGTGGGACATGTGCCGCAGAGCCCATCCCTTTTTAAAATCCAGCCAGGCCGGTTGTGTGGTGAATGTCACTTCCGTGGCGGGGTTAATCCATGTCAGTAGTGGTCCGCCGTACGCCATGGCCAAAGCCGCGGTCATCCAATTAACCCGCAACCTGGCCGTGGAATGGGCTGCCGATCACATCCGGGTGAATGCCGTGGCCCCCTGGTACATTCAAACGCCATTGACGGAACCGGTTCTCACGCGTCCAGACTACCTGGAGCGGGTACGAAGCAGAACCCCTATGGGCCGGATCGGCCGACCCGAAGAGGTGGCCGCCGCGGTAGCTTTCCTTTGTTTACCCGCAGCTTCCTATATCACGGGGCAATGCCTGTCGGTGGACGGCGGCTTTTTAGTTTACGGATTCTAACCCCCGGACTGCCACCCGCTGATTCCCGTCTCGCTTCGGTTGTCCTTACCGGAACGCCGTGGTCCCTTTGACCGGATCGGTTTCGCTCAACCTCCCGAGGATAGCCGTTCCCCGGTGCAGGACCCCCCATCCGATTTCTGGGACACCGGCCAAACCATTTCCATCGCATCCCTGAGGATCGGCTTGGCGGCGGCCGGCCCCAGTCTTTCTCAAAACAATCGGGTCATTACCTCGACCAGCTTTTTCACCCGCCGCGTATAGGGTGGATAAATCAGGGAAATAAAAGAGAGGCGCGATTGAATCATGACGGGCTTGGCATGGGAAAAGGTACGAAAGCCGTGAAATCCATGATAGCTGCCCATACCGCTGTGGTTAACCCCGCCGAAAGGCAGGGTGATGTTTCCATATTGAATCAGGGTTTCGTTAACCACCACGCTGCCGGCACTGGTGTGTTGGATGAGATGGCGAATGGTCTGTCGGTTTCGACTGAAAATATACATGGCCAGCGGTTTGGGTCGTGTTCGAATAAACTCCACCGCTTCCGCCGGCTCTCGATAAGAAACCAGGGGCAGAATAGGGCCAAAAATTTCTTCCTGTAATAAGGTCGCATTTTCCGGCAACAGCCCCACGACGGTAGGCTCCAGAAAGCGCTGCCGGGCATCCCCACCGCCACCAAAATAGATACGCGCTCCCTTTTTCCGGGCTTCCTCCAGCAGAGTCATCAAACGCGTCCAGTGCCCCTCGTTAACGATGCGGGCATAGTCCGGATTTTGTGGCAATTGCTCCGGGGGACCATAGAATTTTTCCACCGCCCTTTTCAGGGCGGCCACTAAGCGTTCCTCCTGCTCCTCCGGTACCAGCACATAATCGGGTGCAATGCAGGTTTGCCCCGCATTGATGAATTTTCCAAAAGCGATTCGCTGGGCCGCCTGAGACAAGTCGGCATCCCGGGCAACGACGGCCGGTGATTTTCCGCCCAGCTCCAATGTCACCGAGGTCAGATGTTTGGCGGCCGCCTCCATGACCACTTTGCCCTTCTGGGTGCTTCCGGTAAAAAAGATATGATCGAAAGGCAGGCCGATGAGGGTCTGAGCCACATCGGCTCCTCCGGTGATTACGGCCACCTCTTCCGGAGGAAAAAGAGCCTCGATAAACTGTTTCAGGAATTCGGAAGTATGAGGACTCATTTCCGAAGGCTTGATCATGACCGAATTTCCGGCGGCAAGCGCCGCAACCATCGGCGATACGGCCAATTGAAAGGGATAATTCCAGGGCGCCATGATGAGCACCTGCCCTCGAGGTTCGTACTGAATGTAGCTACGAGCCCCCAGAAAAGGCAGCACAGTGGGTACACGATGGGGTTTCATCCAGCGGCGCAAGTGGCGGATGATGTACCGGAGATCTTTCAACAAGGGGAAAATCTCAATCGTCTTACTCTCCACAGGATGCCTGTACAGATCTTTGTAAAGGGCGGTTTCGATTTCCGACGCCCGGGCCTCCACCGCCTTCAGTAAGCGTTTCAACTTTGCAATTCGGGTTCGGGCATCGCTCTGGGCTGTTTTCCAGCGATATATCCGCTGCAGGTCAAAAATTTGTTGAATGTGATCGTCCACGGAATAGGATCTTATCGCCATGGCTCTTCCCCGTTTTATCCTTAAACAAGAATATACACAATAATCGTAAAAAACCAGCCATGAATTGCAAATTCCACTCAACCGGTGGGGCCGGCCTTATCGAAGGTTAATTCCCCTTTGCCCGGTTTGGGAACCGAACCACGATCAGAGGGAAGCGGCTTGAAAGGGGCCGAAGGGGCGGACTGGAGAAGAGATCGATGGACGAAAAGTCAAAAGCGCCGCAATGCCTTTCTTTTGGGGCGGCGCTTTTGCTAAACCACCGGATTGGCGACGGCGGTGGTCAGTCAAGTGGATGCGGAGCTGACGGCCGCCACTTCCACGGGTTTGTGATGTAAGACGCCGTCCAGTTTCAACTCCCCCCGGGCTATTTCCACGGTGGAGACACTTTTCGCCTTCAGGTATTCTTGCAACGCTCGTGCCGCCACCCAGGGGTCGACCGTATCGCCACAGGTGAACACGTCCACGGCGGCGTAACGATACTCCGGCCAGGTATGAATAGCCAGGTGCGATTCGGCGATCACCACCACACCACTCACCCCATGAGGATTGAACTCGTGAAACGCCGCGGTCACGATTGTGGCACCACTTTCCAGGGCCGCCCGCTTCATATACATCACGATGCGCTCCCGATCGTTCAGGATGTCGGCATCACACTCAAAAAACTCCGCCAGAATATGACGTCCCAGTGCCTTCAATTTCCCATCCTCCTCTGCTAATAATTCACAATTAAAATTTCCGCCGGTTTTTTGGTTAAATTCTTGACCACCAATCTGTTGTCGAAAAAGATATAAAAACAATCTCCCCGGTTCACAATGCGCTTTTCTTTATCGACGGTCAACTCCAGTCGTCCCCGCACCACATAACCAAAACCTTCGTCCTCTCCGAAATTCTCGCTATATTCGGCCTGGGCTTCCAGGGTCAGCAACAGCGGTTCCATTTCCAGATATTTCAGCTTGGGAATCAAATTCTCGACCCGGTAGGATTGGCCCTTCTTTTCCACCACCCGCTCTTTTCGGGTGTAAATGTTTTTTTCCCGATCCTCCAGGTCGCTGAAAAACGTGGCCATATCCACCCCCAACACGTCCAGCACCTGTTTCAGGGTGGTGATAGAGGGCACCGTTTTATCCCGCTCCAGTTGAGAAATAAAGCCTTTCGTCAAATCCGCCTTTTCGGCCACTTCTTCGATGGTCAATCCCCGCAACCGCCGTAAACGCCGTATTTTAGGGCCTAATATCAACGCCGCTCCAATCGCTTGAAAGTTTCAGTATAATAAACATTTTTTTTATTAAAGCGACCAAATATAAAACAACGGAATTTAAGATTCAACGCCAATTTCATTTTTTTCTAAAATTTTAGTTTATAATACTAAACTCATCCACCCTGGATCCGCCGCCCCAACCGCCGAAGAGTTTCATCCTTCCATGCCTTCGTACGATTGCGGTTTTCCCTAAACGTTAGAAGAAAACGCCTGCACCTCCGACGGCGGGAAATAGGGACTCCGGTGCAGTAATGGAGAGACTGGCAAAAGAATCCGAGGATTTTACCGGATTCCGGCAGCCAGGCCTTTCAAATCCTGAAAAGGCCCTCCAACCCCATAAGGGTGGTGCGCCCCGGCGATTGAGACCGGGACATAAAGGGCGAACCAACAACCGAATGGGTCAAAGATTTCCGGCATAGGTTGGACCACGTAAAATCAGGGCCGGCGGATTTGGGGCGACGTCCGGCACACCCTTCCGGGAATACCAAATCAGGGGGCGAATTCCTGTCGGGCAACGATGACAGGGTCAATCGGGTTTCCGGTACTTAGGGAAAAATTCCGGGCATCCCTTTCTCATCGCCTCGCCGAACCTGCGGCGGAAGGGAAATTCAGGATCGGATCACCGCGGTTTTAAGGGGCACGTTTTCCGAGGGAGGCGCCGTTTTCCAGCGTTTATGCATCCAGAAATACTGTTCCGGATGCTCTCGTACGAAGCGCTCCAGCACCCGATTGTATCGAGCAAGGACCGTTTTAATGTCCTCATTCATGTTGCCGGTACGCTCTTTTTTCGGAAGGGATAAATCCACCAATCCCAGGCGGAAGGAATGGCGTTCTCGTCGATAGGCATAAGCGAATACCAGAGGGGCGCCGCTTTTCAAATGCAGGATGGCGGCGCCCGGCGGTGTGGATGCCCGGCGACCGAAAAAGGGAACAAACACCCCCCGATGCCCGATATCCTGGTCGGCCAGCAGCCCCACCAGTTTTTGTTTTGCCAACGCTCGTAAACAATTGCTTACAGCGTTGCGAACGTAAACCACTTCCATGTTCCAGCGTCGGCGGAGATCGGCCATGTGGCGATCCACCCGGCGATTATTCTGTCGTTTTTGAATGACCGTGGCCTGATGAGGCCAGCAGGAAGCAAAATAGGCTCCGGCAATCTCCCAATTCCCAAAATGCCCGGAGACCATGATCAATCCCCTGTTTTGAGGCAGATATTCCTCCAGCCAGCCGGGCGTTTCCAGCTGCACCATCGTTTCCAGTTGGTCGAATCCCAGCCGTCCTAATTTTAAAAATTCCAGGGCAACCCAACAAAAATGGCGGTAACTGGCATAAGCCAGGGCGTCCAGTTCCCGGAAGGATTTTTCCGGGAACGCCTGTCGCAAATTGTCTAAGGTGACCTGTCGACGGATTTTCACCAGCCGGTAAGCAATAAAGGCCAGGCCGAAAGCAACTTTTTCCAGCAACGTCCAGGGTAAAAGAAAAACCAGCTTCTCCAGCCCACGGTACGCTAAATATTCGAAAACATGTTGAAGCCTTTTACCCAATCACCCAACCTTTTGTTGATCCCCATTAAAATAACCGGAATCCGCTCTTTCCCCAAAGGATTTTTCATCCACCCCGCACAAAGCCACTCCTTCTCCCTCCGGCCATGGGTTACCCCTTGATCACCCCCACCGGTTTCAACCGCACCACTTTCTTACTGATGCCGGCTTTGTGCATCACATCGACCACTTCGGAAACATCTTTGTAGGCGTAAGGCATTTCCTCGGCCACGGTGCGCCGTCCACGGGCCTGGACGATCACGCCTTGCTTGCGCATTTCTCCTATCAGGTCTTTGCCTTTGCCCTCCTTGAGGGCCTGATGCCGGCTTTTCACCCGACCGGCGCCATGGCAGGTACTGCCGAAAGTCTCTTCCATGGCCCGCTCCGTACCCACGGCAACAAAAGAATACCTGCCCATATCTCCGGGCACCAGCACCGGTTGGCCTACCGCCCGGTATACCGCCGGGGTTAACGGGTGTCCCGGTGGAAACGCCCGGGTGGCTCCCTTGCGATGCACACACACCTTTTTAACCGTTCCGTCGATTCGATGTTCTTCCACTTTGGCGATGTTATGACAGACATCGTACACCAGCCGGAATCCCAGTTCCTTTTCCGAGATGCCCAGGGCGTCCATAAAGCTTTTCCGGGCCAGCCCCATAATCACCTGCCGATTGGCCCAGGCGAAATTGGCCGCCGCGGCCATCGCCCCCAGGTAACGCCGCCCCTCGCGGGATTGAATGGGAGCACAGGCCAATTGTTTATCCGGTAAAACGATGCCGTACGTGCGGGTGGCATCGGCCAGCACTCGCAAATAGTCCTCGCACACCTGGTGACCCAACCCACGGGAACCGCAATGAATCATCACCACGATCTGTCCCTGAAAGAGCCCCAGGGCTTGCGCGGCCGCCTGATCGTACACCTCCTGCACCACCTGGACTTCTAAAAAATGGTTGCCGGACCCCAGCGTTCCCACCTGATCCTGCCCGCGTTCAATGGCGCGCTGACTCACCGCGTCCGGATCCGCCGACTGCAAACGCCCCTGCTCCTCGGTACGCTCCAGGTCCTCGGGACGGCCATAACCGTATTCCACGGCCCAGGCGGCCCCATCCCGTAACACCCGCTTGATCTCCTGACGCGACAGTTTCCTCAGGGCACCATGGGCCCCTACACCCGTGGGCACATTCTGAAACAACGTCTGAATCAGTTTTTCCAATCGGGATTGCACCGATTCGTAGGTGAGGTTGGTCCGTGCCAGTCGCACCCCGCAATTGATGTCATAACCAACCCCACCCGGAGAGATGACCCCATCTTCCACATCGGTGGCCGCAACCCCCCCGATGGGAAACCCATACCCCCAATGGATATCGGGCATGGCAATCGAATACTTTTGAATGCCGGGCAGGGTGGCCACATTCATCACCTGCTGAATGCTTTCATCTTCTTTGATAATCGATTCCATCATCTTCCGCGAAGCATAAATCTTTCCCGGTACCCGCATCCCCCTGACCGGAGGAATAACCCAGGTCACCTCATCTATCTGTTCAATTTTTACCTCCCGGTAAGTCAGTGTGGTCATGGCCTTTCGCCCCCTTTCGTTTTCCTTTCTTATGCTTTGAATATACCGAATTTTTGCGGCTTACCAAAGCCCGTCTTTTTCACATCCTTTTACGATAAAACCTACAAGGTTTTTCCCGTCCGAGGCCACAATTCGAATGCCGGCGGTTTTTGGGTTCCGGTTGAAGACGGTTCCGGGGTTCCGACTTTCCGCTGCGGAAGAAGATTTTCCGGCAATATCCGTCTGACACGCCGACCTTTCCGGAAAAAGCACACCGCTTTGTTTTTCCCTTTCAGATGTCAAAAATCACCCGGGTACGAAACGTTCCGTTTTCCTGTTCAATATGCAACTGGTGGTAGGTCACCGCTTTAATTTCGAAGTGGATGTTGTGACGAGCCGGATCGAACGCTTCCCCGGAAAGGCGGGCCCTTAGATGCCATTGCCCCCCCCGTGGGGAGAGGTGCAATGCTTCTACCTGGTGCAACACCCAGAAACGGGTGCACAGCCAGAAATTCAGCTCCCCCAACCATCGGACCAGGAGGTCGTCCAGATCCCGGGAAGCCAACCGGAGGCTTTGTTCTTCCTGAGAACGGGTGGGTGAATGTTCCAGCACCAGATGTTTCCACCCCCGGGCCGCTTCCCGGAACAGTTCTTCCAGCGAGTCCGCCGCTATCTCCAGCCCGATGTCCGCGGTATGGGAAAGGATTCGATACATAATTGTTTCCTCTGATCTTCTGTCAACGGTTTCGTCTTTGAGTGGCCCATTGCCATCAAGGCAGCGGCCCGCGAAGGCGAGGTATTATCAGCGCCGGGGGCGGCACGGCGCGTTGGCCTCAACGATCAACATTCCCGTCCAAGGGGCGAGAATAGCGCTGAATGATGGCATTTTTGACCGCCGCCAGGGGAAAGTCCCGCCCCACCAGAAAATAGTGCAATCCCAACCCGTCGAGCATCGCCGTGAGCAAGCGGGCTTCGATTTCGGCATTGGTAACGTTCATCCGCCGAAACAGCAGCACGAAATACTGAATCGATTCCTGGTAGAACGCGGTCAACCGTTGAGCGAACAACTCCAGAACCCCCGGTTGAAGTAACACATGGAAATACAACCGCCAGTAAGCCTCGTTGCGGAGCATTTCGTCAAAAGAGCGTTCGATCATGACGGCAAACTGTTGAAAGGGATCGGGAATGTCTTCCAGACCCTTTAATAAATCATATCCCGCGCGGAGGCCTTCTTCCAGGACCGCCACCAGGATATCTTGTTTGTTGGTGAAATAGTGATAGATCAGCCCCTTGGAAATCCGGCATCGTTTGGAGATCAAATCGATCGTTGTGCCAAAATAGCCCCGCTCGGCGAATAATGCCAGAGCGGTCTGCAAAATTTTTTGACGCGTGAGCGCGCGCATCCGGGCGCGTTTCCCGCCCTCCACCGAGATCCTCCCCTTTATGAACGAATCGTCAACCAATGCTATTATAAGCATCGTCACATCCGATTTCAAGTATCATACAAAAAATAATTTTGGAGGTTGACAATCCGATTCCCTTATTTTAATTTTTTTGACCAATCGTTCAATCAAAGGGTGATACGATGCGAACCCGACTCCTCCTATTTCTGAGCCTCCTCCTGGCGATCCGACTACAAGTAAGCGGACAAGCGGTGGAGGACATCGTCCGTAAGGCGGAAAATCAGATTCGGGGCAAAACCTCCCACGCCCTCATCGAGATGACAGTGGTGACCCCGGATTATACCCGCACATTGAAGATGGAAAGCTGGTGGGTGGGAACCGAAAAGGCCCTGATCGTTATCAAGGCCCCCCGCAAGGAAGCCGGCAATAAAACCCTTAAAATTAAAAACGAGATCTGGAACTATTTGCGCAACACCGAAACCATCATCAAGATTCCTCCATCCATGCTGATGCAATCCTGGAACGGTTCAGACTTTACCAATGATGATCTGGTACGGGAATCCAGCTTAAGCCGGGACTATCGCATGAAATTATTGGGAGAAGAGCCGGTCAACGGCGTGCTCTGCTGGAAGATTCTGCTCACGCCCAAGCCGGAGGCTCCGGTGGTATGGGGGAAGTTGATCTACTGGGTGCGTCAAAGCGACGTTTTGCCGGCGCGGGTCGAGTATTATGACGAACGGGATCGTCTGGTGCGCCATATGCTTTTTTCGGATTACCGCACGCTGCACCGGCGCAGGATTCCCACTCGATGGGTCATGTACAACGATCGGCGGGCCGGTCGCTACACCGAAATCCGCATTCTGGATATTCAGTTCGATATTCCCATCCCCGATCGTCTCTTCTCTTTCCGGGAACTGGAAAGAGGCGGCTGACCATGGGCGTTTTTCTTAAAATAAGCTGGCGCAATTTATGGCGGAATCGCCGGCGCACTATGGTCACCCTGGTGGCCGTGACTTTCGCCACCTTTCTGTTCGCCATCACCCGGGGCATGCAATTCGGCACCTACGCCGCCACCATCCGCATGACCGCCGAACAATTCAGTGGATACCTGCAAATTCAACATCCGGAATTTCTGGACAATCCGGGTTTGCACAAAAGTTTTCGGTCGACCCGGAAATTGATTGATCTTGTGACGCACCAACCGGCGATAACGGGATGGGCGCCCCGCCTGTACGCCGAAGGATTGGCCGGCCTCCAAAGCAATTCGGTAGGACTAACGTTAATGGGAATCGATCCCCCACGGGAAACAACCGTTACCCGATTGCACACCAAAATCAGGCAAGGGCGCTACCTGTCCTCCGACTCCGCCCTGGAAGTCGTTGTAGGAGAAACGCTGTTAAGAAATCTGGGAGGCCGGGTGGGAGACACGATCGTCGTCTTAAGTCAAGGATTCGACGGTTCTCTGGGGAATATGAAGTTTCGCATTGTGGGCGTGATTAAAACGGGTTCCGCCGATCTGGATCAATATACGGCGATCATGGGATTGAAAGCCCTTCAAGAATTGTTGACCATGCCCGATCGCCTTCATGCCCTGGTGATAAACTTGAAACGATTAAATGACCTTCCCCCCACCCGGGCTTCGTTACAAGCGTTCCTGCAACCTCAGGGACTGACGGTTCGTTCCTGGGACGAAGTGCTGCCCGACCTGAAACAGTCCATCGAGCTGGATAACATCGGGGGCTTGCTGTTTTTAATCATCCTGGTTATCGTGGTGGCTTTCGGCATTCTAAATACCTTGTTGATGTCCGTTACCGAGCGTTTCCGGGAATTCGGCGTAATGCTCTCCCTGGGGCTCAGCAATTTACGGCTGGTGCAAATCGTGTTTGTTGAATCGTTCTACCTCACACTGATGGGCATTGCCCTGGGACTACTATTGGGGTATCTGGCCAATTATCTGGTCGTTCTCCATCCCATTCCCCTGGGAGAAAAACTGGCCCGCATCAGTCTGGAATACGGCTTTGCGCCTAAAATTTATTCCACAGTGGAAGTCCGGGTCTTTGTTCAATCGTTCCAATACATTTTTTCCATCGCCATGTTGGCAACGCTGTATCCTTTGTACAAGGTCATGCAATTGGAACCCCTGAAAGGGATTCGTTATACCTGATGCATTCAACGAACGGGAAAAAGAACCATGCTCTGGAAAATTGCTTGGCGGAACCTCTGGCGAAACAAGCGCCGTTCATTGATTGTGCTGATTTCCATAGTGGTGGGGCTGGCGGCGATGATTTTGACCGATACGCTGTATCTGGGTACCGTTCGACAAATGCTGGACAACCGAATCGGTTCGCATATCGGCCATTTACAGATTCATCGCATGGGTTTTCGGACGGACCCTTCGGTGAAAAATTATTTACCCGAGGCCCGGCGGGTGGAAGAGGTGCTTTCACGCCAGCCGGGCATCGAAGCCTATAGCCGTCGGGTATTGTCTTTCGGCCTGCTTTCCAGCGCCACCAATGCCGCGGGAGTCCACATCGTGGGCATCGAGCCCGATCGCGAATCCCGAATCACCTTCATCCACCAACACATCCTGGAAGGCCGCTATTTAACCGGCCGAGAACGGGAAATCATCATCGGTAAAACACTGGCCGAAAAGCTGGAAGTGCAATTGGGCGATAAAGTGGTGGCCATGGCCTCTGCCCTGGATGGAACCATCGGCTCCGAAGTGTTTCGCATCGTCGGGATTTTCCAGACCACCAGCAGTACTTTCGATCGCACCTATATTTACATTCCCATCGCCACCGCCCAACGAATGTTGAATCTGGGAGACCGGATTTCAGAAGTCGTCATTCGAATCAACAATTTGGAATCGCTGGAAACGATTCAATCGCGTTTACAATCCCAACTGGGAACAGATTACGAAGTCCTGAACTTTAAAGCAATCATTCCTTTGTTAGTCTATTACATGTCCATCTACGAAGAAATCATGATGGTGTATTACGGGATAATCGGTGTGGCCATTGTGTTCGGCATTCTCAACATTATGCTCATGGCCATAATGGAACGGATTCAGGAAATTGGTGTGCTGATGGCTCTGGGCATGAGTAAGGGACGCATATTTCGCATGATCCTGCTGGAGGCCGCACAACTGGGATTCTTAGGCACATTCATTGGGCTGATTGTAAGCCTGATCATCTACATTCCTCTGGCACATTCGGGAATCGATCTGAGCATGTTCTCCGAAAGTCTAATGTCTTTCGGGGTGGGGACCCGAATTTACCCTGTTCTCAACATCAATGTGGTGCTTAACGCCGTTACCATCATCCCCGGTATAACCCTATTGGGAGCCGTTTATCCGGCTCTCAGGGCCACGGCTTTTGAACCCGTGGCGGCAATTCGGTATATTTAAGCGAGGTCAATCCATGGAAATTATCCGGACGGAAAGATTGGAAAAGATTTATCAGGAAAACGGCATACCGGTGCATGCATTGCGCGGAATTGATCTCACCGTGCAGAAGGGCGAGTTTCTGGTGATTGCGGGTCCTTCGGGTTCGGGCAAAACCACTCTGCTCAACCTAATGGGTGCGCTGGATCGTCCCACAGCGGGAAAAGTATTTTTCGAAGGCGAAGAGCTGTATCAAAAGACCCGCAGTCAGCTCTCCCGGTTGCGCCTGGAAAAGATCGGTTTTGTCTTTCAAGCCTATAATCTCATCCCCGTACTCACCGCCCTGGAGAACGTGGAGTTCCCCATGATGTTACTGGGCATGGAGGAAACCACCCGTCGGCAAAAAGCCCTTGCGATTTTGGAAGAGCTGGGCGTGGGGGAGCTGGCCGACAAACGGCCTAACGAAATGAGCGGCGGGCAACAGCAACGGGTAGCCGTGGCCCGGGCCATCGTGACGGAACCTTCCGTGGTGTTGGCCGACGAGCCCACGGCCAATCTGGACAGCAAAACCGGAGAAGCCCTGATGGATTTGATGTATCGGATGAACCGGGAAAAACAGATCACCTTTGTGTTTTCTTCCCACGATCCCCTGGTCATCTCCCGGGGAAAACGCCTGGTGATGCTACGCGACGGTCAGATCATGGCAATCAAAGCACAGGCTTCGGCGGAGGGATGAAGGCTTCAGACCCACTTTCCCCGAAACGATCCACCGTGTTGTCTTCGGGAAAGCTTTTCGGTTTGTGCTTACTGGTACTGGGCTTATGGCCCGGATTTTCCGCACCCGGCCGGGCATGGGTGGATCGGGAGTTCACCGGCTACGTCATTACCCTCCCCATTTATCAGACAATGGCCACTGCCCTGGCCCGATTTTATCGACTACCCGAAACCAACGTTATCGAACTCACCCGCATCCGCTTACGCCCAACCCTGTACCTGGGGGAAGCGACACGCCTTTCCCTGGAATACGAAATCGATCCCCTGTACTCCCGCAACCCTCTGTGGATTCCCCTGAATACGGACAGGACCAATCGGCAAGCCGTGGATATGAGCTGGAATCCGGTTCGGGAAACCCACTATACGGTAATTCACTACATCGACCGGCTGTACCTGGTGCAAGAATTGCCTTTCGGGCGCATCGTCCTGGGGCGCCAACGCATCGCCTGGGGAACCGGCCGCATCTGGAACCCCACCGATCTGTTCAATCCCATCAACCCGGCCAGCTTCGACAAAATCGAAAAGGATGGGGCCGATGCAATCACCTTCAAATGGTATCTGGGTAATTTCACCGATCTGACGTTGGTGTACAATTTTCGGGGAACCGACCGTTCGGGCAACGCCGCCTTGCGGTTCCGCACCAACTACCGCACCTTCGATCTCTCCCTGATGGGGGGCTGGTTTGATCGCCGTTACGTGCTGGGGGGCGACTTTGCCGGCAACCTGTGGAAGGCCGGCATTCGCGGGGAAGGCATCCTCTCCCTTGCTTCCCAAAATCCTCAAAACGGCTTTGTGCGCTACGTCCTGGGCATCGACTATCAATTGACCACTAAACTGTATGCCCTATTGGAATATCAATACAATGGCGAAGGGAAAACCGATCCCTTGCAATACGAACTGGGACGCCTGTTTCGCGGCGAAATCTTGAACCTGAACCGCCGGTATCTTTTTACTCAGGTGATGTATCAAATCCATCCGCTGATTTCTCTGATCTTTTCCTACAATGCAAACCTTAACGATCACAGCCTGTTCACCCTCTTGTTGATCCGTTATTCGGCCACAGAAAATTCCACTCTTTCGCTGGGCATTCAACGTTTTCGCGGCAATTTCCTGGATGAATACTGGTATTTCCCCGAAAGCCTGTTCCTGAAGCTGGAGTATTATTTCTGAACGCCCATCTGCTTTAACAACCCGTTCCGAACAGATTGGGTGCAAATCGGTGGGACAAGCAGCCGTTACCCGACGGCTGGCCGAAACGCCTTCTACGTTATGTCCGCCATCCTCTTGGCGCGCTTCCCCCGGAACCACCCGACGCCTTCACCCCTTTCCCCTATGGTTTAATGAAAACGGGCTCCGGAAAAGGGGGATCATCGAAATCCCGGGAGGACAAGCGGTCAGCCTCTGCCTCCAACCCCATCGCCGATGCGCATCCTGCGGTGAAAACCGTCATTCCTGCAAAAGCGAAAATGGTTCCACCAGCCGATAGTCTCCAAACCCATACTCGTCCAGGAAAATAGCCTGAATATCCAATCGCTGATAGATCCATACTTCCACATTCTTCCGAAGTAACGGATTGGAATTGCGCAATACCTTATCCGGCCGTCCATACACGATATAGACTTTGGCTCGATCGGACAACTTCCGCGCGTTCCATTTTCCCCCCTCGAAATACAGACGAGCAAACAACACCCGTCGATAAAACTCGGTCATCACTTCATTCGCGGGGGTATGGGGAGTGGGATCGCGCAATTTCCAGAATCGATCGACGGCTTGTTGCCGCAAACTCCGAGGAATTTTCTTTAAATACGTCATTTCTTCCCGGCCGGCAATCAATCCCAGTTCCGCCAGCACGGCCGGATAATCCCGAAAACGCAAATCCGCCGGATTCTGAAACACCCAGAACGATTTGGCCTTTTGCAGCGTCACCAGGCCATCGGCCGATTTCACCGTGGTTACCAGGAAATATTTCCCGGGCCTCAAGGTATCCGTAGCCACGGAACCGAACACAGGAAACGGACTCACTTTTAAGGGATGTTTTCGATGCAACACCGGAATACGGCGATTATCCGGAGTTCGCAGCTGCACCTGAATCTCCACCCGGCCGAATTCGTTTTGTTTCCAGGAGTAGATTTCGAAATAGTAAAACAACTGGGGTTCCGGAGCGCCAAAAAGCCGTTCCGGATATAACACCACCCCCCGGGAATATTTGAGATTGTTTTGGTCGAAGAGCACCCCTCGATGGGCAATCTGAAGATCACTCACCGCCAGCCGCCGATCCGGGGGATGCACTTCAAAAGCCTCTTCCCAGACGGCTTCCTTCTGCGAAATTCGATCCCGGACCACCACCCGCAGACGATAGG
This sequence comes from bacterium, assembly GCA_015485355.1. Classification (GTDB taxonomy): domain Bacteria; phylum Calditrichota; class Calditrichia; order RBG-13-44-9; family J042; genus JAADJD01. Next base: position 8,662 of record WFTQ01000003.1, on the reverse strand, counting down.
CTCCCTCCTCTACGGGTACCCGGAATTGATACAGGCGATATTCATCGGTCTCATGCGTCTGCTGATAGTCGCCCGCCAACAGAGAATCCCGAAAAAATCGTGTGGCCAGCACGCCTTTCCCCGATTTCACTATTGAACACTCCAGCTCCATATCGGCCAGAAAGCGATTTTGCCAGCGCCGGAAAACGAAATTTTGAGGCTTCACCGAAATAGCACACCATAATCGCGCACCATCTTCGGCCGGGTCGAAGCTCACCCCGTAATCGATATGAACCGCGGGTGTGGCCACCTTTAACTCATTTTTTTTCCAGACGGCATCCGTGGCCGTAAACCAACCGGTCATCCCCAACAGGACAATGACGGTTAGACAATGTGGAAATGCCCTCAATGCGGTGGGTCGTCGTCCGGCCTCCCTGCCTCCCCAGGCCGACATCCTTGCCATGACGATGCCCCTTATGTTTTTTATTGATTATCGGTTGCCACACCATTTGTTTAGCATTTCGTACAAAGAAAATTTCAGATCACCATTCCCCTCCTTACCGAATGCGGGTCCTATGGAGTATCCACGAAAGTCATCCCTCATCTTCCCAAAACCATGGGATGGTTTTTCGAGGGTACCTATCCTTTTCCCGGGAAAACGAATCCCCCGAGTCACTTTTTGCGGAGGGGTCGTCGTATGAACCACCGCCCCCGCCACCTTCCCGATTTTTCCGCCGAGCAATCGCACGTCCGGTTGTTCAGTCCTCTGCCCCATTCCTTCCCGCAAAATCGACAGGCCCCGGGAATTTCCATCAGACGACCGGCCTGAAATCCGATATCCGCGTAGCCGCCTTCCAGATGGGCCGAAGGCAATCGGTCGGCCCCCAAACAGACCATAGAAATCGGTACCGCGATCGCGGATGTGGAGCACACCCGACAGAGAATCATAGGCGAAATAGACACTACCCGGGACGTTTTCCCGGTAGGGCCGCATCCGGCGAAGGCCGGCCCCAAATTTAACCATCAACCGGACAGCTTGATTGAATCGACCAGACATATTGAAGAAATCCCCCGGGACGATCCAGGGAGGCCGCCACCACTTCCCGCAATGACAGGTGTGATAACAGCCGTTTCCCCATCGGCCTGCGGCTCGAAACCCCGCGTACCTTCAAGCCGAAATCCAACTTCATTCCCTGGACGATACACCTCTACCCGAGATATTTCAACACGAAGGGAGTCCCCATAAAAAAAGAAGCGAGCCCCTTTCTCGGACCCGCTTCCGGGAGGTTTTTGTTGGGGAACAGCGGTACCCGTTCACCATCTGCACAACCCGTTTTCCGTACCGTTACCGCAAAAAACCCTTCCTCACAAGAAAAACCGGCCTTCGACCCCGACACCGCTTTTAACCCCTGTTCCGTTGGATTCTCTCCTTTCCCAAAAGTTACAAACGCGGAAATATTGAACCAATATTTCCGAATATCATATCGTTTCCTAAATTAACGACCCGAGCAATATTTTTTTCTCTTGAGATTCCCCCGCGATCGCCCGATATTTCGTATAAAATTGTCTTAAATATGGGGGTGTCATGATTTTTTCCAAAACCTGCATGTACGGTATCCGGGCCTCTCTATACGTGGCCATGGAGTCGAAGGAACGAGAATACATCCCCATCCGTGAAATTTCCCAAAAATTGGACATTTCCTTTCATTTTTTGACCAAAATATTACGCATTTTAACCCAGAATCGGATTATGAGTTCGTTTCGGGGTCCCAACGGCGGCATCAAGCTGGCCCGTCCGCCGGATCAGATTACCCTGAAGGATATCATTGTTGCCATAGACGGTCCGGCGCTGTTCACCGAGTGCATTCTGGGACTACCCGGATGCGGCGATGATCGTCCCTGCCCCCTGCATGAAGAATGGGAAGGATTAAAGGACCGTTTGGAACAAACATTGGAATATGCCACGCTGGCAAAGACCAGCCGCGAGATCAAGGAATTTCATCTCCGGCTGTCGGATTCGATCTGATTACCCCAAAAACGTTGGTCAACATTCCCCCCTTTTCCACCGATGCCGTGGAACCGGCCGTGCCGGCTAAACGGGCCGGTTTTCGCTACCCCGGGGCATGAACGGGTTCGAACCCCCACCGGCAAAGAACAGGCAACCACCGGATACGGATGAAAACGGTAAACGGTGTTAATCAACCCCAGGAGGTTAAGGGGACACCACCGGGGGGATCGCAACAAAGTACCCTTCCCGGCGGAGCTTCCCCGGCGTCTATTTCAGTAGAACGACTTTTTGAGACAATCGCTGGTATTCTGCGAGCAGAAGAATGTAGTACGTTCCCGAAGCCATCGGCCGGCCGGTATCGCTGCGGCCATCCCAGCGTGTTTGATAATAACCCGGTGCCAGGTTCCCCTCGTACAAAGTTTTGACCTTTCGTCCCAGGTTGTCGAAGACCAGCAGGCGTACATACTCCATTTCCGACCGGGAATGAGGGGGGATGGCAAACCGCAATCGAGTGACCGGATTAAAGGGATTGGGATAGGCCGGGGATAATTGATAGTTCCGGGGTAAACCCGTTTGATCAAGAAGGTCGATATCGGTTTCCACCACTTTCACCCGTAGGGGACCATGAAAGGTGCGATTGCCATTAAAATCCACATCCGCCAGTCGGTAATAATACGTCTCGTTCATCCGCACCAGGGCATCCCGATATTCGTACTGGAGGGACTGATTCGAATTGCCCGCCCCTTGCAAGGCCGGGTGAGTTTGATAATCGGCAATCAATCGATAGTTCTCTTCATTCCCATCGGATCGCCAGATTTCAAAACCCTGGTTGTTCATTTCGGAGGCTGTTTCCCAGCGCAATACCACTTCCCCGTCTTGTACCCGCGCCTGGAAACTATTCAAAAAGACCGGCAAGCCCTGATCGGGCACTTCATCAGAGTTGAAGGTCAGCGTCCAGCTGGTAATTTCACCGGAATTCAACAACCCATCGACGTAGACCCGCAGGGTCCAGGTACCGGCGGCGTTTTGGCCATCAAACACCCATAAGGCGTTATCGGGAATAAAATCGCCGGTAAAGGGATTGGATGCGTTGCTCAAGGGAGTCGAAGCATCATCATCCATATTGGTGTTGGACCAGCCACCGCTGCCACCGTTGTTCACGAACGGCCCGGAGCGAGTACCCGAAGGCGCTTCCAGCCCGATCAAGATGGAGCCGGTATTCCCGGTACCACTGACCTTCAGGTCGAGATCGGCGATCACAAAATTGTCCGGCACCGATAGGGTAGCCGACACGGTCCCTCCGAAAATACCCCAGGTCGGGCCCGTACCGCTATAAGACAGGGCGGTGAAATTGTCGACCCGAAAGGTGAACGGTGTGGCCGCATTCCCGCGCACCCCGGTGACATCCGCGCCAAAGGGATAGGTGACTTTGTTCTGGTTCGGGGAATTATCGTAGGCCACAATGTAGTATTCAATCTGGGTGCCGTGGGATTGTCCCGGAATGATGAACTGATAGACATTACCCGAAGGGCCATCGGTATCGGTCACTTCCTGCCAGCTTCCAAAGCCACCGCCGGTATCCAATCGATAAAACAACTTGGGTTGAAGCGTTCCTCCTGCCAGGCCGGTATCGTCGGTTATGGTGGCCTGCACCACCTGCCCCGCGGTATTGCTGGTGGGTTGCAATCGGGTATGTTGCACCACGGGATGGGTGGCATCCTGGCCCTGCGCCGCCAGGACGGCCTTATAAGCATTCACCCGCCCATACCCCACATGGCGATTCCAACCGGCGGAGTTGTACGGATATTGTTCAATCTTATCCGCTGTTTTTTGTAGAATATCCTGGACCTGATCAGCGGTTAAATTGCTGTCCACAGACAACACCAAGGCGGCCACCGCCGCGGCATTGGGGCAGGAGGCCGACGTACCGTTAAAAGTATCGTAATAATCCCCGGAAGCGTACCCGTCGGTGCCTGCAATATCGGTGGTATAAACGATGGTGGGAGCGACAAGGTCCAGATCCTGCCCAAAGTTGCCTCCCCACCAATGTTGTTGATCTCCACTACCGGGATTCTTTTTCTCGTCGAACATGGAAGTCGCCCCAACGGCAATGACATCGGTCAGATAAGCGGGATAGTTTACCGGATCGTGCCCGTCGTTGCCGCTGGAAAACAAAATCACGCATCCCTTTCCGCCCCGGCCTTTGGTTTTGGCGTCGCTGATGGCCGTCTCGATCGAAGTGGAAGGCGAACCGCCTCCCCAACTATTGCTCAACACGTCGGCCCCGTTCTGCCAGGCCCAATTGATGCCATCGGCAATCCACTGATCGCTGGAGCTGCCACTGTCGTCGAAAATCCGGATGGGCATGATTTTACAGCTGTAAGCAATACCGGCCACGCCAATCCCGTTGTTGCCAACGGCCGCCACTACACCCGACGTTGCCGTTCCATGACCCTCGGTATCGTCATTGGGGACAAAGTCATTTTCGGTGGGATCATAACCTCCCACAATATTGGCCTGGAGGTCCGGATGATCCAAGTCCGTTCCGGTATCCACAATCGCCACAATAATTGAGGGATCGCCCGTGGTCACATCCCAGGCCAGATCCACATCCATATCCGCATCCGGGGAGCCGTTTACGGTGGAGGCCCCCACGGAGGCTCCGGTAGCTACGCTTTGCCCCGTGTTTTTGTGCGCCCACTGAGACGGCCACAGGGGATCATTCACCGTGGCATGAAGCAGATCCCCATGAGGATAAATAAAATTGGGTTCCGCAAAAGCCACAATGGCCTCCTGGGTGTACTGATTGGCAATGGTCATGGCATCCACTCCCGGGGGTGCCTGCAAATAATACAATCCATTCGCATTGATCCGGGAGGCGGTTACACCATAGGTTTGATTGAGGGTTTCAATTTCCGCCGCCGATGTCCCCGGCTGAAAACCGACAATAAATTCGTTGGTCACCACCTGGCGAACCTTGCCGTGCAGGTATACCGGAGCAGCGATCAGAACCTCCGGATCGGCATTCAACGATTGAAGGAGTTGTTGCAACGGGGTCGTGTCCAGCCGATCGGTCAGCTCAATCAAAACATCCCGTTCCGATACCGTGCGGGCCCACGATTTCAACAGGCTTCCCAGCTCCCGGCTTAAAAAGCTGTCCACAGCGTTTCCATCAAAACCGGCAGAAAAACGCAAATGAATCTGATCCGATTTGACCTCCAGGTAATACGGCTGACCCTGGTAATAATAAAATTGCGGCAGCGGGGCCTGAGCCCCCGCCAGGGATACACCCATCAAGCAACCCAACACCATCCATCCAATTGCTTTCATACGCCTTCCTCATGTTAATTTAAAAAAATCAATTAAGTGAAAATCAGGTGGGATGAATGTGACACCTAACAAAATCGCCCAGTTTGAAAATTCAATGGGAACGAATCGAAAAGCGGCTGCGCTCGTTTCTGTCCCGCAGCAAGGGCCGTTGCCCGGCATGCCCACAATGGCACTCTCGGCATCAACCTCCACATCCCGTCCCCATGGAAAATTGGAGCAGGAGTTGCGACAGAGGGCCATGGGAACGAAACCGGGACCGCATTTGTTACCCACCAAACCCGATTCATTTAAGCGCAAAGCCGATGGTTGTAAAGCGATGATACCCCCTTATTCCAACAGCGGCATCCTTCGAACGGGGAAAACCCATCGGCATGGAAACAAACAAAAAAATTCCGCCGTTCCATTCCGTATCATGCACCGGAATCCGGTGCCTCAGCCCATCGGGTTGCCGTTCCGACCCTTTCACCGAGGCAATATCCGGCAACCGGATTAAAGGCACGGTATATGTCCGGCCGTTGCAACCGGGACACACTTTTCCCCAAGTTGTTGAGGATCGGGAAGGTCAATTTTCCATTCGGTATTCCGAATCCTGGTGCCATCATTCGGGCACCGTACACCCCCTTCAACCTGAGAAGCACGCTCCCCAACTTTTCGCTTCCCGGAGAGCATATAACGAATTTTTTCTGGATGGGTAATCACCTGGCGGTTTTTCGGGGAATCAGTCGATACTGCACAACTCCCGTCCCGGAGTCCTTCCGCGCCCATTTTCCCGGTGCGCCGCCGGCGCCGGAAGCGTTTCCTTTTTTCAGACGGTCCCCTCTTTTCCGGGGCGGTCTATTCTCCCGGCGCCCTATTTGATAAATCTTTCACAATTTCCCGTTGCGTCCGGCGACAATTCGATATAAGTTGAAGGCGACCCAGTAACGGGGAGGTGATTACCAACCCATGTCCACAGAAGCATTCATGCGTTGGTTTACAAAACATTCTTTTCTTGTCGTCAAATTCTCCGCCATCAAAGTAGAAGGAGCATCCCCATGATCACCCGTGAAGAAGCCCTGGCCTATCATCGCAAAGGACGGCCGGGCAAAATCGAGGTCATCACCACGAAACCCTGCTACACCCAGAAGGACCTTTCCTTGGCCTACACCCCGGGTGTGGCTGAACCTTGTCGGGAAATCCAGGAGAATCCCGAAGAGGCCTATGGGTACACGGCCAAGGGAAATCTGGTGGCCGTTGTCACCAACGGGACGGCTGTGTTGGGCCTGGGGAACATCGGCGCCCTGGCGGGAAAACCGGTCATGGAGGGCAAGGGCGTATTATTCAAGCGTTTTGCCGATATCGACGTCTTCGATCTGGAAGTGGCCACCGGGGACCCGGACGAATTCATTCAGGTGGTGAAGCTTCTGGAGCCCACTTTCGGAGGGATCAATCTGGAAGACATTAAAGCCCCGGAATGTTTTTACATCGAAGAGACATTGAAGCGGGAGATGAACATTCCCGTATTTCACGATGATCAGCACGGCACGGCCATCATTTCCGGTGCCGGATTAATCAATGCGGTGGAATTGGTGGGCAAAAAAATGGATCGGATCAAGGTGGTGTTTATGGGGGCCGGTGCTGCGGGCATAGCCTGTGCCCGATTTTACATGGAATTGGGAGTTCGGAAGGAAAACATTGTGATGTTCGACAGCAAAGGGGTCATCTACCGGGACCGCCGGGAGGGGATGAACCCCTACAAGGCATTTTTCGCCGTTGAAGACGGGGATCTCCCTTTGGCGAAAGCCCTGGAAGGTGCCGACGTATTCGTCGGGGTATCGGTGGCCAATCTATTGACCCGGGAGATGGTGCGTGCCATGGCCGATCGGCCCATTATTTTTGCGATGGCCAATCCGGATCCGGAGATCACCTACGAGGAGGCGAAAGCGGCCCGCGATGATGTGATCATGGCCACGGGTCGCAGCGATTATCCCAACCAGGTGAACAACGTGCTGGGTTTTCCTTTTATTTTTCGAGGGGCCCTGGATGTGCGGGCGCGGCAGATCAACGAGGCCATGAAGGTGGCCGCCGCCCGGGCACTGGCCGATCTGGCGAAACAACCGGTGCCCTACTCCGTGCTGAAGGCCTACCGCCTGGATTATTTGGAATTTGGTCCCGACTACATCATCCCGAAACCGTTTGATCCGCGCGTCCTGCTGTGGGAAGCCACCGCGGTGGCCCGGGCCGCCATGGACAGCGGCGTGGCTCGCATCCGGATTGACCTGCAGCAATACCGCGAAAAACTGGAGGCCCGACTGGGAATGTCCCGAAAAGTGACCCGCGTCTTCATCAATAAGGCCAAACGTAGCCCCAAGCGCATCGTCTATCCCGAAGGCGAACACGACACCATCCTGAAAGCCTGCGAGATCGTACTGGACGAGGGCATGGCTCATCCCATCTTGATCGGTCGCCGAAGGATCATCGAAGAGAAACTGGATCGATTGCACCTGAACCTTGCACGGGCGGTGGAGATCGTTCATCCCCCGGAATTTTCCCGGCTGGAGGATTACGCCGACCGCCTCTACCAGCTGCGGCGACGAAAAGGAATGATCCGGCGGGAAGCCCGCCAACTGATTCGGCAACCCAATTTTTTCGGCCCCATGATGGTTCGAATGGGCGACGCCGATGGTTTGGTCTCCGGCCTCACCCAGCACTATTCGGACACCATCCGACCAGCCCTGCAGATCATCGGTGTGCGCCCCGGAGTAAATAAAGTGGCCGGATTGTACATGCTGGTATGGAAAGATCGCACCCTGTTCCTGGCCGATGCCACCGTGAACATTGAACCCAGCGCCGAAGACCTGGCCGAAATCGCCATCCTGAGCGCCCGAGAAGTACGCCGCCTGGGTTACCAACCCCGCGTGGCCATGCTCTCCTTTTCGAATTTCGGAAGCAGCCGCCACCCCTTAGCGGCGAAAGTGCGCCAGGCCACCGAAATGGTGAAACACCGGGAACCGGAACTCATCATCGATGGCGAGATGCAGGCCGACACCGCCGTGGTTCCCGAAATCCTGGACGACATCTATTCCTTCAGCGAACTGGCCGGCAAAGGCGGCGCCAACGTGCTGGTCTTCCCCAATCTGGAGGCGGGAAACGTAGCCTATAAATTGCTGGACCGACTGGGAAATGCCGAGACCATCGGTCCCATTCTGATGGGCATGCGCAAACCGGTGCACCTCCTCCAGATCGGCGATTACAACGAAATGGATGTCGTCAATATGACCGCGATCGCCGTTCTGGATGCCCAGGAAGCCGAAGGCGTTGCTTAACTTCCTCTCCTCCCCTCCGCCGCCGAAGCCCACCTACCGC
>WFTQ01000002.1 GCA_015485355.1 bacterium | reverse complement strand
GTCCAGGTCGGACAGTTCCCCGAAAAGATTTTCATAGCGCTTCAGAGGCACCAGAACATCCAGTTGGGCAATCATTTCTGCACTGTTGAAACGGGAGATGTCCACATAAGCGCGCAAGAACGGTCGGCCGTTTAATTGGACCCAACAGGACGGGTCCATTAGATCCCGGGCGCTTTTCTGGGCAATTTCCTGCCAGTTGACCGTCTTCAATCCTGGTTGAGCGATCATGCCCAGCACACGGGATAGAGCCTCCAGGTAGCGCAACATGATCTCGTCTTCGCCGGCCGGCCCACCGGAGTACAGCTGCACCAAGGCGTCGGTCAGGATCAGGGGCCGGTTTGGATAGAATCGATTTACATCCACCGCCGCCAGATATCCAAAGTCCCTTTCGGTGGTTTTCACCACTTCTCTGGGACTGGTTTTCAGATAGTCGAAATAATCGTTTAAACGGGTAAAGTTCTGGAAATAGAAGATGGTGGCCTTGGTGCCATGGCGATCGTGCAGGTAGGTAAATCCGGTTGCCAGGGGCACCTGTTCGGCAAACACCTGTGGGTAGGCCGCGACCCATTCCCGGCGGCCCCGATGGTAAAAGCGAAACTCCCTGGCCGCCTGTTCTATCGCCAATTGCCCCTGGGCCTCAACCCGTCCCTGAAAGCGAAGCAATCCCGGTTGGTTTCGGTAGGCTACCACGCGTCCTTCCATTTGCCCCCAGGAACGGCGAGCCTGTAGCCGCAATACAATCGAATCTCCCGCCTGAATTCCATCGATTTGTTGAAGATGGTCGGCGGCGGTCAGGTTTAACGAGGGGGCGTTCAAAATTCGGGTCGCCAGGGCGGCCTCACCATCCCCGTGCGGGTAAATTAAAATGTAGTCTTCCCATTTGCCGGCTTCGTAGGTAACCACAAAATCGCCGCTAACCAGTCGAAAGCCTTTCTGCCACAGGGTATCCAGGTAAACGGCGCCGGCGGCATCGGGTGTGGTGACCCCGGTCGTCCAGAGGGAGTCTCCATCCACGCCGTCGGGATCGACAATGTGCGCTCGCAGTTCGTACGCCGTATTGGGGTGTAATCCATAAATGGTTTGCTGAAAGAGGCTATCGCCACGGTTCATGTATCCCCGGGGGATCCAGTCGCCCTCGCCCCGCGGACGGTACCATAACTGCACCTGGGCATTTTCGTTGACATCACCCTGGAAACGCAGCCGTCCGACCACCCGATCGATGCCCCGCGCCCAGGCACGAAACGCCAGCGGTTGAATAACCGGGGTCGGTAACCGAATACCGGTCAGCCGCTGGGGAGAGCTCCCCCGAACGCCATCGGGATCATCGAAACGGATCTCAATGTCATAGTATCGATCGGGGGAGAGGCCGGTCAACTGATACCGGAACGCAAAGGCGGCCCGCTGCATGGGTTGTTCGGCGGACCAGTCCCCCTGTTCTTCCCGGTAGCGCAGACGCGCCTCTCCGTTGGTATTGTCATCCCCCCAAAACGGCACCATCACCTTGATGGCCGAGAGGGAGACCTCCAGTCGGGCCGGTTCGACCACCAATTGGTTTTCTGCACGGGTCACCAGTTTCAATACCGGACGGAAATATTCGGGGAAATATTCTCGGGAGGCCACGTCCAGAATGCCGGTACCCGGCACCGGCCGGGGTTCACGAACCACCAGGCCGAAATTACTATCGGGATGGGCCAACCAGAATTGAACCAGAGGGGTGATGTGCCATTCCAACCATTGTCCGGTGGAGAAATCCGGTGTAACGGTCAGGCTGTCCAGCGGTTGCCCATCGCGATCCTGGGGAACGCCGTCGGCCCCGGGCGCCGCCCATAACATTTCATCCTGGCGGGCCGCCGTCCAGGTGCACTCTCCCTCCAGAGCCGGGCGACCATCAACGCCGCCGGGGTCATCTCCCTGACCTTCGCCCCAGGACTTCCGTAAGCGGTACACCGCCAGGGTCTTGGCGACCGTTTGTTCCGTGCGCCGCTGCACCAAATACAGTTGCAGCACGGCACGGGAAATCTCCAAAGAACGGGGTAAATGCGACAGATCAAATCGCAAAAGGGCGAACTTGGCATCCTCCATCCCCCCGTTACCGGTAATTTCCAGAAGATTTTCTGCACCGGTATTGTTATCGGGTTTGTCGGCCAGAATGTGGGCGTCCCTGGCTCCGCGATATCCCTCCACATTGTCCTGGAGCCTTACCGTTTGCTGGGCACTTAAAACGCCGCACATGGTCATCCCCCCCAACAAAACCGCCCAAAAAACGCCGAGTCGTCCAAGCATATCCCGTTTTTCTCCTTTCGTTCCTCATTGAAGCTTTAGGTGATTGGTTTGTATTTCCCAACAGCCTGTTGCAGATAGACCGTTATAAACGATGTTTCCACAGGGCATCGATCAGTCGGGAGACTTTTCCCATTGCCAGTCCCACAACCTTGTCCGCTCCGCCATAAAACACCAGCAGATCATCATCAAAAATGGCCGTTCCCTGGGGAAACACCACATTGTTCACATCGCCAATCCGTTCATATTCCCGTTCCGGTTCCAGTATAGGGTAGGGAAGGCGGGCAATGACTTTGTAGGGGTTGCGTTCGTCCAGCAGGACGGCACCAGCCCGGTAGGTGAGCCGACGATCCACCCCGTGGTAAATCAGAATCCAGCCGGCATCGGTCAGAAACGGCGGCGGACCCGCCCCGATCTTTTCCGACTCCCAGGCCTGTTCCCCATAAAGCACCGTATGCTCGTCCAGTTTGGCCAGATGATCCGTCCAGTATTCCGGCTCTGGTTCCAGAAAATGGTCCAGGTCTTCAAACAGGGCCACCTGAATATTGGGTTCGATGCGATGCATAAAGGCCACTTTTCCATCCACCCGACCGGGAAACAACATGGCGTCTTTGTCCCAGGTATCGGGTCCCACCTGGCCCATTTTGCGATATTGACGGAAATCCCGGGTTTCGGCCATAATGATCCGCACTTCTTCTCCATCGAATCCGGAATAAAAAATAAAATAGCGATCTTCGAAGGCGACAATACGCGGGTCTTCGCACCCGCGGGACTCCTGTGGCAGGGTACGAGAAATGACCGGTTCATCATGGCGCTCCAGTACCCGTCCCCGGCGATCCAGACGTGCGTAACCAATCGTCGAAAAATTATCCCCCTCCACGGCACGGTATAACATATGGATGTGTTGATCGCTCCGTACCGTGCCCGGATTAAAGGCTGCCCGCGATTCCCAGGTATGCTCCTCCCGAGGGCCTAAAATGATACCATTCACCCGTTCCAGTAAAAATCTTGCCATTGCCCTTCTCCTTATTATGCGTTTATTCGGTATAGTCTTAATCCATGGCTCTGGTGCACGCGCTCGGTGGTTCGCCTTTCCCTTTCCGCCACAACCGATGAAATTCCGCCAGAGCAATGGGATATTCTTCCACCGCCTGCAGAATCATCAAGGCTTCGATGGTGGATTCGGCGCCGGAATTCCGATTGATCCGAACCTCCGTTTCCACGGATTTCCCTTCCGACTCCGGCGCTTCCACATACAATCCATCAAAACAGCGCCCGGTATGAACGTCGTACATGACGGCTTTCGCCGAATTGTATCCCACCAGCCAGGCAGCGATCCGTCCTGCTAAACGCGCATACTTCTCCTGCCGGGTTAAACGATAGGCCGTTAAACCGGCCATTACCATGGGACGGATATCGTAAGCGATCTGGGGAAATCTTTCCCGACGAACCCGGCGAATTTCATTGTCGATCTGTTCGAAATCCATTCGGTGCAAGAACTTCTCCTTCAACAAATAGGGATAAAAATGGTCGACTTCCACCAGAGCACGGCGGATCCAGGAGGGTTGTTGAAGCAAATGCCCCATAACCATTAACGCATGAGCCTGGCTGTTGCCCCAGGCGTGCCAGATATTGCGCCAACTGCGAAACGCACCAAAAGGCAGGGTCGAGGAATCGCCCGTCTGCATCAGCAACAGGCCCTGCCCTATTTTTATCGCTGCAGTTTCCCATGCTTTCCTTTCCGCTTCCTGGAGGTGGGGTAAATAGGCCGCCAGCGCTAACAGAATGACCGCGGCTTGATCGGCTCCCGTTTCCATAGGAAGATAGGCCGGACAGCGCAACCCTCCGTACCGGATTTCCCGGGGATAGGCTTTTAAGAACGATTCGTATGCGGAAACACTGCGTTGCAGGGCGTGCTCCACCTGCAGGGCGAGGGGCACATTACGGGCCCGCAACTCCGGCAATGCAGAGGCCATGGCCCACTGCGCCCGCCAGGTCCACCAGTCCGGACGGTTTTTACTGGTTCTTCCCTCACGGTTAATGGAGTAGTCCGCCCCGATAAAGTTAAAAAAGGTTCCCCGGGGACTTTGCATGTAAAGCAAAAACTTTAATAACTGTTCGACCTTTTTCCAGGAGTCCGGCCGCTTATGCTTGCGAAAATCTTTTAAATAGACCAGTATCGCCCTTGCCGCATCGTCTACACAGGCAATGCCTTCTCCGGGGGCCGCCACAGGACGATAGTCTGGATATTCGGCATAAATGCGCACAATCCCCATGTCCTGTCCATCCACCTGAATGTTCTGATACAGAGCATTCAGGTGGGACAGATTAACCAGAGAGGCCTGTTCACCTGCACACCGCCAACGGCCGCCATACATCATCAAGAGGACGAGAACCAACAACGGTGCAACAATGCTCCGGGTGTGTCTGCCTGTACATCCCGCCGGAATCTTGATGCCAAACCTCATCTTATCTATTCCTTTAATCCTGACGTCGCCATACTTTCGATGAAATAGCGCTGAAAAAACAGGTAGGCCAGCACAATGGGTAGGGCCAGCATGGTTGCCGCTGCCAGCTTTACCCCCAGTTGGGCCTCCGCTCTGCCGCCCACCGCAAACAGCGCAATGAGTTGCGGCATGGTCATCAATTTCTCCACCCGGATAACGATTAACGGCCAGAGCACTTCGTTCCAGCTATTCATAAAAGTAATAATGCCTACGGTCACCAGCGCCGGTATGGAATTGGGCCACAGGATACGGAAAAGAATCTGCAAATCCCCACAGCCATCGATGCGGGCGGCATCGATCAAATCCTGAGGAATACTCAGAAAAAATTGGCGAAACATGATGATACCAAAGGCATTCATCATATAAGGCGCTATCAGGGCCAGATAGGTATCGACCCAACCCAATTTTACCATCAAGATATACTGGGGAATCAAAGTGATCTGAAAGGGCAGAGTCATGGTAAACAGAAGGATATAAAAAATCAGGTTCCGACCTCGAAACCGTAACCGAGACAGGGCGTAACCCACCATGGAACCAAAGACCAGAACCCCGGCCGTAACGGCACCGGAGACCAGCAGGCTGTTGCAAAATGCCCGGAAGATGGGTATTTTTTCCACAACTTGACGATAGCTGTTCAAGGAGACTTGCGAAGGTATCAGTACCAAGGACTCGATTTCCTTTTCCGGAGCGAGCGAGGCCATCAGCATCCAGAAAAAAGGGTAGGTAAACACCACTATCCCCACAAGCAGGACAAGATACAAGATCACTTTTCGAGCCATTATCGATCCCTCGTGCCTTTCACCGTGTCGGGTACCGCTGCCCGCAGCCCCCACTCCGAGCCTTCCAAAACCTTCCTTTTTCCGTGGGTCGACGCCACACGGTTTTTTGTCGTTTTTCCTTTCGGTCTTTCCCCCCGGCCATACCCCATAGTTTCCCTCGTGCCTTCAATCCGGATGATCGTCCGACTGCATTGAATCCCTTTCCCTCCATGCCTGTTGCGTCATGGTCGTGGTTTTACAGCGTCACGTTTCGTTCCACCACCCTTTTCTGAAGCACCACCACCAGCATGATAACCAGGGCAAAGAAAAAACCCAGCGTAGCGGCGTAACCCATATGGTAAAAGAAAAATCCTTCCTTATATATATAGAGCACTGCCGAGAGTGTTCGATTCAACGGTCCCCCTCCGGTCAAAATGTACGGTTCAATGAACAGAGAGAACCCTCCAATGGTGGACAACACCACCACCAGGAAAACGGTGGGGTTGATCATGGGCAGGGTGATGTGCCGGAATTTTTGCCAGGCGCTGGCACCTTCCAGTTCCGCGGCTTCATAGAGATGAGAAGGCACGCTTTGTAATCCCACCAGAAAGAGTACAATATAGAGGCCCACATTCTTCCAGGTGGCCATCAGGGCGATAGAGGGCATGGCCAGATCGGGATCCACCAGCCACCCCACTTTCCCGAGTCCCAGCGCTATCAGAAGACGATTCAAAAGACCGCTATCGAAGCTGAACAGCCGCTGCCACAGGATGGTAACCACGACTCCAGAGACGATAACCGGCAGGAAAAAGGCCGCCCGGAAAAACCCGCGGCCATGCAACCGTCGGTTCAGCAATTCGGCGAAAAACAACGCCACAACGATCTGCAACGGGATGTGGATCAATAGAAACATCAAGGTATTGCCCAGGGAGCGAAAGAACAGAGTGTCCCGAGCCAGGCGGTAAAAATTGCCCAGGCCGACAAACTCCATTGGGGCGATGATATTCCAGCGGTGAAATACCAGAACTAAAGAAAAGGCCACCGGAAACGCAACAAACAGAAGGAAGTGGATTACATAAGGCGCGACAAAACCGTAACCCCTCCAGTGCTGACTGATCCGCATCCAAACACTCCTTTTAAACCGGGCCAAAGGGTTTCCGGACCTGCTCATCCAACCCGGAGCAGCGATCCATTGACGGTCATCTGTACTCATAAAATTAGACGAACCCTACGGGCGGCCATTTCCAGGGCCACTTCCACCGGTACCACACCGTAAATCACACCGGCCTCAAATTGTTGAGAGATGGCATCAAACACTTCTTTTAACACCGGACATCCATCGGTGCCCCGAACGTAGCGAGCCTGCCGGGCAAAGGGGATCATCCGGGGATTGTTCCGGAAATAGGTCTGGAAATAGGGATCCCGAAAGAGATTCTTACGCCGGGGCAGTTGATCCGTCATTTCCAGAAAGCGCCGGTCATTTTCCTTCTCGATCATAAAGCGAACAAATTTCCAGGCCAGCCGAGGGTTGGGACTGGTGTTGAAAATGACAATGTTTTTGGGATCTCCATAGGTAAAAATGGGACCCTGGTGGTCATCGGGAACCGGTACGGGAGCAAACTGATATTGAAAGCCCTCGGGTTTAAATTTCTCCAGATAACTGACGGCCCAGGGACCCGTGAATTGGGTGGCGACCTGGCCGGTCAAGAAGGGGTCCTGTCGCCCTTCCATCGGGTCCCGGGGCAGATAATTGCCGGCATACAATTTCCTCAGAAACCGAAATACCCGGCGCGCCGCCCGGTTGTTAAAGACGACCCGCTCCCCCTGCACCAGGGGCGCCCCGTGGCTGGCGGCCAGATACAGGGGATAAAAATCAAACAACCGTTTCCACCAGGTGACATTGACGTTCAAGTAACCGATCCAGCGATCGACATAGCCGTCGCCGTCGGTATCGGCCTTCATCTTCTCCGCCGCGGATAAAAATTCACTATAAGTCGCCGGAGGCCGTTCCATCCCAATCGCCTGGAACAGGCGCACATTATACAGCATCATGATGGGATTGATCTTCCAGGGCACCTGATATATATGCCCATCCTGGGAGGTGGCTTCCTGGATCACCGAGGAATCGCAACGCTGATACATAACATCCAGAAAACCCGGTAACGTATCCAGGGGGACCAATACACCCGCCCGGGCAAAGGCTTCCACATCTCCCTGCCACATATTGGCGTAGACGTCCGGAGTGGTCCGGCCCACCACCGCCGCCAGGATCACCTCCTCGCTGGATTGACCCTCGGGAACCGGCTGGTAGCGCACCGGGCTCTGGGGATGACGTCGATTCCACTCGGCAACGATGATCCGGGCAAACTCGATCTCGTATGGATTGTTGGAAGACCAGAAGATGATCTCGTTAGGATTTCGCTGACGGGTGGGGGCACAGGCGGTCATCAATAGAAACATTCCGCACACCACCGCGAGGGAAATCCGTTTCGGATATCGATGAAATCCGCCGCTATTGCCACCAATCCCTGCTACACCAAAGTGCATAATGCCCCGTTTTCCTCAACCCTTACATCGCTCTTGTTCATCCCCCCACGGTGGCTCCAACCACCGGTAACTCCCGCCTCCATCATTTTCAAAAAGCCACGTTGATCGAAAAACGCTGGACGTTTTGTAGCCGACCGAAATCGGCGTAGGCGTAATCCAGCTGGACCCGAAAATTACCCAGAAACCGAATATGAAAGCCGGCTCCCAGGGTGAATCCTTCCTCGGCGTCGCGCAAAAACAGATTCCGATATCCACCCCGTAAGAAAAATTGTTCCCGAAAGGCGTATTCCATCCCCACATTGATGCTCTCGGTATTGTCGATGGGATGCAAGGCATCCACTGCCAACGTCAGGCGTTGCTTTTCGGTTTCCCAGGGTTCAATGGCCATACCCGCCTGAAAAATGAGCGGTAGCGGCCATTTGTCGGTCTTCAATTCGGCAAAAATCCGATCGTTGTTGCCCAGTTTGTAAGGATCGATATCGTGGTATACCAGAAGGTTATCGCCACCCATTTGCATATCGGTGCCAAAATTACTGAGGGCGGCCCCAATGCGTAATCCTTTCAGTCCCGTGCGGAACAGGGTACCCACGTCCACGGCAAACCCCTGTGCGGTTTCTTTCCAGATGCGCTGGTAGATGTATTTCGCGGTGATTCCAAAAGAGAACCGATCGGTCAGATGGAACCCATAGCTGACGGCCAGGGCCATGTCCGAAGCGGAGAAACGCTCTCCGGTGCCCTCGGGCTCCTCTACCGTCCGCACCATCATTTCCCCCATGCTCAGGCTGGTCAAACTGGCGCCCAATGAACCGTACCCCCCCAGAGGGAGGACCGCTCCGGCATAATCAAAACGGATGTCCGCCAACCAGTTGGTCCGGACAAACAGTACCTCCGGACGTTTCAGCTGGGCAATGCCGGCCACGTTCCAGTAAAGGGCGCTGGCATCGTTTGCCGTGGCCACAAAAGCCCCCCCCATCCCAATAGCACGGGCACCCACACCAATCTCCAGAAACGGTGCGGCCGTGGTACCCACATTGGAAACATCGGATACAAATTGTGCCGGTAATGGATAAAACCACACACTAACCAACAGGACGATCCCCTTGAACAAGCTGGAGGTTTTCATGGCCCTTCACCGCTTATTTAATGATTGCAAATTTTCCGATTTTTTCGCCGATCCCCGGGGCCTCTACGTGGTAGATATACACTCCGTAGGCGATTTCCTGATTGTCTTTGGATAAGAGATTCCAGGCCGCCTGACCGTTATCGACCCCACTGTTATGCTCGATGACATCGACCAGATACCCGCGAATGGTATAGATGCGAATGGTACATTTGGGAGGTAAATTAATAAAATAAATCCGGCGTTCACCCCGACCAAAGCGGAAGGGACTTCGGGGTTCCCAGGAAGCGGCCACCACATAAGGATTGGGAACCACCGCGATTCGATCCAAATCCGATTGCGCCTTTTCTCGATCGAAGCGACTGCCTTTCAGGGTAAAGGTAAAGCGATCCCCGGTACGAAACGGCTTGAAGGTGGCAATGCGAAATACATCGCCCGGCCGAGGGTATCGCGGTTCCCCTTTATTGGGATTCACTTCCAGAACAAACCGCCAGGTGGTACTATACTTTAAAAGGGAGGCGGGATTGTCCTCCACAATCAGAATCTGCTCCAAAGAATCGATACTCTGATCCTCCGTCACCGGGGTCAGGGTGCTGTCCCGGTAACGATCGTAATATTCCCGGAAGATGAACTTGGCCGGACGATCTTCGGTCAGATTGTACACGGAAAACTTGGTGGGAACCCCCGGGAAGCCCAGAAAACTATCCGAGGTGTCGACTATGGCATCGGAAAACCGGATCTCGTAATCCGCCGGGTATTTAATGTTTAGAATTGCAAATCGATCATCCAGGCTCACATCCCAGCTCAGATTGCTCTCTCCGATCAGCCACCCGGTATTGAGAGGATCCACGTCCACTTCGGTATCGTTGTTGATTTTGACGACAAATCCATCCACAATGGGCGAAACCGTTTCTTCCAGCACCACCGAGGTATCCAGCTTCAGGACCTTTTGTCCGTCGGTAACATCGTAAATCAGATAAAAAGGGGTTCCCCGGTTGTGCAGAACGGTGGTGTCCACAAATTCCACCTGATAGGTATGTCCATCTCGAATCGAATCGGCGACGATAAACTGCAATTCCAGATCTCCCGTTCCAGCGGTTTCGCGGATGATTTCACCATCCAGTTCCGGTGGCAGATATCCGGCGGCGGGCGCACGGGGGACGACCACGGCGGTGTTCATGTCCACCTGAACATTGCCGGCAATGTCCACTTTGATGACGCTGGGGCATTCGGATGGAGCAATGCCTTCCAGGGTCCCCACCACGCTGGTATCGACAAACCCGCGATCATAAGACACAACGGCATAATAATAGGTCTGGCCGTTCTGCACATCGGTATCGATATAAACGTGCCGCAGGCCGGTGTCTTCGCCCAGATCAAACTTGACCCCCTGAACGTCGATGGGATGCAGTCCCTGAATCCCGTTTTTCAGATCGAATTGGGCGATGGGTTTGCGGAAGGTCAGGCGCCCGTAGGCATCGGTAATCAGGCGACGTTCCAGAAACTCCGGTTCGGTACTCCGGTAGATACGATACCCCTCGAAGTCGTACTCCTGCAGGAAGGGATCGTAGGACTGCTCCGCCCGACGATCCCAGATCAGAGTCACCTTCCCGTCTCCGGGAATGGCGGTCAAGCGGGGCTTGTCGGGTGGTTTGGCAAAGCGATAATCTGCATTATAGATTTGTTGAACCGTTTTCTTTGTGCGGATTAAATCGTCCCGATCCTCGGCAAAGATTAACGCCATGGAATAGTTTTCCGTTTGACCGGCATTTAAGGGAAAGGATCCCGAGGAGAAGAACATGCCCAGGTTGGCGGTGATTTGTCCCGCAGAGGGTGGGGGTGCAGATTTGAATACCTTCCAGTTTTGTTCTTCGTTCCACAGTTCATAGGTGTGAACCGGGAAAATACGGAAACCGGTTAATCCGATCTGGTCAGACTCATCCTTATCGGTCTTATCGAAATTCGGTTCTCCGTCGGTGGGTATTCCATCGGCTTCTCCCTCGTCGGGACCGGTATAATTGGGGTCCAACGGTCCAATCCCATCCGCACCCAGGTCATCGTTGAGGGGTTCCCCGGGATCCCATTGACCATTTTCGTTCACGTCTTCGTAGGGACGCCAGTCCTGATCCTCATCGCCGGACCAATGGGGGCGGGGCTCGTGCCCGTAAAAAGCGATAAATTTTTCCACGTCATCCACCCCGTAGGGGTAGGTATCCAGCCAAACACCAGGGCCGCTGTCGCGGCGCTCGTCGACGAGGCCGTCATCGTCATTGTCTTTCCCATCGTCCTTAATTCCCGGGCTTTCCAGAAAGGCGAATCCGGCGACACCCACCGGATACCAGCGACCGGGCGTGCCGTAGCCGTCATAATCCCAGGCCCAGGCAATGTCCAGGGTCAGATCATACTCGCCGGTATCGTCGGAAGAATCGTCGGTGCCTCCCACGCCCCAGTCGATATAAAAGGCGTAATAAACAGAATCGTAGTTGGTCTTGCCCTCGTTGGTGATGAAATAGACGGCAAAGATCACATCTTCGGCCAGGACCTGGGACCATTGAAAGTAGCGCGCCGCGACTTCCAGCCCCAACCCCCGACGATTGGTATCGGTGGGATCGGGATAAAAATCCCATTCCTCATCCGGATCATCGTCAAATACGAAGTAGGTTTCCAGGTCCGCATTCCGCACGCCCTTACCAAAAAATCCATTCCAGAATACCACATCATCCACCAGGCCGTTTTCGTCGTTATCGATGCCATCCCGAACCTCGCGGGGGTTTATCCAGTCCGGCCGATCCGGCCACACATCGGGCCAGGTGGAGGGATCATCGCTCATGGCCGGTTCGGTGGATTTGGGATAAAAATAGCCGGGTAGAGGGGCCCATCCCCACAATTCCCCCTCGGGTCCGGTGTCCACAAATTCCCGGTACTGGGTTTCCATGGGATGAATCACATTCCCCTGATTATCGATGGCCCGGGCCTGAACAATCAAGGCGACGCCATCCACATACTGCTGCCCGGTACCTTTGGGCCATTCTCCGGAGGGAGAATCGGGCCAGTGGGCGATCTCTCCCCAGTTGATAAAAATGGTACGCACCAGATTACCGTCCATAATCCCCTGGCGACGCCAGATGGGATCCCCCACATTGGGATCCGGCGTTCGCTGGGCCCTTCCGATTCCCGGAAAACTCAATACCATTCCCAGACAAGCCAGTAGGAGCAGATGTTTTCCATGCCTTTTCATAGCCCCACCCACGTTAAAATTCAAATTCAAATCCCAATTGAACCTGGCGAGGTTCCTTATAAAAATCCGGGCGGATATAATAATCCTGCAATGGGTTCAACCCCCGGGGCCGCAACCCACCCACATAAAGCGGCGCCAGCGTATAACCGGCCCGACCCGTATCGGTGAACACATTGATTTCATTCAAACGATCAAACAAATTGAACACCCGAAGAAAAAAGGAAAATTTAAAGCCGAACAATTGAAGGTCCTTATAAGCATACACGTCCACGTAGTAGATGTCCGGTTTGCGGCCGCTGTTTTCCACGGCCGTTTGAACGTTCTGAAAGGTGGGGGTGTAGGGAAATCCCGTCCCGTATCGGGCCACGATGCTGACGGCCAGTTTCCCAGGCGTACCCAGGGTAATGGTGGCATTGAATTGATGCCGGCGATCCCAGTTGAGGGGCACCAGCTGTTTAACCGTTTCCTTGGGCGGATCGGTTTGCTGATCCAGATAGGCCGTGTTGGGATCCGAGGCGTTTCCTTTGGCAATCTGATAGGTATAGTCGATGGCCGCATAAATCCCGTTTGAATAGCGCTTTTCGAACTCCAGGGTAATGCCCCGTACGTATCCGTAATCCCGATTGATGTAGCGGGCATATTTGATGCCCTCCAAGGTATACAACACTTCGGTCCCCAGAAGGTTACGAATATCTTTGAAAAACGCCGTTACCGAAAGACCATAATAACGACCCAGTTGCTGTTGCAACCCGATTTCGTAAATCACGGTCTTCTGCGGTTTCAGCTCCGCATTACCGACCGTATTCAGTAAACTCTGAGGGGGTGGGGAAGGGGTGCTCTGTAAGGGATAAATATCGAATTCCGGATTGGTGTACAGGTAAAAGAATGTGGGAATCTGGAAAAAATGACCGTAGGACACATGGATGACTCCCGTTTCGGAAATGGGATAGGCGATGCCCAGCCGGGGACTGAGCTGATAACTGGGTTTCGCCTTTACCCGGGGGGACCGACCGGGTTTGGAAAAATCGGTGGGAACATCCCCGTCGGGATTAAAATAATCGAAACGAACCCCGGCATTGACCACCATGTAGGTGAATTCCATCTTATCCTGCAGGTAGGCCGAGAATTCGATGGGATAGTGGGTATACTCATTGTTGTTATATTGAGTCTTGGGAGGGATGCGATCGGGCAGTTCGGGAACCACTTCAAACTCATGCATCCATAATCGATGTCGTCGGAATTCCAGCCCTCCTTTCAACTGATGCATGCGAGTGACCTGGCTGGTGACATCCCACTTGATCAAATGGGTGGTGGTACTCCGCTGGAAATGCCACATTTGTTGCCCGCCGCTTAGATAGGCATTGGCGCCCGTGTCTTGCAGCCGCTGAGCACTCACGTAGCGGGGATCAAAAGGATCCTCGTACACATATTGTTTATACCGGGTGACAAAATAGGCATAACGCAAGTCCATGAACGTCCGCTCGTTAAATACATGATTCCAGGCTACCGTTTGATGAATGCTTCTCCGAAAGCGCCGATAGTCTCCATCGGGATTCAGTCGAAACCGATGATCGTATTCTCGCCATCGTTTTTCCTGGTAGATGGTTTCCAGATTAATCTTGTCCAGCGTACCCAGGCGGTACGTCATCTTCCAGTTCAGCGTTAAGCGTCTGCGATTGTTCATGGGTACTGCGGGCGCTTCGGCCAACAGCCGTTCGGCCAGCTCTTCGGAAAAAGGATATTGCGTGCCGCGGCTCTCCACAATCCAGTCCTCGGGCTTTTCGGCGGTAAAATCGGAACGATCCGTAGGCACAAAGACCCGTTTGCCATAAATGTAGCCATCGGTCTCGTACAACCGCCCGCTGGCGAAAAAGGTCAAACGCTTAAAAATGGGGCCGCTCAGGTTGAACTGATAGTTTCGCACCGGGTTGATTGCCTCGATGTTCCAGAAAATGTCTTTATGGCGACTGACATAATCGCCGAAATAGACCGTGGCATTTCCGGTATACACATTGGTTCCCTCTTTGGTCACAATATTCACCACACCAGACATGGCCTGACCATATTCCGCATTGAACGTTCCGCTGATGACGTTTAACTCTTGAATGGCATTGTTTTCCACCTCTACCGCAAATTCGCCGGAGTAGACATCGTTAACCGGGATGCCGTCGATCATGTACACCACCTCGCCCAACCGACCTCCCCGGAAATGTCCCTCGATTACGCCCGCCTGGAGGTTGACGACATCGGTGAAGTTTTCCACGGGTAAGCTTTCGATAACGTCACTACCAATGTTGGTTTCCGTGGAAGTCAGGTCCCGGCGCACCAGGGGCCGCTCGGCCACCACCTCGATGGTCTCTTCCAGCTCTAAGGCGGTTTCCCGCATCCGAAAATCGATGCGGGTGGTCTTGTCCACATTCACCCGAACGTTGCTTACCACCACATCCTGGTAGCCGATCATGGAAGCCCTCAGGTTATACACCCCCGGAGGTATACCCAGAATGATATAGGTACCATCCACGTCGGTGGCGGCACCAAAGGTAGTACCCTCCACAATGATATTGACTCCGGGCAAGGGTTCGCCGGTCTGGGCATCCACCGCTGCCCCCACTATCTTACCGGTCGTCCCCGCCCAGGAAGCCGTACATCCCCAGAGAACCAAGACCAACATTTGTCTAAGTAGTTTGCCCATATCTTCCTCCCGGGAACGCTGGACAACATCAAGGATTACCTATGGTTATTAACCGGACAGCTTCACCATACCTTCCCCACCATTGCGGCTCAACAACGGGAGTTTTCGTCTAAGCCACGGTGCATTTCCCCCTCCTCATGGTAAGGCAGCCCTCCCGTTTCTTGACGCCCGATTTAATCGGGCCAACCGCCGGCCCTCTATGCCCCGTGCATCCATTCCTCACGGATATCATTCCGGCCATCCAACGACGCCATGCCCTCCGTGCACTTTCGGCTTTTCATCAGATACAATAAGGCGGCAGATCACCTTCCCGGTGATCCTGCCGCCCCCATGCATTGGAAAAACTACTTGATCAACATCATTTTTTTGGTGATCAGGGCATTGTGGCCGCGTAACTGATAGAGGTACACCCCGGTAGCTACCAATCGCCCCTGATCATCCCGACCATCCCAGACGACCTGATAATGCCCGGGGGTAAGATGGGCGTCCACCAGGGTGCGTACTTTTTGGCCCAGCAAATTGAAGATTTCCAGTTTCACCGGACCGGATTGAGGCACCCGGTATTCGATGACCGTGATCGGGTTAAACGGGTTGGGATAATTCTGTTTCAGCTCGTAACTGCCGGAGAGAGTGGCGACAGGGGTTTCGGGGTCTTCGATGCTCACCTGAATCACCTTCAGTTCCTGGATGGCGAAATCGTCATACCAGGCCTTTCCTTTGGGGAAGGAGGTAAACCGTGCCCGCATACTCACCCCGGCTGCATCCGCGGGAGCCTGGGATACCACCGCATAATAGGTCCAGCCGCTCTTCGGCTGCCGCTGGTCGATGTAAAAGAACTGATCGCCCTCGGTCAAGTTCCAATCCGTTTTCAACGGCGCCCGATGATAGAAAAAGCAGTAACCCAACCGATCATTGTCCCGGGTCTTGACAATGTTAGTCGGGTAGAGGGTATCCCCGGTGCTCAGGCTGTCGGTACGCACCCAGCCGCTGATCAAATACCACTTGCCGGGAGTCACCGGCACCGGCTCGCTGTAAAACACGATCTCGTCCGCATTGTCATCCCGCTCTATCAACAACGCCGAATGCGACCCACTGTGCGCCGCCGTATCCTCAACCAAACTCACATACCCAACCTCGCTGCTGCTGCTCCACTGCAACCAACCCACCGGCGTCTCCGCATCCCCGTTGAACACCCCCATCGACCAACTGCTCTGAGAATTACAATACACATTGTCAAACCATACCGTCCCCGTCGCATCCTTGCCCATCAAGGCCACCGCCACCATGCTGTCCGGCTCCGAACTCACAAACACCGCACTCTCATACTGCGTCCAATCCTTGCTCGCAACACTCTGATCCACAGGAACAAACGCCTCCGCCAACAACGACCCGCCCGAATAAAACTTAAACCATACGCCGATCTTCGCATCATCGGTGGACGGATTCACGTTCACCCCCTCCGTCTTCGCCCAGTAGCGAATCGTATACGTGTCGTTGCCCTTGGCATTGTTCCAGTACATGTCCGCATTGTTGGCACTCATCCAACCCACCGCATCGCTGGTCGCCGACGGCTTCACCACCTTGTAAGACTTCAGGCTGCCGTTAGCCCCGCCTTCCCAGGACCACTCCGCACTCGCTCCTCCCAAACCATCGTTCACCTTGGTCCAAAAACCCGGAACTATCGTCTCCAGGTCGGCATTGACCAGCAGATTGGGCGAATCGCCCAGTTCCTGGATGGCGAAATCATCATACCAGGCCTTTCCTTTGGGGAAGGAGGTAAACCGTGCCCGCATGCTGAGACCAGCCGCATCGTCCGGGGCTTTGGAGATCACCGCGTAATAGGTCCAGCCGCTTTGGGACTCCCGTTGATCGATATAAAAGAACTGGTCGCCCTCGGTCAAGTTCCAATCCGTTTTCAACGGCGCCCGATGATAGAAAAAGCAGTAACCCAACCGATTGTTATCCCGCGTCTTGACCACGTTGGTGGGATACCATTTGTCGTTGGTGCTCAGGCTGTCGGTACGCACCCAGCCGCTGATCAAATACCACTTGCCGGGAGTCACCGGCACCGGCTCGCTGTAAAACACGATCTCGTCCGCATTGTCATCCCGCTCTATCAACAACGCCGAATGCGACCCACTG
>WFTQ01000001.1 GCA_015485355.1 bacterium | reverse complement strand
GCATCCCATCGCTTCGCGATGGGGTTTGGAACGTCGCTCTTCCCCATATTTGAAAATATGGGTTATGGGCGTTCCATCGCTTCGCGATGGGGTTTGGGCCGTCGCGATGGGGTTTGGGCGGTCCGGTATTTGAAATTCGGTCCGGGTGGGGTGGGATGGTGTTAGGCGTTTGTGGGAATCCAATGGTGTTCCTCGGCATGACCTATGGCTCCCTCTGGGGGCTCATCGGGTGAATTTTTTTGCCTCTTCCTTCAGGGCGTCTTCCAGGGCGTGCCAGGCCAGGGTGGCGCATTTGACCCGGGCCGGGAACTGAATGACCCCCTTCAGGGCCACCAGATCGCCGTAATTTTCCAGTACCTGGGGGTCTTTTTCTCCACGCATGGCCCCAATGACATCGCTGCATATGCGTTGGATGGTTGAGATGGGCTTGCCTTTCACCGCTTCGGTCATCATGGAGGCGGAGGCCATGCTGATGGCGCATCCACTTCCTTTAAATTTAATTTCCTGCAGCAGGCCGTCGGCGTTCACCACGATCATCAATCGGATTTGGTCTCCACAGACGGGGTTGTCTTCTTCCACCACGGTGCAGGAGTGGTAGACTTCCCCAAAATTTTGCGGATTGCGGTAGTGATCCAGAATGATTTCCTGGTAGAGGTCATCAAAAGCCATTGCCGAAGAATTCCTTCATTTTGTTGATGCTTTGGATAAGTCGGTCCACTTCTTCCGGGGTGTTGTAGAAGTAGAAGCTGGCGCGGGCGGTTGCCATGACGCCCAGCTTGCGCATGATGGGTTGGGCGCAGTGATGGCCGGCGCGAATGGCGATGCCCTCGGCGTCCAGAAACTGGGCCACGTCGTGGGGATGGATTTGGCCTACGTAGAAGGAAAGCACCCCGCCGCGTTCGGGTGCCTCTCCAAAGATGCGCACACCGGGGATTTCGCGGAGGCGTTCCAGGGCGTAGCGGGTCAGGAATCGTTCGTAGCGGGCGATGTTTTCCATGCCGATGGCGGATAGGTACTCCACCGCCGCGCCCAGTCCCACCGCTCCGGCGATGTTGGGCGTGCCGGCCTCGAATTTGTAGGGGATATCGTTCCAGGTGGCCCGATCCAGCCACACGGAACGGATCATTTCTCCCCCTCCGTGATAAGGCTCCATGGCTTCCAGCCATTTCTCCCGGGCGTACAGCACCCCGATGCCCGTGGGGCCACACATCTTGTGTCCCGACAGGGCGAAAAAGTCGCAGTCCAGCTCCTGCACATTGACCGGCATGTGGGGTGCACTCTGGGCGCCATCCACCAGCACGGGGACGTCGAACCGATGGGCCGCCGCCACAATCGCTTTGATGGGGTTGATGGTTCCAAACACATTGGACATGTGGGTGACGGCCACCAGTCGTGTGCGTGGGGTGAAGTAGCGGTCCAGGTGCTCCAACGCCAGGGTACCGTCTGCTTGAAAGGGGATGAAACGCAGGGTCAGCTGCTTTTCCCGGGCCAGCAGTTGCCAGGGAATCAGGTTGCTGTGGTGTTCCATTTCGGTCAGCAGGATCTCGTCGCCGGGGTTCAGGAAGGTTCGTCCCCAGGCGGCGGCCACCAGATTGATGGCTTCGGTGGTGCCCCGGGTGAAGACGATTTCCCGTTCGCTGGCGGCGCCCAGAAAACGGGCCAGTTTCCGGCGGCTTGCTTCGTACAATTCCGTGGCCCGATCCCCCAGGGTATGGATGGCCCGATGCACGTTGGCGTTGGCATGCTCGTAGTAATCCACAACGGCCTGAATCACCGGGCGCGGTTTCTGGGTGGTGGCGGCGTTATCCAAATAAACAAGGGGAACGCTCCGCTCCCCCTGTCGGCCCCGTCGAAAGGTTTCTTTTAATATGGGAAAGTCCTGACGCACCCGGTGAGGATCGAAGCCCACCGCGGATTCCCAGCTTTCGGGTTGTTGGGTCTCTTTCATGCCGCCGTTCTCCCGCCTTAATCGTCTACGTAAACGTATATTTTCCCGCCTTCGAGCTTCACCGGATAGGATGTGACCGGGGTAACGGCCGGGAAACAGAGGTGCTTCCCGGTGCGGATGTCGAAACGGGCCCCGTGTCGGGGACATTCCACTACATGGTCTTCCACCCGTCCCTCCGCCAGGCTTGCCGTGGCGTGGGAACATTCATCGTCGATGGCGTAGATGCCGTCGCTCAGCCGGAACAGCGCGATGCGTTCCCCGTCGTACTCCACCACCTTTACCGGTCGGTCTTGAAAATCGGTTTCCGAAGCGAGGGCCACCCACTTGCCCATATCAGCTCTCCAGGGTTTCCAGTTTTTGTTCCACCCACTCGTGTACAATGTGCTGCACGGCTTCGGGAGCCTGGAGGATGACTTCATCCAGAAAACCGGCCACCAGCAGCTTTTTCGCCTCCAGCCGGGACAATCCCCGGGACATCAGGTAGAAAATCTCCTCGTCGCTGACCTTGCCCACGGTGGCGCCATGGGTACAGCGCACGTCGTTGGTTTCGATTTCCAGGCTGGGGATGGAATCGGCCCGGGCACCATCGTTCAGGGAAAGGTTCTTATTGGATTGATAGGCATCGGTTTTCTGGGCGTGTTTGAACACCCGGATGAGTCCCTGATAGATCGTGTGGGCCTTGTCCTTGACCACGCCTTTATACAGAACGTTGGATGTGGCGGCGGGTGCCTGGTGGTATTGAATGGTGCGCTGATCGAAATGCTGGTGGCGATGGGCGAAATACACCCCATGCAAATTCGCCGAGGCGCCTGCGCCCATGATGCCCCCGCCGAAGCGGTTTTTGGTGAGCCGGCTGCCGAGATTGGCCAGCAGGGAATAGAAACGGGCATCCCTTCGGATTTCGCTCCAGCCGTTCATGATGTTGTAAGTTTGCTCGTTAAGATTCTGCAATTCGGTGAAGCGTAGATCGGCATTGTCGTTCAGGTAGACGTTCACCACGGCATTGCGGAAAGCGGGTCCGGTTTCGGCACTGAAGACCTCCGTCAGGAAGGTGGCCCGGGCGCCTTTGTCCAACACCACCAGGATGTGGGGCATGGTGGCCGTGTGGCGCCCCCTTTCTTCGAAGACGGCCAGGAAGGGGGCCTCGATTTCCAGGAAGGGGGGCAGATACAGCACCACGCCGTGGGTCCAGAAGGCCCCGTGCAGCGCTTCGAACTTTCCCTCGGCCGGGCGCACATTGCGGGTCATAAAGTGTTCCCGCACCAGTTCCGGGTGTTGAAGCACCGCCTCGCTCAGGGTGGTGAAGACCACGCCCTGACGGGCCAGTTCCGGATGCAGGGAGACCTCCAAGGCCTGGCAGCCCCGGAAACGGATGCGGCCCGACCAGTGGGCCTCCGCCGGAGGCTCGGGTTTGGGGACCGAAAGGGGTTCCTCCAGCAGAGCGAAGCCGTTGAAATCCGCAGGATTGATCGCGGTGCGGCGCCATTCTTCGTCGTTGGTCGTAGGCCAGGGAAGCATCTGGTACAACGCCAGGGCCTCTTTGCGAAATCGGATCATCCATTCCGGTTCGGAACGCCGCTCCAGGAATTGTTTCCAGATCGATTCATTGTAATATTCCAGAGTTTTAGCGCCGGTGCTTGCTTTCATCTATGGTATCTCCTGTTGCTTCGATGTTGTTGGTTTGGGTTCCGGTGACCAACCATCATCCCACCGAGCCTTCCATTTCCAGCTCGATGAGACGGTTCAGCTCCACGGCATATTCCATGGGCAGTTGTTTCACCAGCGGTTCGATGAAGCCGTTCACAATCATCATGGCGGCTTCGGATTCCGACAGTCCCCGGCTCATCAGGTAGAAAACCTGTTCTTCGCTGATCTTGCTCACCCGGGCTTCGTGTTCGATGGAAACGTCGTCGGATTCGATTTCGATGTAGGGATAGGTGTCGGTTCGGGAGGCTTCGTCCATGATCAGGGCGTCGCACACCACATGGGACTTGATGTTTTTCAGATGGGGATAAACTTTCAGCAGGCCGCGGTAGCTGGCCTGTCCGCCGTCCTTGCTGATGGATTTGGAGGTGATCAGGGAGCTGGTATCGTCGGCCACATGGACCACTTTGCCTCCGGTGTCCTGAATTTGTCCCTTTCCGGCAAAAGCGACGGAGAGAATCTCCCCATGGGCTTTGCGTCCCAGCAGATAGACGGCGGGATACTTCATGGTGATTTTGCTGCCGATGTTTCCATCGACCCACTCCACGGTGGCTTCTTCGTGGGCTACGGCGCGTTTGGTTACCAGGTTGTACACGTTACCGCTCCAGTTCTGGATGGTGGTGTAGCGCACCCGGGCGCCTTTTTTCGCGATAATTTCCACCACGGCGCTGTGGAGGGAGTCGGTGGTATAGATGGGTGCGGTGCAGCCTTCCACGTAATGGACGAAGCTGCCTTCATCGGCGATGATCAGGGTGCGTTCGAACTGACCCATATTGCGGGCGTTGATTCGGAAGTAAGCCTGCAGGGGGATGTCCACCTGGACGCCGGGGGGGACGTAGATAAAACTACCGCCCGACCATACGGCGCTATTGAGGGCGGCGAATTTGTTATCCGCGGGTGGCACGATGGTGCCGAAATATTCGCGCACCAGGTCGGGGTACTCCTGCACGGCGGTTTCCGGGTCCACAAAGATGACGCCCTTTTTCTTCAATTCTTCCCGGATGTTATGGTAGACCACTTCGGAGTCGTACTGAGCGCCCACGCCGGCCAGGAATTTGCGTTCCGCCTCCGGGATGCCCAGTTTATCGAAGGTGTCTTTGATCTCCTCGGGCACTTCTTCCCAGGAACGGCCTTGTTTTTCCACCGGCTTGATGTAGTAATAAATATCGTCGAAGTTCAGGGCCGAGAGGTCCGGTCCCCAGTTGGGCATGGGTTTCTGGTAGAAGATCTCCAGCGCCTTGAGCCGAAATCGCCGCATCCAGTCCGGTTCGTTTTTATGGTCGGAAATCTGCATCACAACCTCGCGGTTCAGGCCCTTCTTCGCCTTGAAAACCGACCGTTCCGGCTGACGAAAGCCGTATTTATACTTATCCGGGGACGTCCCCAGATCGATATCGGGTAGGGTGATGGCTTTGTCTTTCATGGTTCCTCCTAAGCTGAGACCTGGGTTTCGATGCCGAATTTTTCGCGGATGTTTTCGTAGCCGTATTTTTCCAGTTCTTCGCTTAACTCCGGTCCCCCGGAGGCCACGATACGCCCTTCGTACATGATATGGACCTTATCCGGTTGGATGTAATTGAGAATGCGCTGGTAGTGGGTGATGATCAGCGCGCCGAAGTTGGGGCCCCGCATGCGGTTGACCCCCTGGGCCACGATCTTCAGGGCGTCGATATCCAGCCCGGAATCGGTTTCGTCCAGGATGGCGAATTCGGGCTTCAGCATCAGCATCTGAACGATTTCCATGCGTTTCTTCTCCCCTCCGGAAAACCCCTCGTTGAGGTAGCGGTTGACGAACTGTTCGTCCAGTCCCATGAGTTTCATGCTTTCCTTTAATTCCTTGATGAATTTGGGAACAGACAGTTTCTCGCCGTTTCCGCCGCCGGCGATGCGGCTTTCCAAAGCCCGCTTCAGGAATTTGGCCACGGTGACGCCCGGAATTTCCACGGGGTACTGGAATGCCAGGAACAGACCCAGATGGGCCCGTTCGTCGGCCCCCAGTTCCAGTATATCCTGCCCCTTGAACAGAATTCGCCCCCGGGTCACTTCGTAGGCCGGATGGCCCAGTATGATGTTGGCCAGGGTGCTCTTGCCGGAACCGTTGGGCCCCATCAGGGCGTGGACTTCCCCGACGTTTACGCGTAAGTTCACCCCTCGCAAAATGGGCCGCCCCTCAATGCCGGCGTGCAAATCTTCTATGACGAATTCGGGTTTTTTACTCATGATGCAAACCATCTCCTTTGTTTTAGTACCACTTCCCGTGAAGGTTTAAATATCAAACCCCAGTGCCAGTTTGGCTTCATCGCTCATGCGATCGGGACTCCAGGGCGGATCCCACACGATTTCAATATCGGCTTCTTCGACGCCTTCCATCTCCTCGATTATTTCTTTGGCCTCTTTTTGAATCAGCGGACCGACAGGACACATGGGAGAGGTCAGCGTCATGGTAACGTGAACCTTGCGATCCTGCACCTCCACATCATAGACCAGTCCCAGATCCACAATGTTCAACATCAATTCCGGATCGTTCACGTTTTTAAGCATTTCCAGCACTTCTTCCTTTGTGGGCATGATGAGGTTCCTCGTTATTGAATTATCCCGGTTGTGTATTGGTCGTCGGCATTCCGATGTACTGCCAGTGATGCTGTTGCAAATCTTTTAAGGTGATTTGATTGAGAAACTGAAACAGGCTGCTTTGAACCTGTCCCATGGGAGAGCGGATGTTGCAATAATCAAACTGTTCGCACCCGCAGTCCACAGGATCCACGCAATTGACCAGCTGAATCGGGCCCTCCACGGAGGTGATCACCTCCGCCAGGGAGATTTTATCCAGCGATCGGGGCAACTGATACCCCCCTTTGACCCCTTGAACGGATACGATCAGCCCTTTTCGGGCCAGATGCTGAAGCACCTTGCCCAGCAATTCCGAGGGAATGTTGAATTGTCGGGACAGTTCCCGGGCGGTCGTCAGCTCCCCCTGGTCCTTTTCGGACATATAAATCATGGCGATCAAGGCGTATTCCACTTTTTTGCTCAATTTGAACATAATCAAATCCGACCAATTTTGTCGTATTTACCACCGTCAAATATACGGTGTTCCGTCGAGTGAATCAATAGTGGATTTAAAATAATTGGGATTTTGGGTTAAGAATTCCTAAAAGGGGTTCGGAATTCCGGGAGGGGACGGTATCGCTGCCTTGGGGTGCGGGGATTCGTCCCCGTTCATGCCCATCCGGGTAAAACATTTTTATCAAATCGGGGAATCATTTTAAGGAAACGCCAAAAAAAATCACCAAAGTTAGAAAAAACGTTTTACTTTTTCTGTGGATTTCCTAAATTGGTTTTCAGGGAAATCAAAGAGGGATAATGTGCATCATTCAGATTCAAGTGCGGCGGCCCGGGTGAAACGCATGGGCACGGACGATCGGGGGACGGG